>JBMOOR010000238.1:0-7840 GCA_049324555.1 Pseudomonadota bacterium | reverse complement strand
GAACGATCCACAGTTCAACTGGGCGTCGATCATCGGGCAGGGACAGGAGAATCCCTTCCTGTACCTCGCCGGCGCAGCGACAGCCGGCAAAGCGTCGGCGTCGTCAAACGTCACTGTCACTTTGCAGATCACCAATGACACTGGCGTCGAAAGCATCGGGTCGCTTGGCGCGCTGATCTTTGCGGGCGCGGTCGGAATCGCCAACCCCAATTTCGCCGATCCCTCTTGCCTGCGAACCGCGATCCAATCCTGCGCGTCGTATCTTCCCGGAACGCCCGCGCTTCAAACCGGACAATCGGCGGCGGTTGATTTTTCCGCAACTCTCAGCGACGGAACGACGCTGTTCGGCGGTTCCATTCTCGTCGACAGCACAACGATGAGCGCGACGTTCAGTCCCGGATTGGCGTTGTCCGGTTTCGGGCCAGATCCCGCAAACGGCAACCTTTTCACGTGGAATGAAACGACATTGCTCGGTCTCAGCCTCGGCGTTTTTCAGCCCGGCGAGACTAAGACGCTGACTTACCTTGTCGCCTCGCAGGCGATGACGGTGGGCCAGTGCGCGCTCATGCCGTTCGCCTGCCCGCTTGCGCTGACGGGATTCGGCGACCCGCCGCCGGGAAACGGGGGCGTCATTATTGTCCCAAATTCGGCGGCTTCTTCCTTATCCGCACTTTCTTTGAACAGCAGCAGCGCGACATTCCCCCTGTTCTCGGTGAGTTTCAGGCCGGCTTCAGAGATACCGCTGCCGCCGGCCTTCATTCTGTTCGGCGTCGGGATTGCAGCCTTGGGCGGAGCGTTGAAGCGGCGAGCCGGAACGCCGCGGGCGTAAAGACAAGCTCCTACCCGCTCGCTTTCGCGAGCAACGGCGGCGTCGACATGACGGACGGAGCGACCGGCGTTGCGGCGATGGTTCCGCCCATGCGCTTTTCGAGGCGGCCTTCAAACCATTTGAGGATCCGCCGCCAGAGTTCGTCTTTCAGGACCTCGCCCTCGTAATCGTGGTCGAGATTCGGATTGTCGTTGATCTCGATGACGAAGACGCCGCGTTCGTTCTCTTTAAGGTCGATGCCGTAAAGCCCATCGCCGATGAGCCGCGCGCACTTGACCGCCGTGTCGATGACGCTCTTCGGCGCCTGTTCGACCGGGATCGTCTCCGTGCCGCCAAAGGACATGCCGCCGTCCTTCTGCTGCTTGGCGATCTGCCAGTGGCCGCGCGCCATCTTGTAGCGGCAGGCGTAAAGCGGTTCGCCGCCGAGGACGCCGACGCGCCAGTCGAACTGCGTCGGCATGTATTCCTGCGCGAGGATGAGCGCGGTGTCCTCGTAGAGCTTCTTCGCGGTCGCTTGAAAATCCTCAAGCGTTGATACTTTGTGCACGGAGCGAGAGAACGAGCCGTCCGGGGCCTTCAAGACGACGGGCGATCCCAGACGCTGCATCACGTCGGCGAAGTTCGCCTTGTCGTCGAGAATCTCGGTGCGAGGCGCCGGGATCCGCGCGTTGTCGAGAAGTTCCTTCAGGTAAACCTTGTTCGTGCAGCGGATCATCGATTCCGTATCGTCGATGACCGGCATTCCTTCCTGTTCAGCGCGCCTTGCAAAGCGATAGGTGAAATTGTCGATCGCTGTCGTCGCCCGAATGAAGAGTGCGTCGAATTCGGCGAGCGAGGCGAGTTCGTTCGGATAGAGCGGCTCGACCTCGACGCCCATCTTGTCGGCGACGGCAGCGAGCCGCTTGATCGAGGCGGGCGATGACGGCGCTTCTTCTTCCTTCGGATCAATGAGAACGGCGAGCGACCATTTCGCGGCGGCTTTCGCCTTCGGCGCCGTCCAGCGCCGGCTTGTGTGCTGGTCAAGCGCCGCGAGGAAGAACCGCCGCTCTTCGCCTTTCAGCTTGTGCGGCGAGACGATCCGCAGACCCTGGATCTTCGGTTTGACGCCGCCCGTCACTTCGATTTCGATGACAGGCGCGCGGAACCAGTCGAAAAGGAGCTTTGCGAAACGCTCATAGCCGCGCGGCTGCGTCGTCGTGAAGGCGACGAGCATTTTATCGACCGGCGCCGCGCCCGCCTCGATATCGCGCTGAAGCGCGGCTTCAAGCTCCGGCACCGCATGCGCATAGAGTGATTTCTGCCGAAGCTCGACCATCGCCTGCACGGTCGGGGCGACGCGGTGGCGGCGCGCCTCGGCGAGAAGCGAGGCGTAATAGCCCTCGCTCTGATAGGAATAGCTGCGCGCCAGATTGATGATGTTCGGCCGGCGCCCGGTGAAGAGGTTCGGCGTCGTCAGGTAGTCCCTGATGCGCATCACTTTGTGAGGCGTTTCGTGTTGCGCGAGGTCGGCCGTGTACTCGACCAGAATGAGCCAATCGCTCATGGAATGGCGCTCATGAATGGGCGCTCCTGCCGCCCTCGATATCCGGCGCGAGGCGCCGCTCCATCCGGATCGCATCCTCGCCGTCGCCGTAGTAGCCGGGCCTTCGCTCAAAAATCGTAAACCCGGCGCGCTGATATAATCGCATCGCCGCAGCGTTGGAAGGGCGAAGCTCAAGGCGAAGCCTCGTCGCGCCGCTCTGCCGCGACGCATGCGCCGCCGCATCAAGCAGCGATTCGGCGATCCGCCGCCCCCTGAAATCCGGATCGACGGCGATCGAATAGAGACGGGAGATGGCCGAGCCCCGACGCTGGAGGATCATCGCATAGCCGGCGATCCGGTCGTCGCTTTCGGCGACAAGGAACTGCGCCGCAGGACTCTTCAGAAGCCGGCGAAGATTGCGGCGGGGAAAGCGGTCGTGCGTGAAGGAGCGGCTCTCAATCCGGTCGAGCGCGTCGAGATCGTCCGGCCGGGCGGGCCTGATCCTGAATTCAACCGGCGATTTCGAAGCGAATTGAGCAAAGGACATCAGGCGCCCGGATGACTGATGCGCTATAACTAGCCGCACGGCGTCCGCGCGCAAACCGTGAAGTCCTACGAATCTTTAATCGAGCGCGGCCCTCACCGCCTCGCGCAGCGCCGGGAGGAGTTCAGTCTCGAACCATGGACTGCGCTTTAGCCAAGCGTTGTTTCGCCAGGAAGGGTGCGGCGTCGGAAAAAAGCGCGGCGCGAAATCGCGCCAGCGGGCGACGGTTTGCGTAAGGGTTGGCGCAGCCGCTACCCCGAGATGCCAGGCTTGCGCATAGGAGCCGACGAGAATCGCCGTCCGGACGGCGGGGAGCATCGCCATCAGCCGCGCGCGCCAATGGCCGGCGCATTCCCGGCGCGGCGGGCGGTCGCCGCCCTTGGCGTCCAGCCCCGGAAAGCAGAATCCCATCGGAACGATCGCGACTCTCGATGCATCATAGAAAATATCCTCGCCGATTCCGAGCCATGCGCGAAGCCGCTCGCCCGAGGGGTCGGTAAAGGGGCGCCCGCTTTCGTGAACGCGAACGCCCGGCGCCTGGCCGAAAATCGCAAGACGCGCTGTCGTCGAGACCTGAAGCACCGGCCGCGGCTCATGGGGAAGCGGATCGCCCATCGGCGCGTCGATGCAGATGCGGCAGGCGCGGATATCAGCGAGGAGGCCTTCAAGGCGGCGATCAGCCGCCGGCGACCGGCGACCTGGCGCCGGCAGATGATCGCCGATCGCCGATTGCCGCCGGTTCACGACTCTTTCGACAGATGGGCCAGCGCCGCTGCGTTCTTCTCCCAGTTCTGTCCATCGAACTGGCGCACCTCGATCGAGCGAAACTGCGCGCGGTCCATGCAGTTGAGGTTTAGCGAATAGCCGTCCGGATTGGAGCGTGGGACATAGAAGGATTTAACGCCGCAATGCTTGCAGAAAAGATGCTTCGCGACGCCAGTGTTGAACGTGTAAGTCGTCAGCGCATCCTCGCCTTTCAGCAGGTGGAAGCATGATTTCGGCACGATGAGGTGGAGAAACCCCGTCATCGAACAGATCGAGCAATTGCAGGCGTCAACGACGATATCGTCCTCCGTCTCCGCCTCCCATGCGACGGCGCCGCAATGGCAGCCGCCTTTTTTCCAGCTTCGGGTCATATGCGGAAGTCACACTGACGGCGCAGTGCTGTCAATTTGGATCCGCAAGCAAGGCGAACTCCAGAGCCGCCCCTCCCCTGAAAAGGAAGGTAAGGATCACCCGACCCAGATCAACCCGATCACCGAACCTGTCATCAGCGTCGCCAGCGTTCCGGAGATGAGCGCGCGCGGGGCAAGCTGGATTACGTCATGGCGGCGATCGGGAGCAAGAGCGGTGAAACCGCCGACAGCGATGCCGAGACTTGAGAAATTCGCAAACCCGCAGAGCGCATAGACAACGATGAGGACCGAGCGTTCGCCGAACGTCCCGGCGGGCAGTTCCGACATCTTCACATAAGCGACGAGTTCATTGACCGCCGTCTTGACGCCCATGAGTTCGCCCGCAGCCTGCGCCTCGGCCCAGGGAATGCCCGCAAGCCACATGAAGGGAGAGAAAATCCAGCCGAACAGGCGCTCGAGCGTCAACGGCGCGCCCGCAACGTCCGGCGCCGCCGTCAGCATGATGTTGACCAGCGCGGCGAAGGCGGTGAACGCGATCAGCGACGCAATGATATTGAGATAAAGCGCAAGCCCGTCCGTGACGCCGCGCATGAACGCGTCCATCGAGCTTGCATATTTGAAGCCTTCGACCGCTTTCGCCGCCGTCGGGGTGACGCCCTTGTCTTCCGGCATCATCACCTGCGCCATCAGGATTGCTGCCGGCACCGAGATGATCGAGGCGACGATGATGTGCCCAAGGATATCGTCCGCGAGCTTCGCCAGATAACCGACATAGACCGCCATCACCGAGCCGGCGACCGTCGCGAAGCCGACCGTGATGACGATGAAGAGTTCCGACCGCGTCAGCTTCGACAGGAACGGCCGGATGAGGAGCGGCGCCTCGGTCTGACCGAGAAACGTGTTCGCCGATGAGGCGAGCGCAACCGCGCCGCCGACGCGAAGCCCCTTTTCGAGGAGAAACGCAAGGCCGCGAACGAGCACCTTCAACACGCCCCAATGCCACAGGAGCGCCGAAAGGCCCGAAAAGAAGATGACGAGCGGCAGGGCCCCAAAGGCGAAGTTGAACATGGCGGGACCGTTCGCGACCGTGAAGGGCGCTGCGCCGCCGCCGAGATAGCCGAACACGAACGACGTGCCGACCCGCGTCGCCGCCTGCAGCGCATCGACGGCGATCTGAAGGCTGCCAAGCGCCTCTCGCGCCGGCGGGAAATAAAGCAGGAGCACGGCGATGCCGATCTGCGCCGCAATCGTCCAGAGGAATGCGAAGAAAGGAAAGCGAAGCTTGTTCGACGAGAAGAGCCAGGCGACTGCGGTGAACGCGACAAGACCGAGAGCGCTTTGGCCGCGCGGCCCGATCGCAGCGAGATCAAATGGCAGGTCCATGCAGTCTTAGCCCCTCAGCCCTTCCGCCCCCGGAAAGGGTGAGGACTATGAGCATGGGCGCACGGAATGCAACCCATGGAGGAAAAGATGGAAATCCGGCGCCCGCCCGCGCCCAATTGAAGCGCGCGGCGTGCGCCGCCGCGACTCGTCGTCCGCGCTTCTTCGCGCGCGACGGGAAGTCGGCGGTCCGGGCGCCCGGTTTCGGTTGAGCGTGCAGCAAGTCGCCGCCGCGACGCTCAAAAAGATTCACTTGTCAAAGAGCCGATGCGCGCCCCTTGAGGGGCGCACACCACATTCAACGGCCGAGATGGGAGTTTCCGTCGCGACTTCAAGCATTCAATTGATTGTATTTATACGGAGAAATTCCCCGTTCCGGCGAGCGCGCTTTCACCGTCGCGTCCATGGCCGCTCGCCGCGCGCGACCGCGACGCTTTCGATGCGAACGCCGCGTCCCGAAACGAACGCCGCCTGCGCGCCATTCTCCCAGGCGTCTCGGCGGTCGATCAACATTGCGCGGCAATTGCGTCTTTCCGGCTTCGAAACCGGATAGAGCGCAATGACCGCCCTGCTTAGCGCGCAATCGTCATCGAGCCCCGCGCGGTCGCTCGAAACGGCGATTGTCGCGCCCTCGATCTCAACGACGCATCCAAGATTGTCACAGGCGCCGATTTCGGAGAGGCGGATTGGCTTCTTTTTTTCAGCGTCGATGCCCGCCTGTTCCATCCAGACCCTTGCGTCGAAGCGACCCTTTCGCTTGTCGAAGACTGCGAGGCCGGGCATTTTCTCCGGCAAGCGATAGAGGACGCCGACATTGTCACCCTCCTCGCTGATGAAGAAATCCGGATGCGGCTCAACCGCGATGAGGGCGATTGCGACGGGGAGTGCGGAAAAACCGGCAAGGCGCCAAGGCGCAGACATGAGGCAGAGCCACACGCCGCCAATCGTCAGCATGACGAGCGCCGAGGCCGGCCATTCAGGAAACACGGTGACAGCGCCGGGCAGGTTCATCGTCCATTTTCCGATTACAAGGATAAGATCGACGCCGGAAGCGGCGATGCGCCAGACCGGTCCGTCAGCGTCGAACGGCATCAGCAACAGGGCGATGATCGCCGCGGGCATCACCCAGAAGCCCATGACAGGAATTGAGATGACGTTCGCGGGGAGGCCGAAATTTGACGTGCGATTGAAATGGAAAAGGCTGAACGGCGCTGTCGCGCTCGCGGCGATCACGTCCGTAATGGCGATACCCGCAATATAGCGCCTGAGGCGCGCGTCCCAGCTGAAACTCCGCGACGGATCAGCGCGCGCCGACGCCCATTCGTAATAGGCGATGAGCGCCGTCACCGCCGCGAACGACATCTGAAAACCGGGATGCAGCACCGCTTCGGGCGCCGTCAGAATGATGACGAACGCCGCGATTGCGACATTGCGCAAAGACAGGGCGCGGCGATCCGCTATGATTGCGATGAACATGATCGCCGACATGACGAAGGCGCGCTGCGCCGGCCAGTCGCCGCCCGAAATCATCAGGTAGAGGTATCCGGATGCGAGCGCGGCGATCGCCGCCCATTTCTTGATCGGCTGTGTCAGGGCGATCGGCTCGATCAGCGCAAGGCTCGCGCGTACGAAGAAGAAGATGAGGCCCGTCGCGAGGCCCATATGCAATCCCGAGATCGACAGGAGGTGAGCGAGGCCGGAGTCCCGGAACGCTGCTTCCGCCTCCTCGCTGATCGCCTCGCGCTTGCCGGTCACGACGGCGGCGACGATGGCGCCCGCATCACCGGGCGCCTTCTCGATAATGCGCCGCGATAGGTCGACGCGGAGTGATTCGACGGCCGACTGCATGCTCGCAAGGATCGGGCGGCGATCTTCCGATTTGACTGAGGGCGGCGATACCGCAAAGCCGACGGCGCCTATGCGTTTGAAATAGAGCTGGCGCGCGAAATCGAAGCCGCCGGGCGCTGCCGGCTCCGGCGGCGGCGACAGGCTCGCGCGGATCGCGACAAGATCGCCCGGCCTCGCCGCAAATTCCTTGCCGCGCCAGGAAAGCCGCACCCGTTTGGGCGTCGCCTCCATGGGCAGGCGCTCGATCGATTGAACCTCAATGATCAGCCTGCGAAGTTTTGGGGCTTCGTCAACCGCGACGAGGCGGCCCTCGACAGTTGCGAATTTGATCTCGCGATCGAGCGCCGGCGCGGCGACAAGAGCGGCGCGGACATCGGCCGCGATGAACCCCGTAACGAAGAACACGGCGGCGAGCGCCGCGATGCGCCGTTTTTCGAGTTTCGCCGCGGCTGCGATCGCCGCCGTGAGCAGGAGCGGCGCGACGACGGGCGCCGGTTCGACTTTCAGGCTGAGATAGGCGGCCGCCCCGGCGCCGAGCGCGACGGGCGCCCAAAGCCCCAGCCTCGATTCCTCCCGCGCCG
>JBMOOR010000237.1:67204-73169 GCA_049324555.1 Pseudomonadota bacterium | reverse complement strand
CGGAGAGGATGTCGAGCCCTTCCTTCACTTCGTCGATGACGGGCACGGCGTTTTCCGGCCAGAGGATGAAGAGGCGGCCCGCCGATGGTCCGGGCGCCGACGACATCGCAATGTGCCGTTCGTAATTTCTCCGCCAGAAATCGCCGTCGATCTTCTCGCGCTGGGGAATGTTGGGCTGCACGATGCGCACAAAGACGTCCGCGTGATCGTCCTTGGGAAGGAGCGCGAGGCGCGCGGCGCCGAAAGCGAAAATGGCGGCGAGCGCGGCGAGAGAAACGAGCGCGCCCTTGAAGATCCCGCGTCCGTTGACGAAAGCGACCGGCGCCATGGCGGCGACAATCGCGATGAGCGAAAGGCCGTAGACGCCCCAATAGGCGGCGGTCTGCGCCCCGATCGCGGTTCCGGCGAACGCCTGTCCCGGCAGATTCCAGGGAAGGCCCGTCAAAATGTGGCCGCGCGCATATTCGGCGAGCATCAAAAGGACGGCAAGCGCGAAAATGCGCCGCCAGCCGCCGCCGCCGAATTTCGCGGCCGCCGCCGTCGCCCCGCCGGTGAAGAGCGCGAGAAAGGCGGGAAGTCCCGACACCGCAAAAGGCGCCATCCAGGCGAATTGCTCCGCCTGCACCAGAAAGGCGAAGCCGACCCAAAAAAGGCTGACGAGAAAATAGCCGAAGCCGAAAAACCAGCCTGCGACGAAGCCTCGCCGGGCGGGCCTTGCGCCCTCGCGCGCGCCGTCGACGAGAAGCGCGAGCGTCGAAAAGCCGATCGCCATCAGCGGCAGGAGATAAAGGGGCGCCATCGAAAGCGCCGCGCCGACCCCGGCGGCGAAGGCGAGCGCCCATCGCCGCCAGCCGGTAAGGGCGACGACGAAGGCCGCGCTCTTCGCGAGAAATCCCGTCACTCGCCCGCCTGCGCTTGCGGCTCGGCGGGCGCCGGCGTTCTCCGTATACGGACCTTGCGGATCTTACGCGCGTCCGCCTCGATGATTTCGAAATCGAATCCGGAAGGGTGCGAGAGAATCTCGCCGCGCTGGGGAACGCGCCCGGCGAAATCGACGACGAAGCCGCCGATCGTGTCGACGCCTTCCGATTCGCTTTGCAGCGTGATGCCCGTCGTTGCGGAAAGCTCAGCGAATTCAACGCGCCCGTCGGCTTCCCAGCCGCCGCCCTGGCGCGCGACGATCGCGGGGGTTTCATCGACGTCATGTTCATCGTTGATGTCGCCGACGATTTCCTCGACGAGATCCTCGATGGTCAAAAGGCCGTCCGTGCCGCCGAACTCGTCGATGACGAGGGCCATATGAACGCGGCTCGCCTGCATCCTCAAAAGGAGATCGGTGACGCGCATCGACGGCGGCACGTAAAGAACGGTGCGCCGGATCTTTTTCAGGATGGGCTCGTCATCGCCTTTCGCCGTTGGCGGATTGGCGATGAGCGCAATGACGTCCTTGATGTGGACCATGCCGATCGGATCGTCGAGATCGCCGCGATAGACGGGAAGGCGCGAGTGCCCTGCTTCGGCGAACGCCTTGATCAGTCCGTCGAGCGGGGTCTCCATGTCGACGGCGACGATGTCGGCCCTCGGCGCCATGACGTCGGCGACGCGTTTCTCGTCGAAGGCGATGACGCGCTCGATCATTTCGCGGCGCGCGCGCGGCAGGCGCATCGCGGCCTCGCGGGTCGTCTCGTCGAGCCCCTCGGCGAAATCCTCCTCTTCGGGGCGGCCGAAAAGCCCTTTCAGTCTCGAAAAGAATCCGCCGGCCTCGCTTTCGCCCGCCCGCGTTCTGTCTTCGGCGCGATCTTCGTCCGCCGGCTCTGCGTCCGCCCGGCTCATTCAGGGCCTCGCCGCGTCCGCCCGATAGGGATCATCAACGCCAAGCGTCGCCAGAATGCGCGTTTCAAGCCGTTCCATCCGATCCGCCTCGTCATCGGCCTCATGGTCCCAGCCGACAAGGTGAAGAAGCCCATGCACTATAAGGTGCGCGGCGTGATCGCGGAAGGCGATCCCCTGTTCTTCCGCCTCGCGCCGGCAGGTTTCGAAGGCGATCGCGATGTCGCCGAGGAAACCTTCAGCGCCTTCGCCCGCTGGAAACGAAAGAACATTGGTCGGCTCGTCCTTGTCGCGGAAACGCCGGTTGAGGTCCTGCAGGGCCGCGTCATCGGCGAGGAGGAGCGCGGCGGCGCCCTTGACGCCGGGCTCAAGCGCTGCGGCGGCGGCGATGCAGGACGCGGCGAGCGCGTGAGCATCGCCAAGCGCTTTGATCCAGCGTTCATCGTCAATGACAACATCGAAGCCGGCGGGCTTCGTGGGCGATGCGGCCTTGTCTTTCACTTGCTCCCGCCAATCGTCTGCAGCAACGCTCGCGCACACTCCGGCATGCGTCGGAATGCGCAAATCGCGGAGCGCGAGCGGCGGCTTCCCTCAGCGCCGGCGCGCCGCATCCCGCGTGTCATACGCATCGATGATGCGCGCGACAAGCGGATGGCGGACGACGTCGGCGGCGGTGAAGCGCGAAACGGCGACGCCCTCGACGTCTTCAAGGAGGGACAAGGCGTCGGCGAGACCCGAAGTTTCGCCCGCCGGAAGATCGCTTTGCGACGGATCTCCCGTCAGCGCCATGTGCGCGCCTTCGCCAAGTCGCGTCAGGAACATCTTCGTTTGCGCAACGGTTGCATTCTGCGCCTCGTCGAGAATGACAGCGGCGCGCGCGAGCGTCCGCCCGCGCATGAAGGCGAGCGGAGCGATTTCGATCTCGCCCGCCGCGATGCGCCGCTCGACATAATCGGCGTGCAGCATATCGTGAAGCGCGTCGTAAAGCGGGCGGAGATAGGGGTCGACCTTCTCCTTGACGTCTCCGGGAAGAAAACCGATCCGCTCGCCTGCTTCGAGCGCCGGGCGCGAAAGCACGATGCGCTCGACCTTGCCGGACAGATAAAGCCCGACCGCATGAGCGACCGCAAGATAGGTCTTGCCGGTTCCCGCGGGGCCGACGCCGAAATTGAGATCGGCTTTCCCGAGCGCCTCCATATAGGCGCGCTGGGCGGCCGTCCGTGGGCTGATCAATCGTTTCGGAGTCTTGATCGAAAGGCCGGCGTCATCGCCCTCGCGTGCGGCGGCGGAAGAGAGCTTGGCCGCCGCGCGGACGTCGTCGGTCACGATCGCCTGGCCCGCCTTCAATCGCTCATAAAGACGGCGAAGGACCGCCGCAGCGTCTGCGCGTGCGGACGAAGGGCCTGATATGTTGAGGATGTTGCCGCGCGGATCGATGCGAACGCCGAACGCCTTCTCGATGATCTGGAGATGCGCGTCGTGTTCGCCCGATAAGCTCGCGACGAGGCGGTTGTCGTCAAAGGATAGCTGGTCGACGAAGGGGCGGTCGGCGGTTGGCGCTTGTTCAGACACGCGGCGTTTGTGCTTCCTCTGTGTTCGACGCCGCCGGCCGTCTTTCTCGCGGACTGGCGACCAATTCGCCGGCGAGCGCATTGGGCGTAACGCGTATGACCCGCGCCGGCGCGATCGATCCTATCATGGATGCTGGCGCATAGGCGTGAAGGCTTTGCAAATAGGGCGTCCTGCCGATGAGCTGGCCCGGCCGGCGCCCCGCTCGCTCGAAAAGGATCGGCAGGTTCTTGCCCACAAGCCCGGCGCAGAAGGCGTCGCGCTGGTCCTTGAGAAGCGCCTGCAGCGCCTCAAGCCGGCGATCCTTCTCTTCCTCGCTGATCTGTTTCGCCATTACGGCGGCGGGCGTGCCCGGGCGGCGCGAATATTTGAAGGAATAGGCGGCCGCATAGCCGACCGACCGCACGAGGGACAGTGTCGCTTCGAAATCCTCATTCGTTTCGCCGGGGAAACCGACGATAAAGTCGCCGGAAAGGGCGATATCGGGCCTTGCATCCCGGATTTTTTCGATGAGCGCGAAGTAGTCGGCGGCGGTATGGCCGCGATTCATCGCCTCAAGAATCCGATTGGAGCCCGCCTGCGCCGGAAGGTGCAGATAGGGCATCAGTTTTTCTTCCTCGCCGAACGCGGCGATGAGCGCATCGTTCATGTCCCGGGGGTGCGAAGTCATAAAGCGGAGCCGCGCAATCCCGTCGATTTTCGCAAGCGCCCGGCAGAGTTCGCCAAGTCCCCATGCCCCGCCGTCAGGTCCGGCCGAGGACCAGGCGTTGACGTTCTGGCCAAGGAGCGTGATCTCGCGAACGCCCTGATCGGCCAGCGAGCGGACCTCGGCGATGATCGCGTCGGCGCGCCGCGAGACTTCCGCGCCCCGCGTATAGGGAACGACGCAAAAGGTGCAGAACTTGTCGCAGCCTTCCTGCACGGTCACATAGGCGCAAACGCCGTCGGCGATCCGGCCTTCCGCAAGCGCATCGAACTTTTCCTCGACCGCGAAATCGGTGTCGAGCGCCTCACCCTTGCGGCGCGCGGCTTTTGCGATCAGCTCGGGCAGGCGGTGATAGGCCTGCGGGCCGACAACGATATCGACAATGTCGGCGCGCGCGGCGACCTCCGCGCCCTCGGCCTGCGCGACGCAGCCCGCGACCGCGATCGTCATCGCGCCGTCCCGCGCATCCTTCGTTTCGCGCAGACGCCCGAGATCGGAATAAAGCTTCTCCGCCGCCTTTTCCCGGATGTGGCAGGTGTTGAGGATGACAAGATCGGCGCCAGCGGCGTCCGCGACTTCGCGATAGCCGAGCGGGCGGAGAAGACCGATCATCCGCTCGCTGTCATAAACGTTCATCTGGCAGCCGTAAGTCTTTACAAAGACCTTGCGCAGGGTTTCGGTCTCGTCCGGCGATGGGTTCGGCCTCATGCTTTAGGAATCCTGACTGTCCGCGGCCGGGTCTTGCCGTCCGGCAGGCGCCTCTCGTCGCGCTTCTATGCGTCGGGGAGGCGTTTCTTGCAACTTGCTGCGCCGCAAAGCCCGTCTTCGCCGGGGTCGGATTGTGATCCCCCCTCGCAGCAATTTGACCATAAGCGCATTGATTGCGTGAAGGTTTTTCGCCAGGTTGAAAGCCGTGACGATGCAAGGGCAGGGTCTGTGTTGGTGAGGAACCTCGCCGCCTTCGGCGGCGCGTGCGCGGCTTTGGCGGGCTGCGCTCTCGCGCAGGGCGTCGGCGCGCCGCTTTCGATGCGGTCTGAGGCTTCCGGCGCCCCCATTTCGCGGCCTGTCGTCGTTGAGATGTTCCTGTCGCAATCTTGCAGCTCAAGTCCGCCGGCCGCCGAGATTCTCGCAGACCTCGCAAAGCGTTCCGATATTGTCGCGCTCGCCTGGCATGTCGACTATTGGGACCAGTTCGCCGCCCGCGATGTCGGCCCGTGGTCCGATCCGTTCGCGCGCGCGGCCTTCGTCGAACGCCAGATGGCCTACAACAAGCGCATTCGCGGGCGCGAGATGCGAATGACGCCGCAGGCTGTGATCGACGGGTTCATCAGCGTCGCAGGCTCGAAGCGCGACGCGCTTGAGGCGCGCATCCGCGAAGCGCAGTTCGTCGATGAAAGGGCGCGCCTGACGCCGCCGAGCCTTGAAATCAAGCGAGCCGATGACGGGGTCCTCCGTACACGTATTGACGGTGTCGGCGCTCCTTATGACGCGATCGTCGTTTCGTTCCGCCGCTCCGCGGTCACCAAGGTCGCGGGCGGCGACAACGCCGGCGTCACCTTCCGCGAAGTCAATGTCGTCCACGCTGTCGACCGGCTCGCAAGCAATCACGAGGGAACGGGCGATTTCTCCTTCAAGGCGCCGGCGGGGGACGCCGACTGCGCCGTCCTCGTGCAGGAGCGCGATCATGGGCGCATTGTCGCCGCGCGCTATTGCGCCGATGCGGCGAAGCTCGCAGCCAATCCGTAGACTGACGGTGTTAGCGGGGCTGGGCCAGCCCGCGGCCTATTCCGCAGCGACGCCGGCCGCGCCGTAGGCGGCGACGTTCTTCACATAAGCTTCGCGGGCCTTGCGCGCCGCTTC
>JBMOOR010000237.1:0-67194 GCA_049324555.1 Pseudomonadota bacterium | reverse complement strand
GTCGAACTCTTCGGCGCGCAAATTGTCCTCGGCGACGAGCGTTGAATAGTCGGTGTCGGCGAAACCAAGAACGCCCATGTCCGCATAGGCTTTCTGGATCTTGTCCGACCACAGGCCGATGTCGCGGACGATCGGCACGATACGCTGGAACAGCATCGTCCGGAACATTTTCATGTAGCCGGATTCATTCTGCAGACGCACGCATTCTTCCACGTCGAGGCCGAGAATCGCATAGGTCTCGCGCTGCTCGAAGCGGTCGCGCATGTGATAGCAAGCCTCGACAAGGAACTCCTCGCGCTCGGCGCGCTCGGCGTCGGTGAGATGCGGGTAGTAATCGCGCAGCGCAAGGCGCCCGAAGGCGACGTGGCGTGATTCATCCTGCATGACGAAGGCGTTCACCTGCTGCGTCAGCTTGTTCTTCGACTGGTCGCGAATGTTGCCGAAGGCGGCGAGCGCAAGGCCTTCAATGACGACCTGCATCGCAAGATAGGTCATGTCCCAACGCGAATCCCGAAGCGCCTGGTCGACCAGCGTCTGCAAGGGCTTCGTCATCGGATAGGCGAGGCCGAATTTCTCGAGCAGCTTCTTGTACGCCTCGACATGGCGCGCCTCGTCCATCACCTGCGTCGCGGCGTAGAACTTGGAATCTAGGTCGGGAACCTGCTGCACGATCTTCGCCGCGCAGATCATCGCCGCCTGTTCGCCCTGCAGGAATTGCGAGATCGTCCACGCCTGGAAATGGCGGCGCATGTTCGCCTTCTCGGCGTCCGAGGCCTTTTGCCAGATCGGCGTGTAGTAAAGGCCGGACATTTCATCCGGCATCTGCATCGGGTTTTCGGGATCGAGTTCCTCCTTCCAGTCGACGCGGGCGAGCGCGTCCCACTGCATGTCCTTGCCCTTCTGGTAGAGGTGCATCATATGCTTGCGCCCGTCGTCGAACCGCCAGTCGAAAGCGGTTTCGAAGTCCTGCGGCACGGTCCAGACGGGATCAATGTCGGAGATCGGATAGAGGTCCTTGAGCGACACAGCGGCGTTCTCCTCTTTTGAGGATTACACTACCTAGTTTACCCTAAGGATTCAAGAACGGGCCGCAGTCATTTCTTAAGCGGCACGCCGTATAGCTCAAGCCGGTGTGCGACGAGCCGGTAGCCGTGCTCTTCCGCGATCCGGCGCTGCAGGGCCTCAATTTCGGTATTCACGAACTCGATGACCCGTCCGGACTTGAGGTCGATGAGGTGGTCGTGATGATCCTCGGTCGCCTCCTCATAGCGCGACCGCCCGTCCTGGAAATCATGGCGCTCGACGACGCCCGCCTCCTCAAAGAGGCGCATCGTCCGGTAGACGGTTGCGATCGATATTTTTGGGTCAATCTCAACGGCGCGGCGGTGGATCTCCTCAACGTCCGGGTGATCCTCGGCGACCGACAGGACGCGTGCGATGACGCGGCGCTGATCGGTCATGCGCATGCCCTTTTCGATGCAGATTTTTTCGAGTCGATCCGTCAGGGGATTCTCCATGCTGGCGTCCTTTAATCACAGATTGAGGCGCATGACGAGCGCATCGCCGCCATTTCTGTAGTAGCGTTTGCGCCGGCCGATCCGCTCAAATCCAAGGGTGGCGTAGAGCGCTTCGGCGGGCGCATTGGCGACGGCGACTTCGAGGAAAAGCTTGCGCACGCCTCGGCCGCAGGCCTGCGCGATGATTTCAGCGAGCAGGGCCCGCGCGCAGCCCCGGCGCTGTTTGGTCGGCGCAACGCCGATTGAGAGGATTTCAGCTTCCTCGCCGAGCGGCCGCCAGAATGCGAAACCCGCCGCTTCGCGCTCGCCTTCGGGAAACGCGATCAGCGCTGCAACATGCGGCGCTGTCAGTCCGTCTGCAACTGCGGACGCGCCCCAAGACGCGGCGCCGAAAGCGCCTGACTCAAGCGCGACGATCGAGGGCGCATCATCGAGCCTTGCAGGACGGACGCGCCATTTGCTCATGGCTCGGCCAGCCTGTTGAACAGTCCGCCTGCGGACGGCGCAGCATCGGGCGGGCGCAAATAGAGCGGTGCGGGCGGCGAGGATGGAAGCGCCGCGCTCATCGCAAGTCTCGCGACAGCGACAGGATGAATGAGCGAGACCGGCGACGTCTCAAACGGAGCTGAAACATAGAGACCGATGAGGGGCGCGCCCGACCCGGCGAGAATCAGGCGCTCAGCGCCCGCAGCGGAAAGCCGGCGCGAGGCCTCCGCTGGGACGGCGACAAAAGGCTCGATCAATTCTTCGAGCGACGCATTGTAAAGGGCTGCGTAGACTTGGCCGCGGCGTGCGTCGAAAACTGGCGCTATGAGGCCGCGCTTTTCGACGCTCGCTGCGAGCGCTTTCAGCGAATTGACGCCAACCGCTTTCGCTTTCATCCCAAGACAGAGAGCGCGTGCAAAGGCGAGACCGACGCGGACGCCAGCGAAAGCGCCGGGTCCTATGACGACGCCGATGCGATCGAAATCTGAAACATTGAGCCCCGCCGCCTCAAGTCCCGCCGCGACAATGACGGGAAGGACTTCCGAATGACCGCGGCCGATGACGCGCTGGTCGAGCCAAAGGACCTTCTCGCCATCGAGTATCGCCGCCGAACAGGCCTCAAACGAGGTATCGACCGCTAGGACACGCATTGGCGCTCAGATGATCCGGCAGGCTTCTTCAAAGGCGAGCCGCGGGCTTCGGGGAAAGAGATTTTCATCCGTTCCGTAGCCGATATTGCAAAGGAAGTTCGACTTCCACGACGTGCCGGAGAGAAATTCGCGGTCAACGCCTGCGTTGTCGAAACCCGACATCGGCCCGCAATCCAGCCCGAGCGCGCGCGCCGCGATCATGAAATAGGCGCCTTGCAAAGACCCGTTGCGAAACGCCGTGTCGGCGATCAGCTTTTCGTTTCCGACAAACCAGCTTCGCGCGTCGGTATGCGGGAAGAGCTTGGGCAGATTTTCGTAGAACTCCACGTCGTAAGCAATGATCACGCAGGCAGGCGCCTTCATTGTCTTTTCCGCGTTGTTGCCGGAGAGATAGGGCTTCAATCGCGCCTTCGCTTCATCCGACATCACGAAAACGAACCGTCCCGGCGAACAGTTCGCCGACGTCGCGCCCCATTTCATGAGGTCGTAAACGGCTTGCATCAGCGGTCGCGCGACCTTACGGTCCTGCCAGCCATTCCTCGTCCTCGCCTCGCGAAAGATGAGGTCCAAGGCCTCGTCATTGATCATCTTGTCGGACATGGCGCGCCGCGCTCCCTGAATCATCAGATTTCGTTTGACGCCCCTTATGAGACCGCCTCGACCTTCACGACTTCCGGCACATAGTGCTTCAGCATGTTTTCAATACCCGCCTTCAGCGTCATCGTCGACGAGGGGCAACCTGAACATGATCCGTGCAGCGAAAGGAAGACAACGCCTGTCCTCGGCTCATAATGCTGAAAGGCGATGTCGCCGCCATCGGCGGCGACTGCCGGGCGGACGCGCGTGTCGATAAGCTCGATGATCTGCTCGACGATTTCGCGATCTTCCCCTTCATACTCATCAAGGCTCGTTGCGGGCTTGCGAGCCGCAGCAGCCCCCTCGGCGAGGACCGGCAGCGCGGCGGTCAGGAAATCTGCAATGGCGCCGAGGATCGACGGCTTCACATGGCGCCAGTCAATGGATTCAAATTTCGTCACAGTGACGAAGTCGGACCCGAGGAAGACGCCCGAAACGCCGTCGATCTCGAACAGCGCTCCGGCGAGCGGCGAGGCTTTCGCGGTCTCGGCGTTTGGAAAATCCATGCCGACAGCGCTCGCGCCAAGGATCGCCTGACCGGGCAGGAACTTCATCGATTGCGGATTGGGGGTGTCTTCGGTTTGTATGAACATGCGTCTCACCTAATCGTCTGACCCGCCGACTTCAATGCGAGAGAGGTTGTAGGTTGCGGGTTGCAGGTTGCAGGTTGTAGGTAGGGTCTCGGCCTTCTGATCTACAACCTGCAACCCGCAACCTACAACCTCACAGCCATGGACGACACTTCGACCAGAGTTTCCGACGAGGAGGCGCTCGCCTTCCACAAGGGAGCCAAGCCTGGCAAGCTCGAGATTACGCCGACGAAACCGATGGCGACGCAGCGCGATCTGTCGCTCGCCTATAGCCCCGGCGTCGCCGTGCCGGTCAAGGAAATCGCCCGAAACCCCGACCTTGCCTATGACTATACGTCGAAAGGCAACATGGTCGCCGTCATCTCAAACGGGACGGCGATTTTGGGTCTCGGCGATTTGGGGCCGCTCGCCGCAAAGCCCGTGATGGAAGGCAAGTCTGTTCTTTTTAAGCGCTTTGCAGACATCGATTCGATCGACATAGAAATCGACACCAAAGACCCCGACGAATTCATCAATTGCGTACGTTATCTCGGCCCTGCATTCGGCGGCATCAATCTTGAAGATATCGCCGCGCCGGAAAGCTTCGTCATCGAGCAGCGCCTGAAGGAGCTCATGGACATTCCGGTGTTCCATGACGACCAGCACGGCACTGCGATAATTTCAGCGGCAGGGCTGCTTAATGCGCTCGACATCACGGGCAAGTCGATGCGCGAGATCAAGGTTGCTGTGTCGGGGGCGGGCTCGGCGGCGCTTTCGGTCATAGGACTCATCAAAGCGATGGGACTTCCGCATGAGAATGCGCTTGTTTGCGATTCCAAGGGCGTCCTCCACAAGGGCCGTCAGCTTGACCAATGGCGCTCTGCGCACGCCGTTGAGACCGACAAGAGGACGCTCGCGGAAGCAATGGACGGCGCCGATGTTTTCATCGGCCTTTCGGTCGCGGGCGCCGCGACGAAGGATATGGTGAAGTCCATGGCCAGGAATCCGATCATCTTCGCGATGGCCAATCCTGTCCCAGAGATTCTTCCAGAAGACGTCATAGCCGTCAGAAGCGACGCCATCATCGCAACCGGACGATCGGATTATCCGAACCAGGTGAACAACGTCCTTGGATTCCCCTACATCTTTCGTGGCGCGCTCGATGCCCGCGCGCGAACGATCAACGAAGAAATGAAGATCGCCTGTGCGAAAGCGCTCGCCAAACTTGCGCGTGTCGATGTGCCGGATGAAGTCGCCGAAGCCTACGGAAAACGGCTGCAATACGGGCCGGGCTATATCATCCCGACGCCTTTCGATCCGCGCCTCATTTCGACGATTCCGCCCGCGGTCGCTAAAGCCGCCGCCGATTCTGGCGTTGCCCGGAAGCCAATCGAGGATCTAGCCGGCTACGCCGAGAAGCTCGCCGCGCGCACCGATCCTTCCGCCTCATTCCTGCAGAAAGTCTACTCGTCGCTGCGGGCGGCGAAGGAACCGAAGCGCATCGTCTTCGCCGAAGGCGAAGAGGAGGCGGTCCTGCGCGCGGCTTATGCGTTCCAGCAGGAAGGGCTCGGGAAGGCCGTTCTCATCGGCCGGGAGGAAATGATCCGCGATGGCCTCAGAGCGGCGGGGCTTCCGGTCGACACCGAGTTTGAAATCTATCATTCGCGGACGGCGCCGCACACGGCGACCTACACGGACTATCTCTATAAACGCCTTCAGCGCCGCGGCTATCTCCGGCGCGACGTCATGCGGCTCGCTAACAACGACCGCAACGTCCACGCCGCGTGCATGCTCGCCCACGGCCACGCCGACGGCATGGTGACGGGGGTCACGCGACATTATGACGTCGCGCTTGAAAACGTGCGCCTCGCGCTTGATCCCAAGCCTGGCGAGCGGTTGATCGGCCTATGCATCATCCTGGCGAAGCAGCGCACGCTTTTCGTCGCCGACACCAATATTACGGAATTGCCGACGTCGCAGGATATGGCCGAGATCGGCGTTCAGGTCGCGCACGCCGCGCGCGATCTCGGCTACGCGCCGAAGCTTGCCTTCATTTCGCATTCGAATTTCGGCAATCCCGATACGGAGCACTCACGCCGCGTCGCCGGCGCGGTGAAGATTCTCGACGCACGCGCCGACATCGATTTCGAGTATGAAGGCGAGATGACGCCGCGTCTCGCCCTAAACGAGAAAGTGCGCGAGGTCTATCCGTTTTCGCGACTCAAGGGTGAGGCGAACGTTCTTGTGACGCCAGGCGTTCATTCAGCGGCGATCTCGACAAAACTCCTCGGCGAAGTCGGCGGCGCGACAGTGCTCGGGCCTCTGCTCATCGGGCTCGCCCGGCCTGTGCAGATTGCTCAGGTTGGCGCGCGCGTCCCTGATATTGTGACCCTCGCAGCGATGGCGGCCTATAATCTCGACACCGAGCATCGGGCGTGGGCGGACAAGTCCGGATGATGGTCTGGCGAGAGTCCGCGGATTTGCGCCGCGCAGGCTATCCCGGCTCATCGTCCGCGTCGGCTGCATTGAAATCGAGAAGCGCTGCGATCGGCTCGCCGGTAAGGACCTCGGGCGTTTCAACGTCGCGCAGTTTGCGCGAAACCGCGCGAGTTCGCCGCCCAGCTTCCTGAACCGTGTTTTGTGCGGTTTGAAGTTGTTGGCCAAGCCTGTCCCACACCTTAGCGTATTTCTCGAATTCTGCTTTCGCTTCGCTAAGGACATTCCAGACTTCGCTTGATCGCTTCTGAATTGCGAGCGTGCGGAAACCCATCTGCAGCGACGTCAGCAGAGCCGCAAGCGTTGTCGGCCCGGCGACAGTCACCTTGTATTTCGATTGAAGGCGGGAGGTGAGACCCGGCCGGCGCATCGCTTCGGCGAACAAGCCTTCGGTCGGAAGGAACAGGATCGCGAAATCGGTCGAATGCGGCGGCTTGATATATTTCTCCCCGATCTTCTTCGCTTCGCCTTCGATAATCCGTTCGAGCGCGTCAAGCGACGCCTTGGCGAGTTCGGCGTCGCCCGCTTCCCACGCCGCAACCAACCTTTCGTAGTCTTCCTTCGGGAACTTAGAATCGATCGGCAGCAGCACGTCACGTCCGTTGTCGGGACCTGGAAAGCGTACGGCGAATTCGACGGTCAGCGAGGAGTCGGGGTCAATCCGCGCATTGACCACATATTGATCGCGGGCGAGCATCTGGTCGAGCAGCGCGCCAAGCTGGATTTCCGCCCAGCCGCCGCGATCTTTGACGTTGGAGAGCACTTTCTTCAGATCGCCGACACCGGCGGCGAGAGTGCGCATTTCGCCCAAACCGCGATGGACATGTTCGAGACGTTCGCTGACATGTTTGAAGGATTCGCCGAGGCGTTTTTCGAGCGTTGATTGCAGTTTCTCGTCGACGGTGAGGCGCATCTGCTCGAGCTTCGCCTCGTTGCCGACGCGCAATTTCTCAAGGCGCTCCTCGACAGCGCCTTTGAGTTGCACATGCGCCTCGGCGTTGCTGCGCGCGAGCGCTGCGACGTTCTCCGCTGAGGCCGCCAGCCTTTCATTAACCGCCTTTTCGAAGGCCGATTGGCGCTCGTTTAATCCGTCGGCGAATACGCCGAACCTTTCCTTCAGCGTGCGGGAAAGTCCGTCGACATCCTGCTTCAGGCTGTCCCCGAAAGATTTGATCGCGAGATTGACCTCGCCGCGCAGGGCTTCGGACGCACTTCCTTGCGAGTCGTTGCTGAGCCGTAGGCGCTCGTCGAGAGTGTTGCGGCTCGTCTCGATCCCCTCGCGCAACGATCCGCCGACAGATTGAAGCTGATTGCGCATCTCTTCCCTCAGTTCGCGAGACCGACGTTCGCTTTCATCGCGGCTGCGTGCGCTTTCCTCGCGGATAAGCCTGTCGAATTTTTCAAGGAGCGCATCGAGGCGCCGAGCAGAGATGCGCTCAGCGCGGCCCGCGCTCCGGATCACCGACAAAAGCAGCGCCAGGAAAACGAGGAGCGCGAGGGCAATCAGCCAAAAAGCCGGATTCTCGGGACCAAGGCCGTCTTGGGGAATATCTTCCAGACTCATTCAAGGACAATAGCTCCTTATGAATGCGATTCGGAACCTGATTTGTCCGCCGCGCGCGCGCGGAACACGAAAAGCGCGCTCGTAGTATAATTTGCGAGGAACCCGAAGCCGACCGCCGCCGCCTTGGCGAGGAAAGGGCCAACACGATCGGCGAAAGCGATGATGAATGCGGTTGAGATTGCAAGCGATAGGCAATGGGCGAGCAAGAACCGGCGATATCCTGACCAGGCGAGAGGAGCGGCGGCGCCGTCCTTGCGGAATGTCACATGCGCGTTAACGACGTAGCTCTGAGCGTTGGCGCAGAGGAACCCAAACGCATTTGCAGCGATTGCCGAAAGGCCAAAATGCAGGAGCGCGCCGAAAACTGCGAACTCCGTGATGATATTGCCGACACCAACTGCGCCGAAACGCGCCATTGCTCCGGAATGGCTGCGCAAACGCGCGAATGAAATCGGGAACGGATTGATCACCTTAAGCCGCCTTGCGCGCGGACCGGACGTTCGCATTCCGCGTTCGACGGCAGGACATCCGTCGCAAAATAGAGCGGGCGCCGCTTAGTTTCGTTGAACACGCGGCCTAAATATTCGCCGATGACGCCGAGGACCATCAATTGAACGCCGCCAAGAAACAGGACAACGACGACAAGGGTTGGAAAACCTGGCACCGGATCGCCGAAGAACAGAGTTTTGAAGACGTAGAATGCGCCCGCGAGAAACGCGACGAACGCCGTTGTAAAACCGAGATAGGTCGATATTTTCAATGGCGCAAGCGTCGATGACGTGATGCCCTCTATCGATAGGTTCCAGAGGCGCCAGTAGTTCCATTTGGTCGTTCCGTTCGTGCGCGCGGCTCGGTCGTAGAGAACTTCCTTCGAGGGGAAGCCGACCCAGGCGAATATCCCCTTCATGAATCGGTGATGTTCGCGCATGGAACATACTGCGTCGACCGCCTTGCGGCTCATGAGACGGAAATCGCCGACGTTCTCCGGAACGTCAACGGCGCCGACGCGATGAATGACCTTGTAAAAGAGGGACGCGGTAAGACGCTTGATTGGACCGTCGCCGCGCCGCGCGCGGCGCCTCGCATAGACGACGTCGTAGCCCTCGCGCCACCCTTCAATCATCGCGGCGATCACTTCCGGGGGGTCCTGAAGATCGGCGTCAATGACGACGACCGCGTCGCCCCTCGCTTGATCAAGGCCCGCCGTCGTCGCGATCTCCTTGCCGAAATTGCGGGACAGATCGACGATTGCGATGCGCCCGTGCAAATCGCGCAGCCGCATCATGGCCTTGAGCGTCGCGTCGCTGCTGCCGTCGTTGACGAAGACGATCTCATAAGGCTGGCCGAGCGCGCGCATAGCCGCGGCGACCGCCATGTGGAAGGCGTCGAGACTGTCTTCCTCATTGTAGGCGGGGCAGACGATCGACAGCAGCTGCGGCCGAGGTTCGGCGCGAGGCGCCGGCCCCGAACATTCCGCCATTCTTGACATTCTCGCCTCCAGGACGAAAGCCTCGCCGCATTTTAGATAACGCTTCGTTTATAGCGCGATGGTAAACGGAAAGTATGAAACACGCCGCGGCTGCATTTTCCGAGAAATATCCGCTGATTTTTCAGCTGTTTACGACGCGTCTCAAACTAAGCCTCGCCGCACTCGCGTTGCTCTTCATCACCCTCGCCGCTTCACTCTACGCGCAATTGATCATCGAGTCCGAGGACCTTTTTACGAAGGCCGGCCCGATCATCGGCGGAGATTTCATTGTCTTCAGGCTCGCAGCGACAGTCGCTGGCGCGCCGGACATGATCTCCATCTACGAAATGGCGAATCTCAAAGCCATGCTGCAGGCGGCTTATCCAGGGAAGGGCGAATTCAATTTCGCCTGGATGTACCCGCCGACGATGTCACTCCTTATCGCGCCATTCGCCGCGCCCCCTTACCTTGCAAGCTTCACGCTCTGGATCGCTCTCTTCGGCGGCGCCTTCCTTTTCACGACCTCCCGTCTGTGGGCTGACAAATGGGCGCTCTTCTTCGTTGCCGCCTCGCCGACAGTCTTTCAGGCGACCATCACGGGTCAGAATGGTTTTTTAACGGCGACGCTCCTTGCTGCGGCAGGCGCTTTCGCAGATCGTCGGCCGATCCTTGCGGGAGTCGCCGCAGGGCTGCTGACGATTAAGCCGCAGCTTGGGCTTTTGATCCCCATCGCCTTCATTGCCGCCGGTTGCTGGCGCGCTTTTTTTACGGCTGCGGTCACCGCGCTCCTTCTGGCCGTCGCAAGCCTTGCAGCTTACGGACCGGAAGTGTGGGTGGGGTTTGTTGACGGCGTAACAGCGCATGGCGCACGCATGGGCGGCGACGGCTTTCCCTTCAACAAACTCGTGACGCCGTTCGGCTTCGCGACGATGCTCGGCGCACCGGCAGCTGTTGCGAGTCTCGTCCAGCTCGTCACGACCATTGGGCTCGCGTCCTACGTCTTCATCGTGTGGAGACGAGTCAGGGACTGGGACCTGCGCGCCGCTGCGCTTTCAACCGCTGCGATGCTGGCGACGCCTTATGCGTTCTATTACGAACTCGTTATCATGGCGCCGGCGATGCTGTTGATTGCACGACGCGCCGTTCTGACCGGTTGGCTGAAATATGAACAGTTGACGCTGATCGCCGTGTGGATCGTGCCGCTGATGATGCCTGGCCAGCATGGCCCCCCGGGGCTGCCGGCGTGCGCAATCGGCGCAATTCTCGCGGCGCTGATCGCTGCGCGGCGCGCAATTCCCGCAGCCGGAGTTACGTTCGCCAGCGCAGGTCCGATGGCGAGAGCGGGTTCTTGAAATCGCCAGTTTTCTCGCGCGCCGTCCATGCGCGCTTCAGTTTTAAATACCATTTGGCCGGTTCATCGGCGTCGCCAAGATAAAGCGGCCGATGCTCGATGCGGCTGAGGTTTTCATTCTGCAGCCGGAGGATTGCGCCGTCCTGCCGCAGGAAATTGTCCGCCATCGACTGCGCGATGGGCCGCATCAAATCGAGTAAGGCGAAGTCCCAATAGATGACATGAACGATGCGCGTTGCGCCGTTTTCGCCCGGCGTCATGGCGGTAAGGCCGAGAATGCGGCGCTTGTCGTTGCGGATATGTTCAAGCCTGAGGCTCGGCAGGCGAAATTCGATCTCGGTCGTCGGGGCGCCGCCGATGAACTTGTAAATGCGCGTGTTCGATGAGGGCCTGTGAGCCGGCATTTTGAAGCCGAGCTCCGTCGGCTCGAAATGCTTGATCTTGTCATGGCGCGGCGCGCCTTCGCGCCACCACCATTGTTTGTGGACCGTCGGCGTGTGCGCCGGATCGACGAGGCCGATCACCGCTTCGTCGAATGGGCCGTTTGCTTCAACGACCGTCACTGTCTTTGGGCGCCAAGAGGGCGGAAGGCCGATGTCGGGCGCTGCTGTCTCCGGTGTGCCTGCGCCGTTATATATCCAGATTAGGCCGTTCGCCTCATGAAGCGCGAGTGCGCGCGTTTTGATCGTCGAAGGATCGTGCTCGTCGTCTGTTGCGAGCGCGGGAACTGCAGCGCAACGCCCGTCGCTCGTGCGAAACGTCCACGCGTGATAGGGGCATTCAACGACCGTCGCGCCGCCGATCTCGCGCAGTTTTCCACCGGAGAGCGGTGCGGCGCGATGCGGACAGACATCGCGCAAGGCGAACGGAGCGCCGGCTTTCGTCCGTCCGATGACGGCGGGCTCGCCGAACAAATGCCGGCGCAGCATATGTCCCGCCTTCACCTCCGACGATAGCGCGGCGAGATACCAAAGGCCGTCGAGGATCTCGGATTGCCCAAAGGTCATGCTGGGCGGCGCGTCTTCATGGCGGCGGCGAGCGTTCCTTCGTCGAGATAATCAAGTTCGCCGCCGACCGGCACTCCTTGCGAAAGGCGCGTCACGCTGACATTTGCAGCAGTGAGCTGATCGGTGACGTAATGCGCCGTCGTCTGGCCGTCAACGGTCGCCGGCAGAGCGAGAACCACTTCGCGGACGGCGCCCGACTTCGCCCGCTCGATTAGCGTTCCGAGATTGAGGTCGCTGGGGCCGATCCCGTCGAGCGGCGAAAGGAGCCCGCCGAGCACGTGATAGCGCCCTCTGTGTGCGCCTGCGCGCTCAAGCGCCCAAAGGTCGCCGACATCCTGCACGACGCAAAGAATCGACGGATCGCGCGAGGCTTCAGCGCATATCGCGCATGGATCGATCGAATCCCAGTTGCCGCACACGGGGCACGCCTTCACCTTGTCGGCGGCGTCGGCGAGCGCAAAGGCGAGCGGGCGCATGACCGGCTCGCGCTTTTTCAAAAGGTAGAGCGCCGCGCGTTTCGCCGAGCGCGGGCCCAATCCGGGGAGCTTCGCAAGCAGGTCAATGAGGCGTTGAAGTTCAGGTCCGATATTGGCGGCGTGCATGATGCAAGTCTAATCCTCAATCACGAATTCGCCGACGAATGTCTCTTCAATCGTCGCGTCCTGCCATTGACGATCAAGCGTTGCATAAGCGTCGTCGTTTTCTGCGAGAAATCGCGCGCGGCCATCCGGCGTATCAAAATAATCGATCGTCATGTAGCGGCATTCATCGTCAGCGAGCTGCAGCAGATCGGTTCCGCGATATTCGCGTGAAAGCAAAAAGAGTCGCGCCCAGTCTCCCGTTGACGAATAGGCGCGACGGAAGGCGTCCGTCCATTCGGGTTTGACGCGGTAGGTCCAGACATAGGCCCGCATGGCGCAATCGTTTCGCTAAAATGGCAGCTTCATGCCCGGCGGCAGCGGCAGTCCCGCCGTCAACGATTTCATTTCCTCAGCGGCGCGCGTCTCGAGTTTCGATTTGGCGTCGTTGATGGCGGCGGCGACTAGGTCTTCTAGGATCTCTCCCTCATCAGCGTTCAGCAGCGTGCGCTCGATGGCGACGCCTTTCGCATACCCTTTGCCATTGAAGACGATTTTCACCATGCCGCCGCCAGCTTGACCTTCGACTTCGAGCGCTGCGATCTTTTCTTGAGCGGCCTGAAGCTTCGCCTGCATGGAGCCGGCCTGTCTCATCAACTCGCCGATGTCTTTCACGCCTTATTCTCCTTCCTCTTCAACAGGCGCCGGTTCGCTTGCCGCCTCATCCTGCGGCCTTGGATCGCGGATCGCGACGATCTCGGCGCCGGGAAATATTTCAAGCGCTTTCCTGACAAGCGGGTGCGCAAGGACTTCAGCCGTGCGGGCGTCGCGCAGCGTCTCGCGCCCTGCTTCTTGCGCGTTCACGGAAACGATCCACTGCCGCCCGGTCCATTCCTTGAGGCGCTGCATCAGGCGATTTGCGAGATCGCCCGGCGCGCGCTCATGCATTCTCAGCTCAATGTGTCCGGGCTCGAAGGCGATGAGGTACACGTAGCTTTCGAGCTCGACCTTGAGTTTGGCGTCGCGTTTCAAATCCGCAAGGCGGACGACGTCAAGAAAACTTTCAAGTTTCGGCCCGCCAGGCGCCGGTGGGGCGACCGACGGCTGAAACGCAGCTTGCGGTTCTGAATAGGCGGCTTGCGGCGCTGAGGCGGGGCCGCGCGGGGATGAGTGCGGCGCGCGCGACGGCGATCCCGTCATGGAAGCGCCTGACAGCATTTTCAGCGCTTCATCCGGAGTCGGAAGATCGGCGGCGAAGGCGAGACGGATGAGCGCGACTTCGCCTGCAGCGACCGGATCGGGGGACGACTGAGTTTCTATCAATCCCTTCATCAGCAGCGACCATGCGCGGGTCAAAGCGTTCATCGCGAGCGCGTTCGCCAAATTGCGTGCGCGCGCGGCGTCCGCTTCGCCCGCGGCGCCGTGCGAGGCGACTTCCGGGCCCGCCGCTTTGACGCGCGTCAGAAGGTGCGTGATCTGAAGAAGGTCGCGCAGAATGACCGCGGGATCGGCGCCGGCGTCATATTGAAGGCGGAATTTTTCAAGCGCCGATTTCGCGTCACCCGAAAGCGTCGCCTCGAAGAGGTCCCAAGTCTGGCTGCGGTCGGCGAGGCCGAGCATGCCGCGGATCATCTCGGCGGTGACCGTCTCATCGCCGCTCATGCGCTGGATGAGCGCCTGATCGAGGATCGAAAGCGCGTCGCGGACGGAGCCCTCCGCCGCGCGCGCAATCATGAAAAGGCCTTCCTCTTCGACCTTCGCCTTTTCCTTTTCGACGACCGACCGGAGATGCGCGGCGAGCGTCTCGGCCTCGATGCGCCTCAAATCGAAACGCTGGCATCGCGAAAGCACGGTGACGGGAAGCTTCCTGATTTCCGTCGTCGCAAAGATGAACTTCACATGCGGCGGCGGCTCTTCAAGCGTCTTGAGGAGCGCATTGAACGCCTGGTTCGACAGCATGTGCACTTCGTCGATGATGTAGACCTTGTAGCGCGCCTCGACCGGTGCGTAGCGCACGCCCTCAATCAATTCGCGGATGTCGCCGACGCCAGTGCGCGACGCGGCGTCCATTTCAAAGACGTCCGGATGGCGGCTTTCCGCAATCGCGCGGCAATGCCGTCCCTCGACGCCGAGTTCGACTGTCGGGCCGTTATCTTCTCCGTTTGGTCCGACATAATTGAGCGCGCGCGCGAGTATCCTCGCGGTCGTCGTTTTGCCAACGCCCCTGACGCCGGTCAGAATGTAAGCGTGTGCGATGCGGCCCGTCGCAAAGGCGTTGCGGAGCGTCCTCACCATCGCGCCATGGCCGATGAGATCGTCAAAGGTCTGCGGGCGGTATTTGCGCGCAAGAACCTGGTAGGGCGCGGTGTTGGAAGGACCAAGCATGAACGTCATTATCCCGGCTAAAGGCTAACCCGCAAGGCGCGCCATTCCCTCCTTGACGCTGATCGCCGGGCGGTAGCCAAGCCCGGAGTGGGCCTTCGAATCGTCGATCGTGCAGTCGCGGCTCATGATGTATGCGGCAAACCGCGTGACCGGCGGCGGGGAAGCTGAATTGGCGAGCCGGAAGAGCGGCTCGGTCACGTTCGCCAGTATGCGAACAAGCTCGCCGGGAACCGATTTGTCAGGCAGCGCGACGCCCGCCGACTTGAGATAGGGGGTGAGGAAGTCGCGAAACTTCATGGGCGGACCGTCGACGACAAAGTAGGCGGCTCCCGATTTTCCGCGCGTCAAGGCGAGTTCAAGCGCCGCGACGAGATTGTCGATATGGGTCGATGATGTCATGGCGCGCCCGCCGTCGATCCAGGCGAACCTCTCTTGTTCGGCCATCTCCTTCACAACCGGGAGCACGGTCTTGTCGCCCTCGCCCCAGACGAGGCGCGGCCGGATCACGATTGTTTCAAACCCGTTTGCAGGATCGTTGGCGGCGATGACCGCCATTTCCGCCCGCGCTTTGGTGCGCGAATAGGGAAAGGGCGAATTGGGCGCGAGCGGGTAAGTCTCGTCAATGTCGCGCATGTGCTGGCCGTAGAAGAGAGCCGCTTCCGTGCCGACATGAACAAAGCGGCGGATGTCCGCCTCTTTCGCGGCCTTCAGAAGATGCTCCGTGCCCGTCACATTGACTGCTTCATAGGCCGAAAGCGGGCCCCATTCCTCAACATAGGCGGCGGCATGGATGACGGCGTCGCAGCCAATCATCATTTCGGCGACGACTGTTGCGAGATCGCCGCGGATCGGCAGCGCGCCTGCCGCCCGCAACGCGGCGTCGCTCTGCTCCGAGCGAGACAACGCCAAGATGGAATGTCGCGACGAAAGCGCTCTTGCGACGGCGCCGCCGACGAACCCTGAACCGCCGGTCAGGAATATCTTCAATCGATCTCCCCATGCGCGGCGTTAAGAAGGGTGGAAGGCTGAAACGACCCGGGCCGAAACTCGTTACGGCTGCTTCCTTCCGGACCTGACCGGGTTGGCGAGGGGTCCGTCCGCCAGCCTTCCGGGGGCTATATCAACGCTCAAAGCCGTGAAGGCAAGAGGGCGGAATGTGATGGCGGGGCGTCGCTAGCGCGTGATAATCGGATATCCGGTCGACGCTTGAGCAAATCAGGGGGCTCCAAATGTTCCAACGATATTTCCCGTGGGCCGGGGGCTTGTTCATCTCCGCCATCTTTCTCGATTCCCTGCGGTTCAAGTTCGCCGGACATCCGACGCCGCGTCACATCTTCGAGACGCTGAAGGAATGGTCCGGCATCGACCTTTTCTATCCGGCTGGCCCATGGATCATCGGTCTCGGCGAACTTCTCGCATCAATCCTGCTGATCGCTCTGCCGCTCGCGCTTTTGGCGGCGAAGCAAGGCCGTCTGGCCGATCGTTCGCAATTCGGCGGCGCGCTTATTGCGATCGGCATCATGTCGGGCGCCATATTCTTTCATCTTTTCACGCCGCTTGGCGTTGAAACGCCGGTGGAGTGGGCGAACGGCGTTCCGACTAAATTTTCGCCGGCGCTTTTCTATTCAGCCTGCGCAAGCTGGCTCTTTGCGCTGATTATCCTCCTGATGCGCCGCAACGCCTGGAAGCTGTAGGCCAAAGCGGCCTATCGCCCGGCGGACGCAAATGCGGTAGTTTGAACGCCGATTTCGAGGCGCGATTCCCATGCAGACGATCCAGTCGCTGCCGCACACGATCAAGTCGCTGTCGCTCTGGGCGGCGGCGCTTTTCATATCCGGCGTGTTTCTCGACTCCCTTCGATTCAAGTTCGCCGGACATCGGACGACGCGGCACATCTTCGAGACTTTGCGCGACTGGTCAAAAATCGAACTCTTCTATCCCGCCGGCCCGTGGCTGATCGGCCTCGGCGAACTCGCCTCGTCGCTTCTTCTGATTGTTGCGCCGGCGGCCCTGATCGCCTTTGCGGATGGCGCGCATGTCGCGCTGTCGCAGTTCGCCGGCGCGGTCCTTGCGCTCGGCATCATGACGGGCGCCATCGCATTTCACCTCTTCACGCCGCTTGGCGTTGAAACGCCGGTGCAGTGGTCAGGCAATGTGATCGTGCGTTCGTCGCCCGCGCTCTTTTACGCCGCCTGCGCGAGCTGGGCGTGTGCGGTTTTCATCATCATCCTGCGCTGGAATGCTGTGTTCGGCGCTGGCGTCTGAAGGCGCCGGAGGCTAGATCGCCGCTATGCCCACCGCATCAGACCGAATCGCCTTTTCCGGGAATCCGCTCGATCGCGCGTCGGATGCGCGCGCCGATCCTGCTTGGATTGCGATGAGGCTCGCCGACCCATCGAGCGTCTTCCTCCCGCTGCATCGGGGCGATCCGCTCATTCGCGAAGGAAGAGCCGCTTTCCTCAGCGCCGCAGCGCGGCGCGATCTCCCGGCCGACGCGCCGACAGTTTTTCTGGGCCTTTCCGGCGCGGCGGCGCATTTCGCCGTTGATGTCTCTGACGCGCAATCGCCTGAGACGGCGCCGTTCTCGGATCTCGGCGTCTACACGCCGCTTCGCGAAGCGGCGGCCGTTATGCCAGGGGACGAGCTCGCCATCATCGGCGAGGCGCGCTGGTTTCTCGACTGGCATCGCCGCCATGCGCATTGCGCTCTATGCGGAGCAAAGACCGAAACGAGAGATTGCGGGGCGAGGCGTCAGTGCCCCGCATGCGGCGCTGAACATTTCCCCCGCTCGGATCCTGTAGCGATCGTCCTTGCGGTTCATGACGGCGCCTGTCTTCTCGGCCGCGGCCCGCATTTCCCGCCCGGATTCCTGTCGGCGCTCGCCGGCTTCGTTGAGGCCTGCGAAACGCCGGAAGAATGCGCAGTCCGTGAACTGCGCGAGGAGGCGGGCGTCGCCATCGACGATGTTCGCTATCAGTTTTCACAGCCCTGGCCGTTCCCATCGTCGCTGATGATGGGGTTCATCGCGAGCGCCGCCGATCGAACGCTAAAGCTCGACACGAAGGAAATCGTCGAGGCGCGATGGATAACGCTTGAAGAAATCAGATCGCTTCTCGCCGGCGAGCGGCGCGAGGACGTGCGTCTGCCGCCGCGCTTCACGATTGCGCGACGCCTGATCGAGCGCTGGGCGCAGATGTGAGGATTCGCTCGCCGGTTGCGAGATCGTCCGTAAAAGGCGAATGACCCGGCGCTCACGACCCCCCACGAATCGAGGATTTCCGCGGCGCGCAGACGATTTGTCCGCACTTTCCGCACCTCGCTCTGCGCCCGAAGCAAATGCCGATTTCCCGCGTGAAGAGATTTACAGGGTCGCAGAATGCAATCCGCGCCCTACATAAAGAACCGACTTGTCAAAGAGCCGCCGGGACGCGGCGCAAACCGCGCTCCGGCAAATATCATGGAAGATGGGCGCGGCTTCCACGCATTCAAGCGTCGATTTGCGTGAATCTTCACGCGCGGTTTCGCCTGTTTCGCGAATCCGCACCGCCAGCCTGGAGCCGCCGGTCTAGATTCGTTCGCGTGCTGACGGGTAAACGCCGAGCAGTTTGAAACGCGTGGAGAAAAACGCAAGCTCCTCAAGCGCGAGCTTCACGGACGCATCGTCAGGACGCCCCTCGATGTCGGCGTAAAACATCGTCGCGCTGAACGAGCCTTCGCGCATATAGCTCTCGAGCTTGGTCATGTTGACGCCGTTGGTGGCAAAGCCGCCGAGCGCCTTGTAAAGCGCGGCCGGAATATTCCTCACCTGAAAGACGAAAGTTGTGATGGAGGGCCCCGCGTGCGCCGGTTCGATCATTTCCCGCGCCATGACAAGAAAGCGCGTCGTATTGTGGCCAGCGTCCTCGACGTTCGCCTCAAGGATATCGAGGCCGTAGAGTTCGGCGGCCTTCGCCGAGGCGACGACCGCCTCGTCCATTCGGCCGCTTTCGGCGAGCTGGCGCGCGGCGCCCGCCGTATCACCCGTCACCTCGGCGCGAATGTTCGGCCGGGCGAGCAGCCCGCGAACCTGTCCGAGCGCCATGGCGTGACTTCGAACGATGCGTATGTCCTCGATCCGGGCGCCCTTAAGGCCCAGCAACTGATGGCGGATGGCGAAGAAGTGCTCGCCGACGATGTGGAGCCCGGAATCGGGCAGGAGATGGTGGATGTCGGCGACGCGCCCGGCGAGCGAATTTTCGATCGGGAGCATCGCTCTCGACGCGCGCCCCTCCCGCACAGCCGCGAAGGCCTCTTCGAAAGTCGGGCAGGCGAGCGAGCGAAGTCCCGGCTCAAACAATTCGCAGGCGAGATGGGAATAGGCCCCCGGTTCGCCCTGGAATGCGATCATGTCCCGCCCTTCAGCCGCGTCGCTCATCGCTCATCGCCCGGTCTGCCGACCGTCCCTTGCCGCATCGGCGAGGATGGAACAAGCGGGGCGTTGACGCTGGCGCGCGCTTAGGCCGCGCCGACGGGTTTCCGGCCTTTCTTGCCGTGGGCAATGGGCGCCGCTAAAAGGCCCGCCAATCCGTCGCTGCGCCAATCCTCGAGGCCTCCCATGCAAGACCCGATGTTCTTCAACAAACTCGCCGCCGCCTTGCTGGTTGCGCTGCTCTTGTTCTTCGGCTTGCCGCAGCTTGCAACGGCGCTCCGCGGCGGCCATCACGAGGTCGCGCACGAGGAAGGCGCCCATCCGTTTCCGCAGTATCCGATCGCTTATGCGGCAGGCGCCGAGGGCGGCGAAGCCGCGGCGCCGGTCGATTTCGCAACGCTTCTCGCCGCCGCCGACCCGAAAGCGGGCGAACGGCGCGCCGCGCTCTGCAAGTCCTGCCATACGCTGGAGAAGGGCGGCGCCAACGGAACCGGCCCCAATCTCTGGGGCGTCGTCGGCCGCCCGGTCGGGTCGCATGAGGGTTTCAACTACACTGCCGCCGTCAAAGCGGCGGGAGGCGAATGGACGTTCGAGCGCCTCAGTTCCTATCTCGAAAACTCACAGGCCTATATTCCGGGAACAGCGATGGTGCAGCGCTTCCCGAAGGCCGAGCAGCGCGCCGAGCTGATCGCGTTTCTCAACACGCTGTCCGACAGCCCGCTGCCGCTTCCAACCCCGGCCGCCGCGCCGGAAGCCGATGAGGCGGAAGCGGAAGGCGATGCGCCTGAAGGCGAAACGCCCGCCGCGCCGGCAGGCGAAGGCGAAACGGCGGAGCAGCCGGCGGAAGCGCCCCAGGGCGAATAACTGCGTTGAAGCTGACTGGAGCGGGTAGCGGGAATCGAACCCGCGCGTTCAGCTTGGGAAGCTGACAGGCTGCCATTACATCATACCCGCCGCGCGGCTATTGGATTGGCTGAGGCCCGGCGAAAGTCAAGCCGACCGGGCGTTTCCCGCCTAACGAAAATTTGGGGGCCGAAACGCTCGACGGATCGCGCGAAGCTCTCCAAGATTCTACAAAGGCGCCCAAGACCCGCCTCTTTTCCATGCATTAGGGGCCTCAGGCGCTGCCGGCGCAAAAAGGGAGTTCCGTCATGATGAAAGCCTTCATTCGCACAGGGACCGCCGCTGCGGCGAGCGTCATGCTGGCGACGGCGCCGGCGTCCGCCGGCGACAAACGGCAAGAAGCGATCGACCTTGTCGAGGACGCCGCCGAGACGATCAGCTATTTTTCCAACGACGGCGCATTCGAGCCGATGTGGTCGCTCGCCGATCAGGCCAAAGCGGTCGTCGTCGTCCCGGAATCCTGGCGCGCCGGTTTCATGTTCGGCGGATCGGGCGGCGATGCGGTCATGATCGCGCGAAACAAGGATGGCACCTGGTCGCAGCCGACCTTCTTCGTCGTCGGCTCGGGTTCTTTCGGGTTTCAGGCGGGTGTGGAAAAATCGGAAATCGTCCTTCTCGTGATGACAGAGCGCGGCATGGAGCATTTGCTGTCGACGTCGGTGAAGCTCGGCGCGGACGTTTCGATCGCGGCGGGTCCGATCGGGGCCGGCGCGAAGGCGCAAACGACCGATATCCTCGCCTTCTCGCGCTCACGCGGCCTTTACGGCGGCGTCACCCTTGAAGGGGCGGTGCTGAAAACGCGCAAGAACTTCAACAAGGCCTATTACGCGGCGGACGTGACGCCGGCTGAAGTCATCTACAAGGGTGAAGTCTATAATCCTGTCTCGGCGGCGCTGCAGAATTCGGTCTGGCGCCTCGCGCATAAGGACGCGCCAGCCAGTCTCGCTCCGGCGGTTGCGCCCGCGCCGATTGATCCGTACGCCGCGCCGCAGCCGGGCGAGCTCAATTCGACGACGCCGCCTTCCGGCGAGTATGAGGACGACGCGGTTTGGGGCGCGCCGATCGGCAAGGACGAATGACGTAGTTTTGACCTCGCGTGACGCTCGCGGCGCTTGCGGCGGCGGACGTATTTGCGTCTCATCCGTCTGTCTTTGAATGGGGCGGTTATGGCGGACGGAGGAGGGCTCGCGAGGCTGCGGGCTCTTGGCAAATTTGTCGATGCTGATTTTGCGCGGGACGGCGCGCGGCGCGCGGTCGTTCCCTTCACCCGGCTCGACACGCTTTGGGTCAACACCGGCACGCTCTGCAACATCGAGTGCCGGAACTGCTACATTGAAAGTTCGCCGACCAACGACCGGCTCGCCTATCTGACGCTCGCCGACTTCAAGCCGTTTCTCGTCGAGGCGAAAGACATGGGCGCCCGCGAAATCGGATTCACCGGCGGCGAACCGTTCATGAATCCGGATCTCCTGGCGATGGCGGAAGCCTCGCTCGACGCCGGGCTTTCCGTCCTCGTGCTGACGAATGCGATGCGTCCGGCGATGCGGCCGGCAGCGCGCGCAGGCGTCAGGAAATTGATTGAACGTTTCGGCGATAAATTCCGGCTGCGCGTCAGTCTCGATCACTATACGGCTGCAAAACACGATCAGGAACGCGGCGAGGGATCATTTGCGATCGCGCTCGACGGCCTCCGCGCTTTCGCGGCGGACGGCGCCGCCCTCTCTATCGCCGGGCGCAGCGTCTGGGGAGAAACCGCCGCCGAAGCGCGATCGGGTTACGCCGCACTCTTCGCCGAATACAGGCTGCCGATCGATGCGGCCCGGCCCGATCAGCTTGTCCTCTTTACGGAAATGGATGACGCCGCGGATACGCCCGAAATCACGACGCAGTGCTGGACGATATTGAAGAAGGATCCTCAAGAGATCATGTGCGCGACATCGCGCATGCTCATCAAGAAAAAGGGCGCATCGCCGTCCGTCGTCGCCTGCACGCTTATTGTCGATGATCCCCAGTTTGAAATGGGCGCGTCGCTGAAGGAAGCGGCGCGCGCCGTCAAACTCAATCACCCGCACTGCTCGCGCTTTTGCGTGCTCGGCGGATCGAAGTGTTCGTCATGAGCGGGAAAAAGGAAATTGCGCTCGAAACGCGCGCGAGCGAGGAAGCTCGACTTTTTTCCCCGTCTGCGGCGCGCAATCGCGAGGCGATCCGCGACGCTTTTCTGACGCATATGCCGCAAGAAGGAACGATCGTCGAAGTCGGCTCCGGCACCGGCGAGCATGTCGTCTGTCTTGCGGCGGCAACGCCGCAGATCCTCTGGCGGCCGGGCGATCCTGATGCGGCCTCGCGCACCTCGATCGCCGCGTGGACGGCGCATCTCGGCCTTCCGAATATCGCCGCCCCGCACGCCGCCGACGTGACCGAGCCCGATTGGAGCGAAGTCTTTGACGCCGCCGACGGCGTCGTTTCGATCAACATGATCCATATTGCGCCGTTCGAGGCGGCGAAGGGCCTCATCGCCGGCGCGGGCACACTGCTGAAGAGCGGCGGGCGCCTTTTTCTCTATGGTCCCTTTTCGCGGAATGGCGTCCACACGGCGCCCTCAAACGCTGAATTCGACGCTTCGCTGAAGGCGCGCGATCCCGCATGGGGCGTTCGCGATCTTGAACTCGACATCCTGCCGCTCGCGCGCCGCGCCGGGTTTTCGCCTGTCGCGATTATCGACATGCCGGCGAACAATCTTTCGGTGATGTTCGAGCGCGGTTGAATTCGCGAATTCACTCTTCTTTTCGCGGCTTGCCCATGAGGCACCAGTTCGTTTCGAGCGCGCCGTCCTTTTTCACGGCTATGATGTCATAGCGTTTGCCGTAGTCAAAGCTGACGCCGCATTTCGCCGGATCGGTGACATGAAAGACCTTGGCGGGGTTCGGCGCGTCGGCGCCTTCGCCTTTCAGCACACGGAAGATCGTCGCCTGCCGCGCGTTGGCGCTCTGGCCGTCGGGACCAAGCGTCATTTCGGCGTCGCTCGCGGTTCCGGTAAAGCGGACGATTGAGCTTTCATCGACCGCCTTGCAGCTGCACAGCGCGTAGGGGTCGATCTTGCGCGACGGCCGGAAATCGCCGGGCGGCGTTCCCTGCATGAAAAGGACAAGGACGGCTTCGACAATCATGACTGGACCCTATCTGAAGTGTTTCGACAATTTGAGGCCTTGCCCCTGATAGTTCGACCGGACGCCGGCGCCGTAAAGCCGGGAAGGACGCGCCGCCATCTTCTCATAGACAAGTCTTGCAACGAGTTGCCCGTGCTCAAGCACGAAGGCGGCGTCGTGGCTCCTCACCTCAAGCACCGCGCGGCTGCCGTTCGGGCCGCTCGCGCTCCAGCCGAATCCAGGATCGAAGAACCCTGCGTAATGAACGCGGAATTCGCCAAGACCGGGGCTGATCGGCGTCATTTCCGCGGCGAAGTCCGGCGGGATCGACAACGCCTCGCGCGAGGCGAGAATATAGAACTCGTCCGGGTCGAGGATGATGAACCCGGATTTCGGCGCCGGGATCGCCTCAAAATAGTCGTCCGCCTCCAACGCCCCCGCGAGGTCGACGTCGATGAGCGCCGCGTGGCGGCGCGCGCGCCATCCGATCGGCGCGCCCGCCGACCAGAGATCGACGCTAAGCCCGATGCCGCCTTCAATGTCAGCCTCGCCGTCGATCAGTTGCTCGCGCGCATGAAGGTCGGCAAGGGCGGCGTCATCAAGGCGCGGCGAACCGCGCTTCAATCTGAGCTGGTTGAGGCTCGATCCTTCGCGCACGAGAATCGAAAAAGTCCGCGGGCTGATCTCTGCGTAAAGCGGGCCCGCATAGCCGGCGGGTATTTCGTCGAAGAGCGCGCGCCGGCCCGCGGCGCAATTTGCAACGAGGCGAACGAAGACATCGATCCGTCCGGTCGAACTCTTGGGGTTCGCTGCGCCTGCGGTGTCGGCGGGAAGGCGCACTCTTTCGGCAAGTTCTACGAGATAGACGCAGCCGCGCTCGAGCACTGCGCCGTTCGCAAGGTCGATCTCGTGCATCGTGAGACCGTCGTTCAACCTTTGGGCGACGCTCTTGCCCGGCGACGGCAGGAAGGACGCCCTGACGCGCCAGCCGCGCCGCGCGATCGTCAGATCGATCGACGCGGGTTGAAGCTGTCGTTCGCCGAGCGGACGCGCCAGCATGACGGCGCCGGCGGCGATCTCTTCTGCGATCTGTTCTGCGTTGAGGACGCCCATCATGTTCCCGGTATCGGTGTGCCAGATTATTATCCGCGGCGCGCGAGCCGCTGAAGACGCACACTTTCTCGTTTGCGGCGCTCCGGCAAGACAAGTGCGCGTCAACCGGAAGCTGAAGCGTCTCTGTGATCGCCCGTCAAGCCGCCCGCCCGCAAAAGGCGATTTCATCCTGCGCGTTACCATCTTGGCGAAGCGTCGGCGCGCAGAGTAACGTCGACGCCGGCAGCATCGCTGCGACGTCGTGTGGAGAAGCGTCATGTATGAGCGGGTGACGAAAGGGATCAGGGTCAGCGTCCGCCCGACCTTTCTTGAAGGTCAGTCTGATCCGGACGACGACCTTTACGTCTGGTCCTACACCGTCAGCATCGACAACGGATCGCGCGAGAGCGTGCGGCTTAGAACGCGCCACTGGCTGATCACGAACGCCAAGGGGCTGACTGAAGAGGTTCGCGGGGTCGGCGTCGTCGGCGAACAGCCGCTGATCAAGCCCGGCGAGCGCTACGAATACACGTCGGGCGCACCGCTTTCGACGCCGTCAGGAATGATGGTCGGTCGCTACGGCATGGAGAGCGCCGAAGGCGAACTCTTCGAAGTCGACATCCCTGCGTTCTCGCTCGATAGTCCGCACGAGCGGCGCAGGGTGCACTGACATCAAAGCGAGCGCGCGTTGAACGTGTCGCACTGGTTGACGTCGCCGGTGCGGTAGCCGGCCGTGAACCAGCGGGCGCGCTGCTCCGCCGATCCGTGCGTGAAGCTTTCGGGCGTCACGCGCCGTCCGGCGTTTCGCTGAAGCGTGTCGTCGCCGATCGCAGAAGCTGCGCGCAGTCCCTCCTCGATGTCGCCTTCGTCAAGAAGACCCGACATGCGGTCGGCGTGATTGGCCCACACGCCTGCATAACAGTCCGCCTGTAACTCCATCATCACCTGCAGGCGGTTCTGCTCCTCCTCCCCCGCACGGGACTGCGCGTTGCGCACCTCGTTTGACGTTCCAGTAACTGTTTGCACATGATGGCCGACTTCGTGCGCGATGACATAGGCGGCGGCGAAATCGCCCGGCGCGCCGAAACGCTGCGAGAGTTCGGTGAAGAAACTCGTGTCGAGATAGACTTTCTGATCGCCCGGACAGTAAAACGGACCCGCTGCAGCCGACCCAAATCCGCAGGCCGTCTCCGTCTGCGCCGTATAAATGCGCATGACGGGCGCGGCATAGCGCGATCCGCTCGCGGCGAATATGTCCGTCCAGACCTTTTCCGTTTCAGCGAGGATTACCGAGGAAAATTCGTAGGCCTCCTGATCCTCGGCGGAAACTTGCGCCGGTCCCGCCGGCTGGCCGCCAAGGAGCGCGAGCGGATCGACGCCGACTGCGCGGAGCGCGAAGAAGCCGCCGACGAGGACAACAATCCCGCCAATGCCGAAGCGGCTCAGAACAAAGCGCAGGAGAAGGATCGCAACGCCCGAGAGTCCCGCGCCGGCGATCGCGCCGCGATGATCCTCGACATTTTTGCTGCCCTCGCGCCCCCGCCATTTGACCATGTGAGCCGTCCTCCCTCGCAACCGGAACGGGCGCAACTATCGCGAACGGGGCCGCCGTTGTCGAGAAAAGGTTAAGACGCGCATAGGGTGCGGCAGAGGGGCAACGCCGCACGCTGAAGCGGAACCCGCGCGGAGCTGATGACCGTTCGTTTTCTTGACTCGAGACAGCCGGGCCCCGATTCTGTCCGCGGATTTGGGGGTCTTGGGTCGGGCAATGGTCGGGTCGGAGCATTTCATGCGCCTTGCGGCGAGTCTCGTCGCCGCGGGGCTGATGGGCGCGATCATCGCCAATCCCGACGCCGGTCGGCGATTTGCCGCCAAGGCGGCGGTCTTTTCAGGCGACCCGGCGCTGCTCGCAGCGCGGGAGTGCGAAAGCGGACAGCCGGCGCTCAAGGGTCCGTTCGCGCCCCTTGACGATATTCTGTCAGTCTCTCCGCTCGGCGAAGTCACCGCGCCCGGCGAACAGCTTCCGGCGCCGGCGATCCGTCTCAACACGAAGAAGGGGCGCACCGCATTCGAGCGGCGGACGACCGACGTTCTGGCGCCCGCAAAGGCCGACATCGTTGCAATCGAGCGGCGGACGATCCGCGACGCCGACGGAGGCGCGGCGCGCGTCGCTTGGACGCTGCGCCTTTCCATCTGCGAGACCGTGTCGCTCGCCTATGACGATGTCGACGAAATCGACAAGGACCTTCTTGCGCGCGCCGGCGGCCTCAAGAGCTTTCACGAGATCGGGGGCGCCGATCACATCGCGGCGGTGACGGCGGTTCGCGTCCGGCGGGGCGAACCGCTTGGCCGCGCCGACGGGTTCGATGTCATTCTTGAGGACCGGGCCGCAGCGCCAGCCGCGCTTGATCGGCCGGAACGCTATCAGAGCAATCCTTACGCGGAGGGAGCAGCGATCTCGGCGCCGCCGGATATCCTCAAGGCGATCGCGATCGATGTTCCGCATATTCAGTGCCCTTTGGATTACCTTCCCGAAGGCATGTCGCGCTCGTGGAAAGGCAAGCTCGGCGACGCATGGGGCGTCAGACGCGCCAAAGGAGAAAACGCCTGCCGTACGGCGCTTGTCGACACGCCGGGCGCTGCTCAGGGCGCCTGGTTCACCGACGCCTCTCACAACGGACGAACTTCGAAGGTGAGCGCCATCGCCCTTGCGCCGGACGCTGTCGATCCCGAGCGGATGATCTTCGCCTTGCACGGCCGCCTCGTTTCGCTCACCGCCGACATGGTCGGGCTCAACCCGATGCTTGAAGAGGCGCGCGAAGAATCGGCGCGCGACTTCCTGACCTTTGAGCAGGGCGAGGGTCGCATCAACCAGCCCTTCGACAAGGTGAAGCCGGGCGAGACATATTGTTATGAGGGCCTGCGCGCAAATTTCGTTGGCCCAAGGATTAATGCGGTCATTTTGCTCGCGATCGAAGCCGATGATGCGGCCCCGATCATGCGCATCGAAGCGATCGGGCGGGCGCAGCGCTGCATCGATCTCGATGAACCGTGGTCGTTCACGGGCGCCGAGACGACGTTCTACCGATAGCCGTTGCGGCCTGCCTGCGCAGGGCGACGCGGCTATCACGCGAAATTGCGCCGAATCGGGGATTCTTCCATACTTGCCGAAAGTTTCGCGCTTTACGCGTCGGGTGAACTGTCGCATCCTTAAAATGGCGCGGCCCACTGTCGTCGCGGACGGATCGAAGGCGCCGGCGGCGGCGATTAAGGGAAGCGGCGATGAGATTTCCTGTCCTCAAAGCCTTCGGCGCGACATTGGCTTATCTTGCGCGCCACGCCTTCGATCTCCTCAAAGCGCTATGGTTGCCGACAGCTCTTGTCACGGCGCTTCAATGCTACGCGCTGCCGCCGCTCTTTTCCTCGCTCGCGTCCCTCGTCGCGCTCGGCGAGAATCCTGAGCCTTCCGAGGCCGCCGCGGTTTTGGGCGAAATGGGAAAGTGGATGCTGATCCTTCTCGCGGGATCGGCGCTGCTTTTTCCGATGATGACCGTTGCAAGTCTCGCTCATATCGTGCGCGGCGACGAGCGGCGGACGCCGTTCTATTTTCAATATGGCGGCGATGAGCTTCGCGTGCTGGCGGCGTATGTCATTTTCAGCGTCATGATTCTTCTGATTTCGCTGGTCGGCGGCCTCGCGGCGGCGGTTCTGGCGTTCGTGATCGCTCTTGCGACCCGGCAGCCTCAGGAGACGGCCGGCGGCCTTGGCGAGTTCATCGTCAATATTGCGATCGCCTGGTTCAGATTGCGCCTCAGCGTCCTTTATCCGGCTGCGATTTCCACTCGAACGATCGGGCTTGGCGTCGCGTGGACCGCGACCAAGGGACAGGTTTGGCGTCTGCTTGGGTACTGGATTCTTGTCGGCGTCATCGTCCTGCCGGTCGGCGTCGCTCTGCTGGCGCCGTTCGCCGGAGATCTCATTGCGCTCCTCATGAGACTTTCTGAAGTCGGCGCTGATCAGGCGGCGGCGCGCGCTGCGATTGCGCCGATCCTTGAGGAGGGGGGGCGGCTTTTCCGTCTCGACGGCCCATCAGACGTGCTTTTCGCCGCCGCCCTTTTCCTCGCGACGCTCGCGACGACGGCGATCACCAACATCGCGGCAGGGACAGCCTGGCGTTATTTGACGGACCGCGAAGATCGGGCGGCGGCGGGTTGATTGATGTCCAGCAATGAAAGAGTGACCGCTGCGGGAATTCGCGCGGCCGCAAAACGGATCGAAAGCGCCGTCGTCAGGACGCCGCTCCTCGAAAACGAATGGCTGAACGAGCGCGCCGGCGGTCGCGTGCTGATGAAAGCCGAGACCTTGCAGCATGGCGGTTCGTTCAAATTTCGTGGGGCCTTCAACCGCCTCGCCTTGCTGACGGACGAGGAGCGCCGACGCGGCGTTCTCGCCTGGTCGTCGGGCAATCATGCGCAAGGCGTTGCGCGCGCCGCGCGTCTCTTCGGCGCGCCGGCGACAATACTGATGCCGCAGGACGCGCCGGCGCTGAAAGTCGCGCAGGTCAGGGCCTATGGCGGCGAAATCGTATTTTTCGATCGTTATACGGAGGATCGCGAAGCGATCGGTCGGGCGATCGCCGCAGAGCGGGGCCTCGCGCTTGCGCCGTCTTACGATCATGTCGACATCATCGAAGGGCAGGGCTCGCTCGCCCTTGAAGCGGTGGAACAGGCGCGGGCCGTCGGGGCGACATTTGACGCTTTCATCGTGTGCTGCGGCGGCGGGGGGATGACGTCGGGCTGCGCGACGATCCTTGAAGAGGTCTCGCCGAGCACCGAGGTCCTGATCGCCGAGCCCGCAGGCTTCGATGAAACCTGGACGTCGATCCGGGCCGGAAAGAAACTGCGGGCCGACGTTGCGAGGAAGACGATCTGCGACGCGCTGGCGACGCCGACGCCCGGCGATATCACCTTTGAGATCATGCGGCGGCTCGTCCGCGGCGGTCTGACGCTGACGGACGACGAAGTCGCCGAGACGATCGCTTGGGCTTTCAAATATCTCAAACTCGTGATCGAGCCCGGCGGAGCGGTGGCGCTCGCCGCCGTTTGTCACCGGAAAATCGAGACAAACGGGCGAACGATCGGCCTCACCCTGTCTGGCGGCAATATCGATCCGTCCCTCTTTGCGACGATCCTTGGGCGATTCAGCTAGTTAAAATCGTGAAATCGCCCCGATTCGATCATTGAAATGTTATAATATAGCCCTACTTCCCATTTTGGGTTAGGTTGGCTGCTTGCGGGGTTTTCACCGTTTGATAGCCAATCTGTGGCCTGATCGAGGAGAGCTGCGTCTCTTCTCAAGATGGAATGGAGGAATTGGCCGATGGCCAATTGGAAAGAAGCGAACCGGTCTGGCGAGAAACGGGCGAGACCGCCGGTCAGCGAGCGCGAGCTTGCTGAACTTGGCGGCAAGCGGCTCGTTTATGTTCGCGCGGTGCTCGCTTCGGAAGTCGCAGACGATCTCGTCGACGACGAAACCGGCGCTCAAATTGAAGTGCCGGCGAATACGTTGCTCTATTCCGTCCACTCAGGCGACGGCCAGCGCATTGCGCTCGTCGGCGATCGGGCGCTCGCTTTCGCAGCGGCGCGTCAGCACGAGATGAACCCCGTCAGCGTTCACTGACGGCCTTGTTCCAGCAACAGAAAGAATCTCAGGCGGCGGCGTTCGATTGCGCCGTTTCGGCGGCGATTGCGAACAGCGCCTCGGTCGTTTCGGCGCCGCGCAGCGCCTCGCGCACATGTTCGTCCCTCATGAGCCTCGACACCTTGGCGAGCGCCTTGAGGTGCGCCGCGGTTGCGTCTGTCGGCGCAAGGAGGATGAAGATGAGATCGACCGGCTGATCGTCCACCGCCTCGAAATCGACCGGCTGCTCAAGCTTTGCAAGGATGCCGACAATTTCGCCGATGCCGTCGATCTTGCCGTGCGGAATGGCGACGCCGCGGCCGACGCCGGTCGAGCCGAGCTGCTCGCGGTCCATCAACGCCTGCCGGATTTTCGCCGCCGGAACGCCGGTGAGAGCGGCTCCCCTGTCCGCGAGCAGCGACAGCGCCTCGCGCTTGCAGCTTGCGTGCAGATTGAGAATGACCCCTTCAGGGGAAAGAAATTCAGATAGGCCCATAATCTTCATGGCCGATCATTGCGCATGGCGACGCAAGACGCGGCGGCCACATTACTCCGTATATTGCGCGCCTATTCGGCTTTCGGTTCAATCCTCAGGGCGCTGGGTCGATCCAGCCGATATGCCCGTCACGGCGGCGATAGACCACATTGAGGCGGCCGTGGGCGGCGTTCTTGAACACGATCGCCGGGCTTTCCGCAAGGTCTAACTGCATGACCGCGGCGCCGACGGTCATTTCCCGCAATGATGTCTGTTTTTCAGCCACCACAACCGGAGCAGGATCGTTATCGTGGGCGGCGTCCCCGTCCTCATCGCCCTCCTCAGGCAGGGGCGCGAGCGTGTAATAGGAGGCCGCTTCGGCCGGCAGCGGCTCCTTGCCGTTCGCATGATGCTTCTTGAGGCGGCGTTTGTAGCGCCGGACGCGTTTTTCCAGCTTGTCGAGCGCGGCCTCAAAAGCGGCATAGGCGTCGCCCCCGTCTCCATGCGCCGCCAGGAAAACGCCGGAATAAAGGTGGGCGGTCATTTCGCATTCGACAAGGTGGCGTTCTTTCGTGAAGGTGACGAACGCCTCGGCGCCGCGGCCGAAATACTTCTGAACGCCCTCGGCGAGACGCCCGGCGACATGCGTCTGAAGCGCGTCGCCGAGATCGAAATTCTTGCCGCTGACCTGAATGTCCATGGGGGGGGGGCCTCCGTGCTGGCCCGGCTCGCTCGCGCCGGGCGCTTCTGTCAATATCGGGCCTCGTCCGCGGAAATCAAACCCCTAGATCGCCTCGCGCATGGCGGCGCGCCGGCGCTGAACGGAAGAAGCGATATTCATGGTCTCGCGATACTTCGCGACGGTGCGCCGGGCGATATCGACGCCCTCGCCGCGAAGTATCTCGACAATGCGGTCATCGGAGAGAATGCACTCCGGCGTCTCATTTGCGATCATCTCGCGAATGCGGAAGCGCACCGCTTCGGCCGAATGCGCCTCGCCGCCCTCGCTCGACGCGATCGAGGCGGTGAAAAAATACTTGAGTTCGAAAATGCCGCGCGGCGTCGCCATGTATTTGTTCGCCGTGACGCGCGACACGGTCGATTCATGCATCGAGATCGCATCGGCGACAGCGCGCAGATTGAGCGGGCGCAGGTGCCTGACGCCGTAGACGAGGAATGAATCCTGCTGACGGACGATTTCGCTCGCGACTTTGAGGATCGTGCGCGCGCGTTGGTCAAGGCTTTTGACGAGCCAGTTGGCGTTGGCGAATTGCTCGCTGACGAACACCGTGTCTTCTTCGCGGCATTTCGCCTTGGAAATTTCTGAATGGTAGATGCGATTAACGAGCACCCTTGGAAGGGTCTCGGAATTCAGCTCGACCTTCCAGCCGCCGTCGGCCGCCTTCCTGACGATAACGTCGGGCGTGACAACCTGCACAGGCTCGCCGCCATAGGCGTAGCCGGGCTTCGGCGTCAGCGATCGCACTTCTGCGATCATGTCGCGGATGTCTTCCTCATCAGCGCCCGTCGCGCGCATCAGGCCTTTAAGATCGCCTTTCGCCATCAGCTCGATGTTGTCGATGAACGCCTGCATTGCAGGATCGAGGCGGTTGCGGTCGGCGAGCTGAAGGCTGAGGCATTCCTTAAGATCCCGCGCGCCGACGCCTGAGGGCTCGAAACCCTGGATGAGTTTCAGCGTGCCTTCGACATCGGCGGCCTCCGCGCCAAGACGGCTCGCGATCGATTGGGTCGTGTCGCGAAGATAGCCCGCCTCGTCGATGAGATCGATGAGATAAGCGCCGATGAAGAGCGCCTGGGGATCGCGCGTTGCGACATGAAGCTGCTCGGAGAGATGCTCCCAGAGGGAAATGTCGCGCGTCAGCGTCTCGCCGAAGGCGCGATCGTCTTCAAAGGAAGAGCCCCCGCCGGACCCGACGCTCGCCCATTCATTCGACTTGTATTCAACGCCGTCGCTTTCGGCGGCGGGAGAGGTTGCGTCTTCATGCGGCGCATCGAGCGCTTCAGCGGCGCGCGTCTCGGCGCCGTCGCTTTCAAGATCGAGCGAGGCGACGCCTGCTTCATCCTCCGCGCGATCATCGCCGCCATCGCCCCGCTCGGCCGGCGCGTCCGCGCCCTCTTCTTCGGCGGCGCGTTCAAGAAACGGATTTTCCTCAAGCTGCTGCTCGACGAACTCCGCAAGTTCGAGATTTGAAAGCTGCAGCAGCTTGATCGCCTGCTGCAGCTGCGGCGTCATGACGAGTTGCTGGGACTGCCGGAATTCAAGTCTCGGAGCTAACGCCACACCTGCCCCATTTTCCCCGGTTACATCTGAAATCGATCGCCGAGATAGACGCGCCTTACGTCCTTGTCCCCGACGATGTCGCCTGGCGCGCCCTCGATGAGGACTTCGCCTTCGTGAATGATATAGGCGCGATCGATGATATCGAGCGTCTCGCGCACATTGTGATCGGTGATGAGAACGCCGAGCCCGCGGTCCTTGAGATGGAGCACAAGTTCGCGGATGTCGGCGATCGCAAGGGGGTCGATGCCCGCGAAGGGCTCGTCGAGCAGCATGAAGGCGGGGCCCGTCGCAAGCGCGCGCGCGATCTCGACGCGCCGCCGTTCGCCGCCCGAGAGCGCAAGCGCCGGCGCCTTGCGGATATGCGTGATGTTGAACTCGTTGAGGAGATCGTCGATCAGCGCCTGCTGCTTGTCCTTGTTGCGCTCGACGAGCTCGATGACGGCGCGCAGGTTCTGCTCAACTGTCAGACCACGGAAGATTGACGCCTCCTGCGGCAGATAGCCGAGCCCCAATCGCGCGCGCTGATACATGGGAAGGCGCGTCACGTCGTGGCCGTCGATCGCGATCGTGCCGAAATCGACGGGGATGAGCCCGGTGATCATGTAAAAACAGGTCGTCTTGCCGGCGCCGTTCGGGCCCAGAAGGCCGACGACCTCGCCGCGCTTGACGCTCATTGAGACGCCGCGGACGACGGGGCGGCGCTTGAAGGTCTTGCCGAGATTTTCCGCAAAAAGGCCCCCGCCGCCTTCAACGACGGTCGGGCGGAGGGGGGCGCGCTTCGCCTTTTCGCCGGGGGCGCCTTCAGCTGAGGTCTCAACGTTCATACTGTCGGCCATTTAGCGCCGCCTCTCTTTAAGGTTTGGTGAAATCACGACTGCTCGCCCGACTGTTTGGCGTAAAAAATGCCGCGGATGCGCCGGCCGCTCGGCGCGGTGAAGAGAATGCGCCCGGTGTCGACCCAGTAGACAAGCTCGCCCCCGGTCATCACCTGCTCGCCTTGTGTGACGACGACGTCTTCCGAAATGGTGATCGTGCGGGCCTCGGCGTCATAAACGCCGACCTTGCCGGTGATTGCTTCCTTGCCGTTCGAATAGCGCACGGTTCCGACGGCGCGGATCTTCCTGAAAGCGCCAGCTTCGTCGAGGTCGGCGACGAGAGTCTCGGCGGTCAGGATCGCCTCGCCCTGCACGGCGCGAACGTTGCCGACCCATGTTGCGACGTCATCGACGACTTCGAGCCGGTCGCCGGTGATGTCGATCGGCGCGTCGCTGACTGTGGGCGCAAGCTGCGCGGCGGCCACGCCGGTGAAAAGCGCCGCCGCGATGATGATGAAGGCCCCCGCCTTGTTCATTGGTTTTCTCCGCTTTCGGGTTGAGGCGCGGCCTCTTCCGGCGCGCCGGCGGCCTTTTCGGCCTCTTTCGGATAAAGCCGCATACTGACATTTCCTTCAAAGACGACGGTCCCTGCGTCATTGTCGGCGCTCATCTTGTCCGCCTTGAGGCTCGCGCCGCCAGGCCCCTCGCCGGCGACGCCGCCTTCGCTGGTGAGGGTCTGCTCATCGATCGAGACCGTCGCAGAGGGCGTTTTCAGCACATAATTGTCACGGCCGATCGAGCGCTCGAAGGTGACGCCGTCCCTTAAGAGAAGCTTCTTGTCGTCGGTGTTGAATACGCCCGCCTCGGCGGCGACGACGGATTGCTGGTCGGCGCCCGCCGTGACGGCGCGCGGATGCTCAAGCTCGACGATCGCCTCGCGATCGGGCTCGCGGCTCGCGCTGTCGGCGGTGATTTCATAAGGATTGCCGCGCACGTCGACGCCCGAAAATTGCGGCTTGGCGGTCTTGAGGCTTTGCGGGGTCGCCTCGAGATCGGCGAAATCCTCAAGGAAGGCGTCGTCGCCGCCGCCTGTCCGCGTATTGAAAACGAACGCGGCGATGAGAATGGCCGCAAGGATCGGCAGCGCGATGCGCATGCGCCGCATGAGGCGCGCCCGCGCGGCCGCTTCCTCGCCGGTCGTCCGCCGCCGGATCGTCAGCGTGTTGAGCGCGCCGCGATTTGTCCGCTGCGCGGCGGCGGGAGCCTCGCCCGGGGCAGCGGTTGGAGTAGCGGTCGCGTTCATCAGCTTTCCGATAGGGGCGTCAGCGGGCGAGGCCCTGTTTCCTCGATATTTCAATATAGTCAGCCCGCGGCGGCGTTCACGCAAGGGCTGCGGTTTTTTGTCGGCCCCTCGTTTCGCGCGCGTCACGAATGGGCGAGGATGTCGATCTCCGGCCAGCCGGCGAGGTCGAGCGCCGCTCTCGCCGGAAGGAAGCGGAAACAGGCCTCGGCGAGCCTCGTGCGCCCTTCCCGCGCGAGCATGGCGTCGAGTTTCTCCTTCAGCGTGTGGAGGTAGAGAACGTCGGAGGCGGCGTAATCGATCTGCGCATCCGTCAGCGCCGCCGCCCCCCAGTCCGAGGATTGCTGCTGCTTTGAAAGATCGACGCCGATGAGGTCCTTGGCGAGGTCCTTCAGCCCGTGCCGGTCGGTGAAGGTGCGGGTGAGGCGCGAGGCGATCTTGGTGCAATAGACAGGGCTCGTGTCGACTTTCAGCCAGTGCTGGAAGGCGGCGATGTCGAAGCGGGCGAAGTGAAAGATCTTGAGGACCTTCGGATCGGAAAGGAGGCGCTTCAGATTGGGCGCCGCGTAAGTCGCCCGGTCGAGCTGCACCACATGGGCGTCGCCGTCGCCCGAAGACAGCTGCACGACGCAGAGCCGGTCGCGATGGGGGTTCAACCCCATCGTTTCGCTGTCGACGGCGATCGAGGGCCCAAGATCGAGGCTCGCGGGCAAATCGCCTTTGTGGAGATAATTCGTCATGGCGGTCCTTATCGCTGGCGGCGCCGGAACCCGCTCCCCGGCCTTTGGGCGACGGCGCGCGCCCCAGCCTTTTGATTTGTCGCGCGTTTTCTCCGAAAACCGCGGATGCTTTCCGGCAAAGCGCTCTAACACTGCCGGAGGTTTCTGAAAACCGCCTGAAATCCGCAAGGGGAAGCGCGCGCGCCTGGTTCTTGTGAAATCCGCCTTCGTCCTTTTGTTCTCTCTTTGTGCTGATTCTCTCCCGGCGCCCTCGCGTCGGGTCCGTTTCCAGAACGGCGCGCGCTGTGAAAAGCGCGCCGGGGAAGAAAAGGCCGCAGGCTCGTTGATCCGCGGGGCGGACGAAATCCGCCGCCGTCGGTGCCGCGAGACAAACGGCGGATTTCATCCGTCCTGCGATCGTTCCATGCACGCTTTGCTCCTTTCCGCTGTCCTCGGCGCCGTCCGCTCAAACACAGCCAGACCCTAAGCCCTCCGCGAAGGGGTGGGACAAGTGGTGGGATAACGTCGGCCGAAAAGACGAAGTCGATGATTTGACTAAGGAATTTTTTCGCCCGGTGATTGAATGCGCAGGCCGAAGCTCGCCTCATCGAGCCATCTCACCGCCGTATACGGACGAGTGAAGGACGTTTCAGTTGAGCGAGGGAATAGGCCGCGGCGTTCAAATCGACATGGGGGCTGATCGTCGCTGAAACGCGCCGGCCGAAACGCGTCGGCGCCGACTTTTTTGCAGCTTTGGGGCTTGGATTGAATGTCTCAATCCATCCAGAAAGTTCACCCCTCGACGTTCTCCTTGATTGAACCCGCGCCCGAGCGGGCTATGGAAACGGCGCGCTATCCATCCCCCAAATGTAGCTCATCTCTGGAATGATGCGGTTCGTCGCGGCGAGCTTGTCAACGCAAGCGCGCAAGGACATGCTTTCGCATTGAAGAGACCGGGTGACGACCGTTCGTCAGCCGCGAGAGGGGGCCGACATGGGATTCGCCGCAGCGCCGTCGACCCAGTCGGGCGGCGCAATCTCGAACCGAACAATTGGCCGGCTCGCCGGGTTGACCTATGTCGGCGTTGTGCTCACCGGCATTTTCGCGCTCGCCTATATCCCGCAGCAGCTTATCGATATGTCGGATCCTGCGACGACATATCGGAAAATATCGGAATCTGACTTGCTTTATCGGGCGGGAGTAGCGGCCGAATTCGCCTGTTATGCGCTTTTCGCCGCATTGATGGTTTTCCTTCACCGGTTGTTTTCGCCGCATGGCGGGACATTGGCGTCGCTGATGGCCATGCTCGGATCCGTCAGCGTGCCGATCGCCTTCGTTGCGACGGCGCATAAGGAGGCGGTGATCGGCGTCATCGGCGGGGCCGGCCTGTTCGCCTCGCTGGGTGCGGACGCGCGGCAAGCGGCGGCGGCGACGCAGCTTCACGCCTATAAAGATATGATCGCGGCGGCGGAAATTTTCTGGGGACTATGGCTGTTGCCATTCGGCGCGCTCGTTTTGAAGACCGGGCTCATTCCCCGGCTCCTTGGCGTCTTTCTAGTCCTTGGATGTTTCGGCGGGCTTGCGGATCATTTCGGGCCGCTCTTCTTCGACGGCTACAAAGGAACGATAATCGGCGGGTTCGCTTCAATCCCGGGCTCGATCGGCGAGATCGGCGCGGCGTTTTGGCTTTTCGCATTTGGCGCGCGCGTAAGGCCCGGGGGCGGTCTGACATCGCCTTGAGGCGCTGACAATGCGGCGTCGGCCGCATGCGATCAGACGAAGGCCCGAAACATGGGAGATCGGCGATGAAAAAGAACGCGAAGATGAGCCTTATACGGACTGCTGTTTCAACCGAGATCAAGCTGTCCTTGTTGTGGGCGTCGCTGATGTCCCTCTATATCTACAACGATTATTTCAGCATGTATCTGCCTGGCTCCATTGCGGACATGTCGGCGGGCCGGATGGGCCCGCTCGGCGAAGCGACTGATGCGATCCTGGTGTTCGTGTCGCTGATGCTCGCGATACCGGCGCTGATGATATTTCTTTCGGCGGTTCTCGCGCCGACAGCGAGCCGCTGGCTGAATATCTTCTTCGGGCTCGCCTACACGGTCATCGAGGCGCTTACCTTCTTCGGCTCCGCCCTGTTCTTCCAGATCGTCGTCGCCCTGGAGATCGTCGTTACGGCGATGATCGTCTGGGTCGCTCTCGGGTGGCCCAAAGAACCGAGCTCGCGTTGATCCGGGAGCGCTCGCGCCGAAATCGGCCGCATCGGTCGGCAGATCGCGCCTGCACCGCCGTTTTGGAGCAAAATCGCCGTTTATGCGATCGGCTCAAGCCTTCGCCGTTTCCTTCGCTGGGCGGTTCACCATCATCTTCTTGATCTCGGCGATCGCCTTCGCGGGGTTCAGTCCCTTCGGACAGACCTGCGCGCAGTTCATGATGGTGTGGCAGCGATAGAGCTTGAACTCGTCTTCAAGCTTGTCGAGGCGGGCGTTCGTTTTCTCATCGCGGCTGTCGACGAGCCAGCGATAGGCCTGAAGAAGCGCCGCAGGGCCAAGATATTCTTCCTCGCCGTCTTTCTCCCCGCTCCACCAATAGGAGGGGCACGACGTCGAGCAGCAGGCGCAGAGGATGCACTCGTAAAGTCCGTCGAGTTTCTTGCGCTCGTCGGGCGACTGCAGGAATTCCGTCTCGCGGTTGGTCGCGTCGGCCTGAAGGAAAGGCTCGATATAGGCGTGCTGCTTGAAGAAATTCGTCAAGTCGGTGACGAGGTCCTTGGTCACCTTCTGATGCGGCAGGGGATAGATCGTCACCTCGCTCCCCCCGCATTCGTCGAGCCCCATGGTGCAGGCGAGCGTGTTCGCGCCGTTGATGTTCATGGCGCAGGACCCACAGACGCCCTCGCGGCAGGAGCGGCGGAAAGAAAGCGTCGGGTCGATCTCGTTCTTGATCTTGATGAGCCCGTCGAGAACCATCGAAACGCCCGCAGCGTCGATCTCGTATGCATCAATCCGCGGATTTTCTCCGGTTGCGGGATCGTAGCGATAGATTTTGAACGTCAGCGTTTTCGTTGCGCCGGCGGGAGCGGGGTGCGTGACGCCCTTCTTCGAAACGACGGAATTCTTCGGAAGGGTCAGGTGCGCCATCGCCGTCAATCTCCTTTGCGCGCAAACCACTGCGCGCGACCCTGCAAGAGGCGGCGCGCCAATCGTTCAGAAGCGCTGAAGTCATCTGATGATCGGGGGAGATACATCAGACCGGAGGGTCTGAAAAGGCGAGCCGTCAGGCGGCGTCGCGCTTGCCGCGGCTGCGGCTTCGGAAAGTCGGATAGAGGAGGCAGCCGAGGAAGAGGAACGAGGCCGCAACGAGCAGCATCAGCGCGCCGACGCCTCCGCCCGCCTCGCCGAGATAATTGCCGACGCCGCAGGTGAGGGCGATCACGAGATAGGGCGTTACTGGCGGCTCTTCGCGTATGTAGCGGACGATGAACATCGTCAGCGAGACGACGAGCAGCGCGACGGAATAGATGTCAAAGATCGAGGTCACAGGAGCCTCCCCCGCTCGTCAGAATAAAAGCTGACGGTGAAGGGGGCCCTAACAGGACCCTGAAAATTCGAAGGACGCGGCGCCGTTTCGTTAACGGCGCAGGCTCAGCCGCCGATCGGCTTTAACGCGTCGAAGGCCGCCGCGCGCTTCTCGGTCTTGGCGATGAACGCCTCCTTGATGTCGTCCGGACGCAGCATCGCGGCGTTCCATAGCGCGATATAGTCGAGCGCGTCCGCCGTCGAATGATCGCGCGCGTAATTCGCCTGCCGCTTGCAGCCCGCGACCGCGAGCGGAGAATGGGCCGCGATCTGGCGCGCGATCGCCATCACGCCCTCAAGGAGCGCCTCATGCGTCGGGAAGACTTCGTTGACGAGGCCGATTTCCTTCGCCTTGGCGGCGGGAAGGCGTTCCGCGGTGTAGGCGAGCTGGCGCGCCCAGCCTTCGGGAATGACGCGGCAAAGGCGTGGGAATGTGCCGACATCCGCGGTCATGCCGATCGCCGTTTCCTGCACCGCGAAAAAGGCGTCGGCGGAAGCGTAGCGGCAGTCGCAGGCGGTCGCGAGATCAACGCCCGCGCCGATCGCCCCGCCTTGGATTGCGGCGAGAACCGGCTGGCGCGCGCGGTCGAGCGAGGAGAACGTGTTTTGCAGCGCAAGGATCTTGTGGCGGAACGCTTCGGCCGCGACATGCGGATTGGCGGGATCGCCGTCGAGACCGCCCTGCATGAAGACGGAAATGTCCATGCCGGAGGTGAAATGTCTGCCCTCGGATGAAATGACGATGACGCGCGCCTCGCCGTCGGCGGAGAGTTTGTCGATCGCCTGCGGCAGTTCGCGCCAGAATTCCGGGATCATCGAATTCGCCTTTTCCGGCCGGTTGAAGCGGATGTGGGCGATCTTGTCGGCGATCGAGACGGTGAAGCACGAATAGGTCATGGACGCTCTCCTCGAAGCGACCATACGCGTTCGCGGCTGTCACGGAAACAGGAGCGGTCAGCGCGTCCGGCGCAATGCGACAGCGAGAAGGAAAAGCATTCCGGCGAGTCCCATCGAGAGATGTGTCGCCGCTCCGATCGGGCGCGCGATCACCGGCGCGAACGCCGCGAAGAGATAGATAGTCTTCTCATAGGGCGCGAACCCCCGCGCTAGGCCGTCGCGAATGAGGAGCGCCATCGCGGGCGCAAGGATCACGAGGTCATAATCGACCGCATAGGGCGTTGCGAGGATTGAAGCGACGATGAGCCCCCCGCCCTTCGCCTCATCGCGCGCCTTGCTGCGCCAGAGGAGGAAGACGAAGGCGATGAGCGCGACGATCATCGCGCCCTGCGCGGCGTAGGCGAGGGCGACGGGCGCCCCGAGAAACCTCGCCTGCGCGAAGACGCTCTCGATCTTCTCAAAGCCGATGGCGCCCGCTTCGACGACTTCGATCCGGGCCGCCTGCATTGTCGCGAAAAAACCGGTCCAGGCGTCAGGGCCGAAGGCGAGGGTCGGCAATGCTGCAAGGCTCGCCGCGCTCGCCGCCGCCGCCGCGAATGCGCGCCATTCGCCCGCTGCGGCGAGGGCGACCGGAATGAGGAGACCATATTGCGGTTTGATCGCGATGAGGCCGAGCGCCAATCCGGCGAGGATCGCGCGCCTGGCTGACAGAAGGTGAAGGCCGATCGCGAAGAGCGCAGCGATCAGAAAGCCGTTCTGGCCGTGCAGAAAATTCGTGTAGACGGGCGGAAAGGCGAGCGCGAGGAGGCCGGCGAATTTTCCGGGCGCGAGTTTTTGCATGGCCCCGGCGTAGAGCCCGAGCGTTCCCGCCATCCAGGCGAGCCAGCCGGCGAGATAGGGAAGGCTCGCAAGGCCCATCGCAATGAAGATGAAAGCGGGCGGATAGAGAAACGGCCAGAAGCGCGGCGCTTCCTCGCCGAGCAGCTCCCGATGCTCCGCATACTGTTTTTCAGGGTTGTAGGCGGCGGCGCCCCCGTCTTCGAGCGCAATCGCTCCCGCAACGTGAAACGCCACGAAATCGGAGCCGAGCGGGCGACCAAGCGCGTCCTTCAATCCGTCGGAGGTCGCAAGAAGGACCGCAAGGCTTGCGACCGTCACGACAAGATAGATGACGGCGATGCGGCGGACGCGCGCGCGATCGAGAAAATCGCCGGTCTTTATTTCCTGAACGACACGTGCGAGCGCATGCGACTTCATCGGGACAGAACCGTCGGGCAGCGCGCCTCATCGACGTCTCCGGCAGGAGACCTCGCCAGCGACGAACGGGCCCTCGCCAGAATGACCGCGAAAAGTGCGACAAGCGCCAGCAATCCCAGCGGGATTTTGAGCGCCATCGCCGCCGGCATCGTCACCGGCGCGATCCAGGCGAGCCCGAGCGCGGTTTTCTCATACGGCCTTGCTCCCGTTTCGAGCGCGCATGAGGCAAGGAGCGCGATCGCCGGCGCGAGGATCAGGAGATCGTAGTCGAGCGTGTAGGGCGTGATCGCGATCGAAGCGACGATCAGTCCCGCCATTTTGAGACGCGTGTCGGCGGCGGAACGCCAGAGAGCGAGCAGAGCGGCGGCGACAGCCGCAGCGAAAAGCCCCTGCGCGACATAGGCGGGCGAGGGCGCGGCGCCGAAGTTCCGCAGCGCCGCGTAAAGGGACGCATTTTTTTCCCACCGAACCTCGCCCGTCTCAAGGAGAACATGGCGCGCGAGCGCGTTGTTGGCGAGGAAGGCGGGCCAGATGGAAACGCCGAACGCGACGGTCGCTGCAGCGAGGCTTGCCGCAACCGCTGCGGCGGCGGCGGCGAGAACGCGCCATTTGCCGGCGACCGCAAGGCACAAGGGGATCATCAACCCATATTGGGGCTTCAGCGCAAGAAGGCCGATCAAGACGCCGGCGACAAGGGGCCTGCGGTCGATGCTTGCCGCGAGCGCTGCAAAAAGCGCCGCGAACAGAAAACCCGTCTGCCCGTGCGTCGCATTGAGGAGAACGCCCGGCGCTGAGACGATGAGAAGGATCGACAGCGGCGAGGGCGAAGCGAGCCGGCGCATCGCGGCGAAATAGGCGGCGAATGTCAGTCCGCTGAACGCCGCCCACGCCAGGGGGAAGGGCGGCGCCGAAAGCGGCATGATCAGCATAAGGAATGTCGGCGGGCTCCAGAAAGGCGCGAAGTGCTCGGCTGCGCCGCCAAAATGCTCGCGCTCAAAGTCGACGATGGTGAGAAAATCGTACGCCCCCGCCGCATCGCCCGCGCCCGCGATCCGTCCTGCGGACCAGAATGCGAAGAAGTCGGGACCGAGCGGGCGCCCCCTCATGTCAACGCCGTCATGCGAGGTGACAAGAAGCCCGATGAACGCGGCGAGATTGACGATGAGAAAGATGACAGCGATGCGCCTTATGCGCGCGCGATCGAGGAAATCGCCGGACCGGATCTGATCGAGAATGGCCGCCCCTGTCATGACGCAAGGCTAGCAGGATTTCGCCGACGCTTGGTTAATGGCGCCGCTTAGAGGCACGCGCCGTAAAGATCGCACTGCGCCGTAACGAATGTGATCATCAGCATGGCGGCGGCCCACAATAGCGCGGCGGCGCCGATATAGGTCTTCGTGCGGTCGAGGCCGGATCGCGCGAGCGCGAAGACGACAAGGCCGGTCTCGATCGCGTAGAGGAGGATTTGCAGGACGGGAACAAGGCTATGGGATTGATCGAGTGCGGCGAAATCGACGCCGAAGGCGGCGAGGGCGTTGAGGAGCAAGGTGAAGAGAAGGTGACCGCCAAGCGCGAAAAAGACGACAAGCGCGAAAAACGATAATTCGCCCGCCCATGAGGCGAGGCCGCCCGCGAGCGCGCTCAACTTTTTTTGCAGATCCCCAAACGTCACAGATCGCCCCCGTCTGCGCAGTCAGCCTAGCACAACGAAGGCGAGCGCGAAGTGGGAAATCAATACACCCGCTTCTTCGGCTCGATATATTTGATCTCGTCGGTCAGCGTGTAGTCGTGCACCGGGCGGTAGTCGATTGTCGCCCTGCCGTTTGAGAACCATGCCGCCGTGTGCTTCATCCAGTTCGCGTCGTCGCGATCGGGATAGTCCTCGCGCGCATGCGCGCCGCGGCTCTCTTTCCGGTTGGCGGCGCCTTCCATCGTCACAATCGCCTGAGCGATGAGATTGTCGAATTCGAGGGTCTCAACGAGGTCGGTGTTCCAGACCATCGTGCGGTCGGAAACGCCGATGTCAGGCATTGAATCGTAGACCGCCCTGATGCGGCGGCGGCCTTCCTCGAGCACTTCGCCCGAGCGGAAGACGGTGCAATGCTCCTGCATGACTTTCTGCATGTTGAGGCGCAGCCTCGCCGTCGAGTAGGGGCCTTTGGCGTAGCGGAAACGATCGAGGCGCGCGAGCGCTTCATCGCCGGCGCTCTTCGGCAAAGGCCGTGAGGGCTCTTTCGCCTCGACGACTTCGCCGCAGCGAAGTCCCGCCGCGCGGCCGAAGACGACAAGGTCTATCAGAGAGTTCGAACCGAGGCGGTTTGCTCCGTGCACGGAAACGCACGCCGCCTCCCCGACGGCCATGAGACCTCGAACGACGGCGTCTGCGTCCTCGCCGCGCTTCGTCACGACTTCGCCGTGATAGTTCGTCGGCACGCCGCCCATATTGTAATGGACGGTCGGCAGGACCGGGATCGGCTCCTTCGTCACGTCGACGCCTGCGAAGATGCGCGAGGTCTCGGCGATGCCGGGCAGGCGTTCGTGGATAATCTTCGGATCGAGATGATTGAGGTTGAGGTGGATGTGGTCCTTCAGGGGACCGACGCCGCGCCCCTCGCGGATCTCGATTGTCATCGCGCGGGAGACGACGTCGCGACTCGCAAGATCCTTCGCCGACGGGGCGTAGCGCTCCATGAAGCGCTCGCCTTCGGAATTCGTCAGATACCCGCCCTCGCCCCTGACGCCTTCGGTGATCAACATGCCGGCGCCGTAGACGCCGGTCGGGTGAAACTGCACGAACTCCATATCCTGCAGGGGAAGACCGGCGCGAAGGACCATCGCATTGCCGTCGCCCGTGCAGGTGTGAGCGCCCGTGCAGGTGAAATAGGCGCGCCCATAGCCGCCGGTCGCGAGGATCACCATTTTGGCGTTGAAGCGGTGGATCGATCCGTCGTCGAGGCGCCAGGCCATCAGGCCGCGGCATTGGCCCTCGTCATCCATGATGAGATCGAGCGCGAAATATTCGATGAAGAATTTGGCGTTCTGTTTGACCGACTGGCCGTAAAGCGTGTGCAGCATCGCATGGCCGGTGCGGTCGGCGGCGGCGCAGGTTCGCTGGATCGGTCCTTCGCCGTAATTCTTCGTCATGCCGCCGAAGGCGCGCTGATAAATTTTTCCGTCCTCGGTGCGGCTGAAGGGAACGCCCCAGTGCTCAAGCTCATAAACCGCCGCAGGCGCGTTCTTGCAGAGATATTCGATCGCATCCTGGTCGCCGAGCCAGTCCGAACCCTTGACGGTGTCGTACATGTGCCAGCGCCAGTCGTCCTCGCCCATATTGCCGAGCGAAGCCGATATGCCGCCCTGCGCCGCGACCGTGTGCGAGCGGGTCGGGAAGACCTTGGTGACGCAGGCGGTTTTCAATCCCGCCTGAGCTGCGCCCAAAGTCGCGCGAAGCCCGGAACCGCCGGCGCCGACGACGACGACGTCATATTCGTGATCGATAATCTCGTATGCCGCTGTCATGCGTTCACATTCTCAAGCTGAAAGACCGTACAAGGACCAAAGCGCAAGGGCGGCCGCGCCGATCGAGGCGAAAAGGTTGAGCAGCTTCCAGACGCCGCGGAAGCCCTTGTCCGCGTAATCGTCAATGATCTCGTTGACGCCGATCCGCATATGGAAGGCGCCGATGAGGACGAGGAGGCCGATGGCGATCGCGTTGAACGGCGTGGAAAGCCACGCGCGCATTTCCTCGTAACTCGAACCCGCATGGGCGACGGCGCCGGCGAGGAACCAGACGATGAGCGGCAGGAGGAGGACGGCGCTTGCCCGCTGCGCGATGAAGGTTGCAGTGCCCTTGTGCGTCATGAAAGGCTCCCTTGCCCGCGCGCGGCGACGCCAGCCGCGACGACGACAATTGCGAGCAATAAGGAGGCGGCGTAAACGCCCCACGCTGTCGCCGCCGCTGTCTTCACGTCGAGGCCGCGGCCCATGTCCCAGTAAAGATGGCGAAGGCCGTTAAGGCCGTGAAAGAGAAGCGCCCACGCGTAGCCGAAGAGGATGAAAACGCCGATCGGCGAGGCGAGGAAGGCGCCGAACGGGGCGAAGAACGCCTCCCCGCGCGAGGCCGCAAAAACCCAGACGGCGAGGAGTATCGTGCCGGAATAAAGCGCCGCGCCGGTCGCCCGGTGCGTGATCGAGGCCGCCATCGTCGGCGTCCAGCGCCATATCTGCAGATGCGGGGAGAGCGGCCGGTTCAAAGTCTTTGCCGAGGCCGGGTCCGAAGCCATTGTTATTTCCTTGGGATTTCCCTTGGCGATTGTGGGGCGAGGAGGATTGCGCCGGACAATAGGCGCGCCGCTTTCGCTGTCAACGCGGGGGCGGGTTCCGATCGGGGTTTTGCGATTGCCAAGGGCGCCGCCGGCGCCGCAGTATCGAAACCGGGGATAAAAGGGGCTCTTGCATGGTTCGCGTTCTTGCCGCGGTCGCATCGGCGTTGCTGTTGTCGTCGGCGCCGGCTGCCGCCCAAACGAAAAACTCGGTGACCGCCGCTGAGCTGGAGGAGATCCTCGGCGACGCCGGCTTTCCCGTCGACGTCATTGAAGACGCCGAAAGCGGGGCGCCGGTCGCGAACGTTCAGGCGGATAATGTCCAGTTCTGGATCCGCGCGCTTGATTGCGCGGGCGCGCCGAAAGCCTGTTCGACGCTCGTCTTTTTCGCCAATTTCGAGCTTGGCCGCGCCTCAACGCCGAAGGACTATGAGGTCGTCAACCGCTTCAACGACAGCCAGGTGTTCGGGCGCGCCTATCTCCTGCCAGGGCGCAACCAGGTCGGCGTCGATTATGTGATCGAACTCGACGGCGGCGTTTCGATGGATAACATCACGCGCAACATCGGCCGCTGGGCGGATGTCATCAACGCCTTCATCGGCCATTTCAGCGAAGGCCAGCGGACGAGTTAAGCCGCTTTCGCCACAAGCGCCGACAATTTCGGCGGCAGGTCCGCGTCAAGATCGCGCATATAGGCGAGGAGCGCCTTTTCGATTTCGTCAAAGCGCCCGTTTCTGCCGATGCGGTCCGCGAGCCAGTCGGCTTCCTGCGCCGTCACCTGTTCGGCGATCGCCGCGGCGATCGCGTCGTCGGCGTTCCTGCGCGCCGCGGGAGACTGCTTCTGGCCATAGGCTTCGCGAATGCCGGCGAGCCCGCCTGAAACCATTCGTCCGAAAAAGCCCGCCGGATCGACGGTCTGATCTTTCACCCAATCATGGAGGCGCAACGCTTCCTCGCGCGGGAGAGGCTTGTAGCCGACATGCGCCATCAGATGCGCGGCGACGGCCTTGATGAAGAGATCCGCCCATGCCGGGTCGTTGTCTGAACCCGCCGTCATTTCGTGAATGTCGAACAACAGCTCGACCTCCTCCCGGATGACGGCGATCGAACCCGCGCCGCCGCTTGCGTAGAAATAGCGGCGCAGAAGCTCGGAATCGGCGCGAACGATCTTCGGCGCTTTTTCGCGCTCCGCGATCAGTCGCCGGAACTGGTCGGCGATGAATTCCGACATTGCGGGCGGTGTCGCCGTCGCCTTTTCCATCAGCGCGACGAGCAGGCTGAGCTCGATCGAACTCGCCTTCTTGCCGTCGCGCGTGACAAGCGCTTCGAGGAAATTGAACTCTTCTTGCGTCAGATAGCCGTGCGGCTCTTCCTCGCGCAGGAAGAAGTCCGCAGCGGCCTCGACGAAATAATCAGCCCATTCCCGATCGCCATGCGGCGCTTTCTCCGCGAGCGCGAACAGCGCGGCGAGCTCCAGCCTGCTGACGACGCCGTCCGCGAAGACGTTTTTCCTCAGAAAGAGGACATCGTCCCCGCTGACATAGCCGTCTGCGCCGACGTTGCGGATGAGCGGTTCGAGTCTGTCATTCGACATTGAGGGCGCGCCTCCCCTGACCATGATCCGGGGACTGTCGCCGACGCTGGTTAAGATCGCGGAAAGGCGCGTCATCGCCTTGCGAATAAAGGATCCGTTAATCCGCCTTGTGAACGACGCCTTCCTTCATCACGAAATCGACGTCGAGAAGGGCGTTGACGTCGGCGAGCGGGTCCTCGTCGACGGCGATGATGTCCGCATATTTGCCGGGCTCGATCGTTCCAAGGACCGCCGACTTGCCCAGATGATCGGCGGCGTTGACCGTCGCTGTCCGGATCGCCTCCATCGGCGTGAAGCCGGCGGCGGCAAGAAGCGCAAATTCGCGCGCGTTCTCGCCGTGTTTCGAGACGCCGGTGTCGGTGCCGAAGGCGATTTTGACGCCGCCCTTTCTCGCTTTCCCCGCCATGTCATGCATGAGCGGGCCGACCTGCAGCGCTTTCGCCCTCTGCGGCGGCAGGAGGAACGAGGTCGGATCCTTCGCCCATTCGACGACCGTCGCGCCGGCGAGAAGCGTCGGCACGAGATAGGCGCCGGATTTCCTGAAGAGCTTTATAGACTCATCATCGAGATAGGTGCCGTGCTCGATCGAATCGACGCCGGCTTTAAGCGCAGCGTTGATCCCGGCGCGTCCGTGCGCGTGCGCCGTCACCTTGCGGCCCATCGCATGCGCGCTCGAAACGATCGCTTCGAGTTCGTCGGGAAAGAACTGCTGCTCGACGCCCGCGGCGGTGTTGGAAAGGACGCCCCCCGTCGCTGTCAGCTTGATGTGATCGGCGCCGCGGCGGACCTGTTCGCGCACGGCGCGCCGGCAGTCGGCGGGTCCATCGCAGACGGCGGGCGACTGCAGGATATAGGCGATGTCGTTGCGATAGCCTTGAGTGCCGTCGCCGTGACCGCCGGTGACGGAGATGGTCGCGCCCGAGGCGAAGATGCGCGGGCCTGCGACATCGCCCTTCGCGATCCCGTCGCGGAGCGCGAAGATCGCATCGCCCGGCCCCGCGCCGACGTCGCGCACAGTCGTAAAGCCCGCCATCAGCGTCTTCTTCGCAAAGCCCGCGCCGGCGATCGCATCGTCCGCATCCGACATTTCAACCGTCTGCAGGCGCGCCTGCGGATTGTTCTCGCCGAGAATGTGGACATGGCTGTCGATGAGACCGGGGAGAACGAACCGGTTTTTCAAATCGTAGATCTTGACGGCGTCGCCCTCGCTCACGCCGGCCGCTGCGGCGTCGAGATAGCCGTCAGCAACGCGGTCGATCTTGCCGTCGCGGATGACGATCGTCTGCGCCTCGCGCGCGGGAGAACCCGGAACGGCGAGGAGTTCGCCTGCGTGGATGAGTGCGACGTCCGAGGCGGAGGCGTGGCTGGCGAAGGATAGAGCAAGCGCCAGTCCGACGGCTGTCACGGCGGCTGAATTCGATTTCATCAAGTCCCTCCCGAAGGTTTTCGCCATGCTTCCAGACTTCACAGCGGCTTTCAATGAGCGCCGGCTCATCCGATCTTGACGCCGGCGCGGAATTGGAGAGTGTGCGGCGCTTGCGCAGCCGACGAGACAATGCATGACCGACAGCCCGCCCGATCGCCTCAGCGTCAACCCGAAGAGCCCGCATTTCAGCCAGACTGTTCTCGAACGCGACGTCGGCATCCGCTTCAACGGCGAAGAGAAGACGAATGTCGAGGAATATTGCGTGTCGGAGGGGTGGATCCGCGTCGCTGTCGGCAAGACGCTCGACCGCAAAGGAAATCCGCTGACGTTGAAGCTCTCCGGCGTCGTTGAGCCCTATTACCGGACGAAAGAGTGAGCGGCTATTTGCGGGACTTGGCGAGGTAGAGGCGGTATTCGCCGAAATCGAGCGCAAAGTCCTGCGCCGCAAGGAGATCGGCGCCGAGAAGGCCGAAAGGAAGCCGCTGCACGCCGATCTCGTCGAAGATCGGCGCATTCTTCACCCAGACGCCGACATTGCGCCAGGTCGTGCGTCCGACCTGGATCCGGTTGAGAAGCGCGGTTCTTGTCCTCGTGCGATCGTCGAACACGTCCTTCAACCGGCTCCCGGTCGTAAATCCCTCGCCGAGATCGCGCGTGACGACGCTTGAAAACATCGCTTCGGCGGCGCGGTAGTTGATGAGCGTCGTCACCGAACCGATGTCGATGATGAATGTCGTCGGCGTACGGTTGATGAGCCCCTTTGTCGTGTAAAGGGCGCCGGAGGCCGCCGCATAAGTGTTCGCCTTGAGCTTCACCGACCGCCAGCCCTTGATCCGGGTTTTCGGGATGGCGCCGTGCGGATAAAGGGTTATTGTCCGTGCACGGACGTCAAATACGATGGCGTACGCTTTCAGGAAATCGATGCCGATGACGCCGGCGGGCGTCTTGCGAGGCGCCGCCCAGTCGGGAAGGATGACGCCGACGTGATCCGGCATTATCGCCGCGCCGACGCCGATGTCGCCCATCCGATAGGTGTCGAGCACCGCCGAACCCGAAATGCCGAGCACGCGTCGCGGCGGTCCGCCCGCAGGAGCGAAGTTCTCGATTGCAGCGAGATTCTGGAACGCGAGCGTCAGCGTTGCGCCGGTGTCGATGACGAAATCATAAGGGCCGCGACCGTCGATTGTGACCGCGACCGTGATCGCGCCGTCATAGTCGATGCGATAGGGAACGACTGCGATCGGCTCGTCGGCTCTGGCGATGCCGGCGGGCGCGACAAGAAGGAGCGCGATCAGCGCCAGAAACTTGAGCATCAATGACGGGCCCCTCTCTACAGTCCGGTTCGTCACGCGACCGCCTTTTTCGCTGAGCATAGCCGAGAATGGAGCGGTTTGCCCACGACAAGCGAACGAGGGGGTTCCCTCATTCGTCGCGGAACGAAACCAGTCCGCCGCAATCGCAGGAACCGGGCGGCGGGTTGACCTCTGGCGTGGTAATCTGGCGGCGAACGGAAGGATCAGCCATGTTCGATGCGATGGAGACTGACGAAGCGCGCTGGGCTGCGGTTCTGGCGCGCGATGACGCCGCCGACGGCCGCTTTTATTGCTGCGTCCGCACAACGGGCGTTTATTGCCGCCCATCCTGCGCCGGCCGGCCGCAACGCAAGAACGTCTTTTTCGTTGCAACGCGGCGAGAGGCGGAAGCGGCGGGGATGAGAGCCTGCAAGCGCTGCCGGCCCGATCGCCTCATCCTTGGCGGTGTCGATGCGCGGATCGCCTCGATCGACTGGGATCGGGCGGGGGCCGCGCTCGACGCGGACGGTTTTGCGCCCTTCGGGCGGCTCCTCAGCGACGACGAGTGCGAGGGGCTTGGAGCCGCCTATCAAAACTCGAGCGGGTTCCGCTCGACTGTCGTCATGGCCCGGCACGGCTTCGGCGCGGGGGAATATAAATATTTCGCCGACCCCCTGCCGCCGCCCGTCGCCGCCTTGCGGCGCGAACTCTACGGAAGGCTCGCCCCGTTCGCCTCGAAGTGGCGGGAAAAGCTTCAGAAAGGCGCGGCCTATCCCGCCGATCACAGCGCCTATCGCAAGGTTTGTGCGGCGGCCGGCCAGACAAAGCCGACGCCCCTGCTCCTCGCCTATGGGCCGGGTGATTACAATCGGCTTCATCAGGATCTTTACGGCGCCGAAATTTTTTCGATCCAGGTGGCGATTCTCCTCTCCGCGCCGGGAAAGGACTTTGAGGGCGGCGAATTCGTTCTCACCGAACAACGCCCGCGCATGCAGTCGCGGGCGCATGTCGTTCCGCTCGAAAAAGGCGACGCCGTCGCTTTTGCGGTGAATGACCGCCCAGTTGCGGGCGCGCACGGAACCTATCGGGCGATGATGCGCCACGGGGTGTCGACCATCCGCTCCGGGCGGCGCATGGCGCTTGGCGTCATTTTCCACGATGCGGCGTGACGGCCGCTCCGGTTGACCCCATATTATTGAGGCATCAGGGAAGGACTTCGACATGCTCCATATCGTTCGACGCCTGCCGGCGCCCGCCGTCGCGATCCTGTTCGCGCTTTCGATCGCCGGGATTGGGGCTGGTCTCCTGATCCTTGTGAAATAGGCCGTCGGGGCACTTGCCTCGCGCGGCTTCTCGGCTATAACCCGCCCCTTCCATTGGATCGCCGGGCCTAAAGGCATGCCTTGGCGATCTTAAACGCGCGCCCGTTTTGGGGCCATTCTCAGGAACCGCAAAATGCCCAAGATGAAGACCAAATCCGGCGCCAAGAAGCGCTTCAAAATGACCGCCTCCGGCAAGGTCAAGGCCGGCGTCGCCGGCAAACGGCACCGACTGATCTCGCATAACGCCAAATATATCCGTCAGCAGCGCGGGACAGCCGTCCTCTCTGATGCGGACGCGAAGATCGTCAAGAAATACATGCCGTACAACCGCTAGGAGCGCCCCTGAATGTCACGCGTCAAACGGGGCGTCACGTCCCACGCCAAGCACAAGAAAGTCATCAAGGCGGCGAAAGGCTATTTCGGCCGCCGCAAGAACGCGATCAAGACGGCGCGCCAGGCGGTCGAAAAGGCCGGCCAGTACGCCTATCGCGACCGCAGAGCCAAGAAGCGCAATTTCCGCTCGCTGTGGATCACGCGCATCAACGCGGCGACCCGCGAGGTCGGCATGACCTACGCCCGATTTATCGACGGGCTCTCGAAAGCGGGCATCGAGGTCGACCGTAAGGTCCTCGCCGACATCGCCGTGAAGGAGCCCGAGGCGTTCAAGGCCCTGGCGGAAAAAGCGAAAGCGGCCCTCGCCGCCTGACCTCGCCACCGGCCTTCATCCGGGGGAGCCGCGAAGCGGCGTCTCGAAGGATGGCCATTATAGAGCCGGGTGACGTAGACGGATGAATTTCAAAAGCGTCACCCAGAAGGTGACGCTTTTTCTATTGGAGGGGCAAGATGAGTATGTTGATGCTTCTGCATCTGGCGATTCTCGCGCAAGGCGTTGAATACGATCTGCCGGAAAGGCGTGAGGCTGAGTTTTCACCCGCTATTTTCTATGGCGAGTGTGAGTTGCACAAAATGGTGGATGATGCGCGGTTGGCTGCAGCTAAGGCGTATCCTCAATCGTGGGAGTTGCTTTTGCTGCCGGCCGATATCAAGGAAATCGAGCGCGGGCTAAGGATTAATTTTCGCCTTCCTCGCGATTGGGTCGGCGGCACACCGGTTGTCGTCTTTAGCAAGGATACCTGCGAGATAACTGGTATTTATCACGAGCAATAGAAAGCCAACCGGAGATGCCAGAGCTTGCAGGCCTTGAAGCGGAACTCCTCGCCAAAATCGCCGCCGCGCATTCAATCGCGGCGCTTGAAGACGCGCGCGTCGCCGCGCTCGGCAAAAAGGGCGTCATCTCCGACCGGATGAAGGCGCTCGGCGCCATGGCGCCCGATGAGAGGAAGGCCGCCGGCGCCGCGCTCAATGTCCTCAAGGACAAAATCGCCTCAGCGATCGAGGCGAAGAAACAAAAGCTTGAAGACGCCGCGCTCGACGACCGCCTTGCGACCGAAAAAGTCGACGTGACGCTCCCCATCGCGCCGCTCCCCCAAGGCCGCATCCACCCCGTCACGCAGGCGATGGAGGAAATCGTCGCGATCTTTTCGGCGATGGGGTTCGACGTCGCCGAGGGCCCTGACATCGAGGACGACTTCCACAATTTCACCGCGCTTAACTTCCCTGCGGATCATCCCGCGCGCGAAATGCACGACACGTTCTTTTTTCATCCGAAGGCGGACGGCTCGCGGATGCTATTGAGGACGCACACTTCGCCGGTGCAGATCCGCACGATGATGACAAGGAAGCCGCCGATCCGGATCATCATTCCGGGCCGCACTTTCCGTTGCGATTCGGACCAGACGCACACGCCGATGTTCCATCAGGTCGAGGGTCTCGTCATCGACCGCGAAACGCATATGGGCCATCTCAAAGGAACGCTCGAAGCCTTCTGCAAGGCCTATTTCGAGGTCGACAGCGTGAAGACGCGCTTCCGGCCGCATTTCTTTCCGTTCACGGAGCCGTCCGCCGAAATGGACATAGGTTACGAACGCGTCGGCAATGAAATCCGCATCGGACAGGGCGAGGAGTGGATGGAGATCCTCGGCTCCGGCATGGTGCATCCGAACGTCTTGAGGAATTGCGGGCTCGACCCCGATGAATATCAGGGCTTTGCTTTCGGCATGGGCATCGACCGTCTCGCCATGCTGAAATACGGCATTCCGGACCTTCGCGACTTCTTCGCGGCGGATGCGCGCTGGCTTGAACATTACGGCTTTGATCCGCTCGACCAGCCGAATTTGGCGACGGGGTTGTCGCGATGAAATTCACGCTTTCCTGGTTGAAGGAACACCTCGAAACGGACGCCCCGCTTCCCGAAATCGTCGAGGCGATGATCGCCGTCGGGCTCGAAGTCGAGCATGTCGACGACCCGGCGGAGCGATTGAAGGCGTTCACGATCGGCGAAGTTCTTGAGGCTGAAAAACATCCCGAAGCCGACAAGCTTAAAGTCTGCAAGGTCGCGACGAAGGACGGGACCTTGCAGATCGTCTGCGGCGCCCCGAACGCGAGGCAGGGCATCAAGATCGCCTATGCCCCGGTCGGCGCCTATGTGCCGGGCATCGACGTGACGTTGACCAGGGCGAAAATCCGCGGCGTTGAAAGCTTCGGCATGATGTGTTCGGCGCGCGAAATGATGCTCGGCGACGATCACGCCGGCATCATCGAGGCGCCGCTTGACGCCAAGGTCGGCGATCCGATCGCCTTATGGCTCGGCGCGAACGATCCCGTCATCGAATTCGAAGTGACGCCCAATCGTCCGGATACGAACGGCGTCGCCGGCGTCGCGCGCGATCTCGCGGCGGCGGGGCTTGGGCGCCTCGTCACCAGGGCGCCAGAGCCCGTCAAAGGCGAGTTCCCGTGCCCGCAGAAGATCGTCCTGCAATTTCCAGAAGACGCGAAAAACGCCTGCCCGATGTTCGCGGGCCGATACATCAAGGGCGTGAAGAACGGCCCCAGCCCCAAATGGCTCGCCGATCGCCTCCGCGCCATCGGGCTGAGGCCGATTTCGGCGCTCGTCGATGTGACGAACCTTTTGACCTATGACCGTGCGCGCCCGCTCCATGTCTATGACGCCGACAAATTGAAGGGCGTAATCCGCGCGCGTCTTGGCGCCAAGGGCGAGAGCTTTCTCGCGCTCGACAACAAGACCTGCGAGGTCGATGAGACGATGACCGTCATCGCCGACGACAGCGGCGTCCTTGGGCTCGGCGGGATCATCGGCGGCGAGGATACGGGGTGCACGGACGAAACACGAAACGTCTTCGTCGAATGCGCCTATTTCGACCCTCTGCGCACAGCGAGAACGGGCCGCAAGCTCGGGCTCAACACCGACGCGCGCCATCGCTTCGAGCGCGGCGTCGATCCCGATTTCGTCGTTCCGGGCCTTGAGGCGGCGACGCGCATCATCCTCGACATCTGCGGCGGAACGCCGAGCGAAATCGAGATCGCCGGCGCGAAACCAAAATGGGACAAAGTCGTCGCCTTCCCGCCGGCGGAGGTGAGGCGCCTCACCGGCGTTGACGTCGCACCGGAAAAATCGGAAACGATACTCCTCGCGCTCGGCTTCAAATTGCGCCTTTCCGATCCTTGGCTCGTCGACGTTCCAAGCTGGCGGCCCGACATCGAAGGCAAGGCGGACCTTGTCGAGGAAATCGCGCGCATCGTCGGCTTCGATGCGCTTCCGGCGGATACGCTCCCGGCGCGCGCCGCGGTCGAAACGCCGAAGCTGACGCAAGCGCAAATTCGCCGCGGGGCCGCACGCCGCACGCTCGCCGCGCGCGGACTTCTCGAAGCCGTCACCTGGTCGTTCACGGACGAACGCCAGGCGGCGCTCTTCTGCGACGGCGCGAACTGGCTCGCTGCGCAAGGGCTCATCCTCGCCAATCCGATTTCGTCCGACCTCGGAGCGATGCGCCCCTCGATGCTGCCGAACCTCATCGCGGCGCTGCAAAGGAACGCCGATCGCGGCCGCGACGATCTAGCGCTCTTCGAAGTCGCGCCGGTCTACGCTTCAGATCGCCCGGAAGGCCAGCAAACTGTTGCGGGCGGCGCGCGCCTTTCCAATCCGAAACGCCATTGGTCGAAATCGGAGCGCGCGGCGGACGTTTTCACCGTGAAGGCGGACGCTATCGCCGCGCTCGAAGCGGCTGGAGCCAAGGTCGATCAGCTTCAGACGACGGCGGATGCGCCGAATTGGTATCATCCGGGCCGTTCGGGCGTCCTGCGTTTGGGGCCGAAACTTTCGCTCGCCCATTTCGGCGAAATTCATCCGCGCGTCTTGAAAGCCATGGATGTCGAGGGGCCGGTCTATGCGTTCGAGGTCTTCCTCGACGCCGTTCCGGCGGCCAAGGCGAAAACGACGAAGACGAAGCCTGCGCTCGACGCTTCGGAGCTTTTGCCCGTGAAGCGCGACTTCGCATTCGCAGTCGATGAAAACATCACCGCCGAGGCGCTCATGAAAGCGGTGCGCTCCGCCGAGAAAAAGCTCATCGCCGATGTCGGCCTTTTCGACGTCTATCAGGGCAAGGGCGTGGAAGGCGGCAAGAAGTCGCTCGCCGTCGAGGTGACGTTGCAGCCCCGCGAAAAGACGCTGACCGACGAGGAAATCGAGGCGGTCGGCAAAGCGATCGTCGCCGCTGTCGAAAAGGCGACGGGCGGGGTCCTTCGAGCCTGATCTCCGCGGCCTCAGGCTTGTTGCGGAATGGGAGGGGAGACGCTAAAGAACGCCCCTCCCGACCGGGACGACCGTCGGTTTGGGCCGCTTTAGCTCAGCTGGTAGAGCACATCATTCGTAATGATGGGGTCAGGTGTTCGAGTCACCTAAGCGGCACCAGATAACCCATAAATATCAGTCACTTAGTTTTCCGGCAAGGCTTCTGCGGCGTGCCGTGGCGGAAGTTTGCTGCAGCTGCGCTGCAGGACGACCCGGTTTCGGTGCTGCGTAAAACTCGTGTGTAGGGTTTGGAAGAAAAATTTCCGCCACGATGGGGCAGGCTTCAAGGCGGGGCGACAGCCGCCTATTCCGAAGCGATGCCCATCAAATTTGCCGTCCCTCCTGGTTCGTTCGCGCTGCGAGATTACTCCGGCGGCGGGGCGGGGCCGGATATCTAATCAATAAATTCGCGATTGGCGCGGAGCGCGCTGAAAAGCCGGTCAAGGTCTTCGCCATTATTGTAAAAATGCGTCGACACCCGGAGATTTCCGTCGCGATCAGAGACAGTGATTTCGTCCGCATCAAGACGGCGCACAAGCTCCGGCGCATTGCGGCAGCGTATCGCCATCATCGGTCCGCGCCGCGCGGGGTCTTCCGGCGTCGCAAGAGACCAGCCCTCGGCGGCCGCGCGCCTTGCAATTTCCGCGTTGAGGTCCGCGATTCGCCGCCAAATCCTGTCAGCGCCCGCTTGCGCCAGCACCTCAAGACCCGCCGCAGCGGCGTGGAGTCCGCAGACATTCGGCGTGCCGCTCTCAAAGCGCCTTGCCGTCTTCGACGGCCGATGTTCGTAAATATTCATCGCGCCGATATTTTCCTGCGCGAACCAGCCGGTGAAAACCGGCGACAGCGCCGAATGCGCCGCATCGCGCACATACATGTAGCCGACGCCCGCCGTGCCGATCAGATATTTGAGGCACCCCCCGACGAGGAAATCGGCGCCGAGCGAGCGAACGTCAAAGGGAACGGCGCCGACGCCCTGATAGCCGTCGACCATCACGAGCGCGCCTCGCGCATGCGCGAGACGGATGATCGGGGCGACGTCAAGCAAGGCGCCGTTGCGATAGCAAACGAGCGGCGCGGAAACGATCAGCGTCTGATCGTCGATCAGCCGTTCGAATTCGGCAAGATCGATGCCGGTCCCGGTTTCGTCCGCGCGAGCGCGCGCGATTTCTGCGCCGCGCCGTCGCTGCGACAGAAAAATCTGCGACGTCGTCGGAAAATCGAACTCAGTCAGGACGACGCGCTTGCGCCCGCCGGCGAAATCGAGGGCCGAGATGAGGCTGTTGACCGACTCGCTGACCGATCCCGTCACCGCCACCTCGTCGCTCGAACATCCGAGGAGACGCGCAAGAAGCCCGCGCAGGATTTCGAGCCGCCCGACCCAGTCCTCCCAATCGGAGCCCTTGGTCATGCGCCGCTCGATGTAGGCCTCGATCGCTTCCTTCACTTCGATTGACATCGCGCCATAGGAGCAGGAGTTAAGATAGGTCCTTGTCCTGAATATCGGGAATCTGGCGCGGAGCGCCTCCAGCGTCTCAGCCATTTCCAACTCCTTCAATACGCTTGCGTCGCAGCGTCGTAGATCGCCGCGCCGAGAACGACGAGCAGCAGCGCCGGAATGCCGAAGCGCAGCCACATGAACAGCATTTTCTGGGGCATGGTTGGCGAGGCGCCCCATGAAAATTGCCGGAAAGCTTCAGCGCGGTCGAGCCGCCAGACGACGGCGACAATCGCGAGGAATCCGCCGAAGATCGTAAATCCGGATCCGAATACGAGATCCATCGGCTGGATGAGGTCAGGCCGGAACGCCGGCAGGCCGATCAAAGCGGAAATCACCACGCCGGAGATGACGAGCAGCCGCCGCTTGCCGATCCGCTCGCCGATCGGCTCCTCCATCAGGCTGACATTGATCACCTGAAACGATGCGACGACGGAAAGAAACGCGACGAGACAAAGGCCGACGAGAAGCAGGCTGCCGAAAAGCCTGCCCCCCTCCATCACCGCGAACAGCTTCGGCATTGTGCCGAAAAGAAGCCCCGGCCCGCTGCTCATCTCCATCGAGAAAACAAGAATTGTCGGAACGATGAACAGCGACGCGAGCAGAGAAGCGGCGGTATCGCTGATCGCGGTTCCCGCCGCGGCCGACTGCAGCCGCGTGTCATCGCGGAGAAACTTGCCGTAGACCATGACGTAGGCCGCGCCAAGCCCCGCTGAAAAATAACACTGGCCGAGCGCCGCGAAGATTTCGCGCACGCCGATCCTGGAAAAGTCCGGTTTAAGGAACTCGCCGACCGCCGCGATCGCGCCTGGCTGGCTCATCGCCGCGTAGATGAGATACGCGCAAATCAGAAAGAAGAACGGCACGAAGAGATTGCTGACGCGCTCGACGCCGTTGATCAGCCCACGGTCGATCACGAAGATCGCCGCCCATGCGACTGCGACCGCGATCATCCAAGCTGGAACAGGCGCCTGCAGCGCGGCGGCGTAGTCGGAAAGCCGCTCGGTCGCAAAGCCCTCGGCGATCGAGACATAAGCGCTGTAGAAGACGTTGCCGACGACGAGTATGTAATACGACGCCGCCATCACGATTCCGCCGACCAGCACATAGCCGATGAGGCGGCCGGGCCAGCCGAAGGATTTGCGCAACACCATGATCGTCGCGCCGCGATGCGCGCGCGCGAGCGCGAGTTCCGTCGTCAGCGCCGGAACGGCGACGATCAGCATGAAGACGAGATAGATGAGCAGGAAGGCGCTGCCGCCATAAGCGCCCATCATGTAAGGAAAGCGCCACACATTGCCGAGGCCGATTGCGACCCCGGCGAGCGTCATCACCGTCGACAGGAGATTGGTGAATCGCGGCGCGCCCGGCTCCTCCGGCCGCCCTGCATCCGATTTCATTGACAAGCGCCGCCTTTCCTGTTGCCGCCGGACCGATGCCGCACGTCAGTAATTGATCGCCGGACTTCCCGCCGGGTAGAAGGCGCCCATCAGCCGCATGCCGCCGGGCGACACGCATTCGAGCGAATGAAGCTGCTTGCGCGGCAGGAAAATGATATCTCCCGGCGCGACGGCGGCGCGCGCGTTCTCGGTCCACATAAATCCCTCCCCGGAAAGGATCATGATCGCTTCTTCGTACAGGTGGTGGTGCGCGGCGGCGCGCGATCGCGGAATTTCACCGATGAATTGCGTCACTTCCTTCGATCCCGTCTCCTCGCCGACGAGCACCTGATAGAAGCGGTCCGCCATCGGCTCGCGTTTTGACGGATCGACGCCGAAGACGCGCTCAGGGACAGAGGCGTCGAAATCATCCGGCATCGCCTCAAGCCATTCCGGATCAGCCGTTTGCGGACAGACGGTCATCAGCAGGCGGGCGGACGTCTCGCTGCGATTTTCAAGACGGATCGCCTCTCCGGCGCGAACGAACGCGCCGCTCTCTTCACACAGTTCGAAACGCCGGCCCGAAATCGTGAGCTGCGCGTTTCCCGACGCCGTGAACAGTACGGCGTCGCTTCCCGGAAAGCGGAATATGTCCGACGCGCCATTGTCGATCTCAACCAGAAACTGCGACAGGAAGCGGGCGCCGGCGGCGGCGCCGATCGTTTCGGCGAAGCGCATGACGCCGCGCCGCTGAAACGCGGCGCTGTCGACAGTGCAGACATAGCAGCCGCCGTCGAGCGGTGACTTGAGGACGCCGGCGCCTTCCCGCGGCGTCACGGGAATCAACGCCGCCGCCGCAATGGCTTCGGCGCTCGCTTCCTCATAGGTGTCGGAGAGCGCGTTATGAGAGCCGTCGCAGAAAGGCGGCCTCTTCGTCCGCTTGCAGGCGCAGAGCAGCGCGTCCCCGTCTGCGGCGGCGATGAAGCGAACCGGTTCAAGTCCGCTTCCGGCATGCGATCCGTCGCAGAAGGGCTGCCGGGCGCTGCGGCCGCATGCGCACCAGCTATAAGGCCGGCCGGCGCGCAGATTGACGAGACAAGGTTTTCTGGCTGCGGTCGCGGGCGTTGTCATAGGAAAAAAAGAGTCTCACGATTCCGGGAAGTTCAGCGATATTCTTTCAAAAGCAAAGCGGCGCTGTATAGTCGCCTTTTTAGGGCAAGCGCCCTATCGCGAGGGGGCGCAGACCGCCCCGTCGCATTCCGATGCTGAAAAATGGCCTCCAAAGAAACTCTCGCGATCATTATCGATACGGCGATCGAATTGTTCAACGCCCACGGCAGCGCGGCGGTTTCCGGCAACCGCATCGCCGAAGCCTGCGGCATTTCCAAGGGCAATCTGCATTACCATTTCCGCACGAAGTCTGAAGTCATACGCGCGATCTTCGCACGCATGGTCGAGGAGATGAATGCCGGATGGTATGATGACCATCTCGAGCCGTCGATCCGGCGCCTTGCCGAAATGTTCGCCCGGCAGGTTCTCTTCATCTGCAATTATCGATTCTTCTATCGCGAACTCGCCGCGCTGTTGCGCGAGGATCCCCTGTTGATGTCGAGGTACCGGGAGAACCGGCACCGGCGTTCGCGCGCGCTTGCGGAGTTTCTCGCCGCTGTCGAGCGCCAAGGCGAGCTTGATTTCGGCGGCGATGCGCGGCTGATCGCGACGCTCGTCGAAACGCGGTGGATCATCTCAGAAAACTGGCTCAACGCGCAGGAATTTCTCGGCAGGGAGATAAACGCCGAATGCATCCTTTCCGGATACGATCTCGTGCTCGGCCTGCTGCGGCCCTATTTCGTCAGCGCCGAGAGCGACGTTGCGGCGAGTTCGCACGAAGCGATCCGCTCCTATCTTGACGCGAACTCCGCGACCTTCGCGCCAGCCAAGTGACGGCCGTACTGGTCCGGCACGCCGCCTGCGAGGATCTCAGAGAGCGCTTGCCCGCCGATGTTTCCGCCGCTGACAATGCAGGCGATATGGCGCGCCTTAATTCTTCCCGAGAGGGCAGAGGCAACCGACACTGCGCCCGCTCCTTCCGCCACGATGCGCGCGTCGAGCGCAAGGCGTCGGACCGCTTCAGCGATCTCGGCCAAAGAAAGCACAACGCACTCGTCGACGCACTTCTGCAACAGCGGCCACATGATTGGCAGCACGCTCGGTGCGCCGATGCCGCTGATGAACGACGGTTTGGGAGTGATCTTTACAGGAGCGCCGACGGCTCTGGCGGCGTAAAGCGGCGTCGCGAACTCCGCTTCGCAGGCGATGATCCGCACGTCAGGCCTTAGAGCATTCACAGCCGCCGCGACGCCGCATAGCAGTCCGCCGCCGCCAAAAGGAACTGCGATGGCGTCGATTTCTGGTCGATCTTCGAGGAGTTCGATCGCGATCGCGCCGTTCGCGGCGATGGCGACAGGATCAGCGACCGCGTCGAGATAAGCGCCGGTCATGCCGGGGAAACGATGGGTGATCACCGTCTCCCACCAGGCGTCGCCGTCGACGATGCGAAGATGCGCGCCCAGCGCCTTTAACCGCTCCAATTTTGCGGCCGGCGCATCATCCGGGACGACGATTGTCACCGGCGCTCCAAGCGCCGCGCCGATTGACGCCGCTGCAATGCCGAAATTGCCCGAACTCGCAGTGGCGACCCCGCGCGCGCGTTCGCCGGCGGTCATAGCAGTCAGCAGCGCGGCTGCGGGGCGCGTCTTGAACGCACCGGTCGGCTGCAACGTCTCCAGTTTAAGTGTCAGCTCTCCGTCAGCTCCCTGCAAGGAAATGACCGGCGTGCGGCGCACAAGCGGCGCAATTCTCTTTTGCACCGCAATAATTTCAGCGATCGACGGCAGGCGCATTGCGAAGGGTATTCCAGCAACGAATATACGGCGCCGCAAATCTGAGCCGAATTCGGCGATCAATCCATCTTCGAGAACCGATGAAATTAGAACGATCGGCCTAAGATTCCGCCTTGTGCGGAGCTGCGGCAAATCTCACCATTGGAAGGGGGCAAATAACGGATTCGGCTTGAGCCGGAAGCTGGGAAGGGGATTTGATATGTCTATGTTCAGCGGCGCCGGAAAGGCGAACCTGAAGTCGCTCGCCGCCATCCTGATGACAACCGCCGCAATCCTTCCGGCGGCTTCGTTGGCGGGCGAGCTCGATGAAATCGTTGTCTCGGCGACAAAGCGCGGCGACACCGACATTCAGTCGATCGCCGGCAGCGTCAACGCGATCGGCGGCGCCGAACTCTCGGAGAAAGGCATCGTTGATTTCGAAGGGTTCGCCGGACAGGTTCCGGGCCTCCAGTTTCAGGATCTCGGGCCGGGCGATAAGGAGTTCATCATTCGCGGCGTCAACGGCAATGGTCCTTCGGTCGTCGGCGCCTATTTCGACGAATTCGTAATTACAGCGAGCGACCAGCAGGACGGCGGCGGAAAGAACGCACCGATCAAGCTTGTCGACATGGAGCGCATCGAAGTGCTGAACGGTCCGCAGGGAACGCTTTACGGCGCGAACTCAATGGCGGGCAACATCAAATACATTTCAAACAAGCCTGACGCGAGCGCTTTCGGCGCATTTGCCGACGCAGACCTTTCGGGAACCCGGCACGGCGGCTTCAACTACAATGTGAGCGGCGGCCTGAACATTCCGATCATCGAGGGCGTGCTGGCGGCGCGTCTCGTCGGCTGGCGCACGGATGCGGACGGCTGGATCGATCAACCGCGCCTGCAGACGAGCCCGACGACCTTTGACGGAGATGCGGAAAACATCAACGACGAGGAAACGAATGGCGGCAGGGTGATGTTGCGCTGGACGCCGACGGAGCGTCTCACCATTGATGCTCTCTATCTGTATCAGGATCTCGAAATCGGCGGCTCTTCGCGTTTTACCGCGCGCGGCGTTCCAGCCTGGCCAAATCAGCCGCCAGAGATCGCAGCGCTTCCTGGAAACCCCGGCTTCGCCCCTCTGCCCGGGCTCCCCGCGCTGACGCCGGGTCGCGATTTCATCAACGCAGACATCACGCGCAACAGCCGCGACGATGAGGTCCAGATCTTCGGCGGGACTGCGGCTTACAGATTCGATTTTGGCACAGCAACGGTCTCCGCGAGCAATTTCGAGCACGACATCCTGTTTCAATTCGACTCGACGCCGATCCTGCTTTTCTTCGGAGTTCCGGCTCCAGGGATGACGGTGCAGCCGCAGTCCTATGAGACAACCATGGTCGAAGCGCGGTTCGCATCAGAACTCGACGGCCCGCTTAATTTCGTCGGCGGCCTTTATTACCAAAAGGACAATAACGACTTCGCGGTGTTTGTGCCGACGACGGATGGTCAGGGAAACCCGGCGCCGATCAATGTGCTCAATTCCAATGACTTCTTCGGCGGCGGCACAATATTCTTTGCTCGCGACCGTTTCGACGAAGTCGAACAGAAGGCGGTGTTCGGCGAAGTCACCTATGATTTGATGGACCGCATCCACCTTCTCGCGGGTTTCCGCGTATTCGATTCCGACCTGCAATCGATCCAGTCGACGGTGCACGCCTTCGGCGGCGCGCTGAGCCCGGTCGCCGGCACAGTCATCGGCCAGAACATCAATGGCAATGACATCGGCCTGATCGAGACCGGCGACACGACGACCCGGCCCAAATTCAGCGTCTCCGTCGACCTGAATGAAGACGTGATGGTCTACGGCCTCTATTCGGAAGGCTACCGGGTCGGCGGCGTCAACAACGCCAACCAGCCCTTCGCTCCTGGCATTCCGGCGACGTTCGAGTCGGACGAGCTGACGAACTGGGAGGCTGGGGTCAAGTCGCGCTTGTTTTCCAACACGCTGCAAGTCAACGCAGCGCTGTTCCTCATCGACTGGGAAAACATTCAGGTCGAGCCTCGCGATCCAGCCGGCAATATTCCGTTCACGACGAATGGCGGCGCCGCCGAAATCAACGGCGTCGAATGGTCCGTTGCGTGGGCGCCGACGGACCAGTTGACCTTCACCTTTGCGGGCAATTGGTTCCTTGACCATGAGCTGACGACGGACCAGCCTGCGCTTCCCGGCGCGTCGCCTTTCGTAATCGTCGGACTCGCGGGCGACGAAATTCCGAACGTGCCGGAACTGCAATTCTTCGCCTCGGCGCAATACGCCGCCGAAATCATGGGCAAGCCGCTGCATCTGACCGCCGACCTCACCTATCGGGGCGAGTCGAATACGGAATTCCGAGCGAACAGCCCCTTCAATATTGCGCTCGATTCCTACGCGCTCCTCGATCTTTATGCGCGTCTCGACCTTACCGATCGCGTGACGGTCGGCTTATACGCGAAGAATGCGACCGACTCCCTTGCAGTCGTCGACGGCATCGGCACATTCCAGGACCCGGAATCCGTTGTCGCCGCGCGCCCGCGCACTTTCGGCGCGACGATCAGCTTGAAGTATTGATCGCGCCCGCGAAGATGAATGACGCCGGCAGACGCGTTGATACATCGGCGTTCGCCGCGCGCGGCGAGCGTCGTTGATTTTTCCGGGGCGCGTGCAGTTCGAGCGCCAGCGGCGCCTGCAAATAGCATAGGGGCGATGATTTCGCCGATGCTGAGGGCGACTCGATGTCTGCCGGCCGGCCGCATACGCGTCCGTCGATGGCGTGTTGCGCCTTTCGCTCGCCAGACAGCTCGAAGATTGTTGCACGCTGAACGCCGGGACTGATCAACCGGAGCCAGAACTCGTGCGGTGCGCTCACATCGGGGTAGGCGCGTGGGCGCCTCCGTTGCGGCGGGGCGCAATTCGCGCCGCCGATCATTGGGCTGCAAGGCCGGTCAAAGGCTCGCCAGCGCGCCAGTCCTTGGTCCGACAAAATCCAGCGCGCGCCGCGCCCGGCTCATTCTTCGGAATTCGGAATGGGCGGGGCGACCGTCATCGCTCATTTGTGATCACGCGCCGGCGACGGAATTGAGGTGAATGGCCGTTCAAAGGAGACAGGTTTATTCCGGCGCCGGCGCGCCGGGTTGCGTACTGAGTGCATGTTGACGGCGGGGTTCATCTTAAGTGAAGCGGAGAGACTTTTCGGCTAGGTTTCATGCGGCGTGTGGCGAGCGTTCGGGTAGAGAGTTTGTGATGTCAGGTTCGGGGTTCCAGCTGAAACTTGCAGCGTTTGGCGCGGCGGCGTTCCTGCTCGCCGGCGTGGTGATCGGCGTCGCCATCCGCCCGCACCTCGGCGGGAAGAGCCCGGCTGAGGCTCCCGCCGCCGCACCCTTGGCGAACGCAGGCGTTGGAGGCCGGCCCAGGGGCGGGCCGCCGCGCGGCGCGGTGCTCCCCGCCGTGACGTTCGCCGCCGTCGAGCGGTCGGCGGTCGAGAAACGGATCGACGCCGTCGGGACGAGCCGCGCGGCGCGCAGCGTCACCCTCATTTCGGAGGCGACCGGCCTCGTCAAGGAGGTGCGCATCAAATCGGGGAGCAAGGTCGCCGCCGGCGACGTTCTTCTGAAGATCGACGATACGGAACAGGTCGCCGCGCTCGCGCGGCTCAAGGCGCAATACCCGATCGCGAAGGCGAATTCGGATCGCTACGCGGCGCTATTCAAGGAAGAGGCCGCCTCGCGGCTCGAGGCGGAAGCCGCTTTCAACGCCTACAAGGCGGCCGAGGCTGATCTCACGGCGGCGGAGTTCTCTGTCAGCCAGCGGACGATCCGCGCGCCGTTTGCGGGCGTCATCGGCCTCACCCCGATCGAATCGGGCGATTACATCCGCGCGGGCGAACTCGTGACGACGATCGACGATCTCACCGCGCTCATCATCGAATTCACTGTCCCGCAGGAATCGGCCGCTGACGTGAAAACGGGCCAGGCGGTTTCGGCCATGCTCGCCTCCGCGCAAGGCGCGCGCGTCACCGGCGCCGTTTCGGCGATCGACAGCCGTGTCGACGCTCTCTCGCGCACGCTGAAGATCGAGGCGACATTCGATAATTCCGACGGCGCGCTGCTGCCGGGCGCAACCTATGCTGTGACGACGACGAATGAAGGCGCGCCGGCGCTCGCGTTGCCGGGTCTCGCCGTGCAGTGGGACCGGACGGGCGCCTATGTCTGGAAACTTGAAGAAAGCGCCGCCCTGCGCGTCGGCGTCCGCATCATTCAGCGGCGCGATGAGACGGTGATCGCCGAAGGCGATTTGAAGCCCGGCGACCGCGTCATCGTCGAGGGCGCCGATCGGGTGCGCCCCGGTATGATGTTTCCGGTCAGCATTGGCGGCGACGCGCAGCGGGCGTCCGGCTGACGATGGCCGGTTTTGACGCCAACCGCGAACCGAAGGGCTCCGGCGAGAGCGGCGGCTTCATCGCGACGCTGATCAAGCGGCCGATCCTTGCGGCTGTCGTCAATCTGATCATCGTGCTTGCAGGTCTTGCGGCCCTCTTCGGCGTTGAAGTGCGCGAGCTCCCCGATGTCGACAATCCGGTCGTGACGATCGAGACGCGCTATCCGGGCGCGACGCCGGAATCGATCGACGCCGAGGTGACGTCGATTATCGAGAACGCCGTCGCGCAGGTCGACGGCGTCACGTCGATTTCCTCCTCCTCCTCGCGCGAGCGCAGCCGCATCGTCGCCGAATTCTCGCCGAGCGTCGACATCAACATCGCTGCGACTGACGTCAAGAATGCAGTGTCGACGGTGACGGGTCGCCTTCCCGAAGACGTCGAGGAGCCGACCGTCGTTAAGGCGGACAACGATTCACAACCGATCATGCGCCTTACGGTTTCGGCGAAGGACATAGCGCCCGGCGATCTCGCCGATCTTGTCGAGGACGTCATCGCCCCGCGCGTGCAGGCGGTCGAAGGCGTCGCGCAGGCGCAAATCTATGGCGATCGCAGGCGCGCAGTTCGTGTACGGATTATGCCGGCCTCGCTCGCCGAGCGCGGGCTTTCTGTCGACGATGTGGCGCGCGTCGTCGCCTCCGCGTCAGAGAGCGCTCCGGCGGGGCGTCTCCGGAACGCTGCGCAGGAAATCGTCATCCGCGCCGAGACCCCGGCGACGACGCCCGAGGACATTGCAAACCTGAGGCTCAACGATCAAACGCGGATCGGCGATGTCGCCATTGTCGAATGGGGATTCGAGGATGAATCGACGACGGCCCGGGTCAACGGCTCGCCCGGCGTCGGCATCGGCGTCCTGCGACAGGCGCAGTCGAATACGGTCGCGGTTTCCAAGGGCGTTCATGCGGCGATCGAGGAGCTTGCGAGCAGTCTTCCCGCAGGCGTCGCCGTCGGCGTGACGACGGACGATTCGGTCTTCATCGAGCGCTCGATCGAAGAAGTGATCACGAGCCTTCTCCTATCGACC
>JBMOOR010000236.1:0-73219 GCA_049324555.1 Pseudomonadota bacterium | reverse complement strand
AAGGAGCTCAACGGCTACAAGACAACCAGGCCGGCGACGACGGCGGAGCTGAAGCGTGCGATCGACAACAACACGCGCTCATTGCCCGGATCATTTGAAACTTCGGGCGACGTTCTTGGCAGCCTTGCGAATTCGAACCGCTTCGGACGCCCCTGGGACTATCCGGCGACGTTGAAGGCGAAATTCGAGTCTCTCTCGCTCGACGACATGAAGGCGGCCGCGGCCGAAGCGGTTCATCCCGAGAGCCTCGTGTGGATCATCGTCGGGGACCGCGCCAAGATTGAAGCGGGCGTTGCGTCCCTCGGCCTCGGGCCTGTCGAAGTCAAATCGATGAGCGATCTGTAGACGCGGGGGCTCCCTTCCCGTTTCCGGGAGGGGAGCTTATCGGTTGTCGATCTGCGGACGCACGGCGAGGCGCCCTTCGTAAGTGATGCGATATGGCGCGCCCCTCGACGAGCTGATGAAGCGGCGCTTCTTCAGCTTCGCAAAGACGCTGAGGTCGCAATCAGCAAGCGACCACCCTTCCCGCGTCATGCAATTGACAGCGGTAATCTTTCCGCGATCATCTTTTTCGACCGCGATGGCGCCGCCGCGCGCCAACGCGTGGAGCGTTCGCTGCTCCGCTTTCGAGATATTCATGGAAATGCCGGGGTCTGAACGGAAAAGGCCTCGCGCACCGTGTGCGCGAAGCGGCGACATCGTTCAGAGGTTCACAATCCCGGACATAACTTCCTCATTGAAGCTTGCGTTTCATACCGGCGCATTCAAAAGATGTCAAAGCCGCGCGCGGAGCGCCTCTATCCTTGGAAGGTCCTTTTCCCGGCCCATGGCCTCGAGCAACGCGATCTGCTCGGCGACCGAGGGCGCGAATACGCCGCCTCGCAGCTCTCGAGTTGACGGCCAGACCCGACGCCATTCGCCGCGCACGCGCATTTCAAATCCGCCCATCGCTTCGATTGCGAGCGGCGCGTGCTCGAACCGCGCGAAGACGGCGGATCGGAACTGACTGCTTGGCGCAGCCGCCGATCTCGGCGCGACCGCCCATCGTTTGAGAAGGCCGTGCGCATCACGCTCGCTGAGGAGAACGTCAACGTCGCGCACTTCAGCGATCTCCGCGCCTGCGAGCGCCGCCGCCGCACTGCCGATAATCCACCATTCATCCTCAAATTCCGGCGCGGCGCTCGCAATAACCGATAGCGTTTCGGCGAGCCGCGGGCGCCAGCGCGCCGCCGTCATTCGACGCTCAAAGTCAAACCGGGGCGCTCATTGTCCCAAACAATCGACATGATCCTCCAGCGCCCATTATCACGGATAAGATTGTAAAAATTCACGCCGCGTCCTTCCCGCGCCGCCGGCCCTTCTCCGTAGACGGATCTATAGACGCTCCTGACGCGAGCAATATTGCCGAATATCTCACACGCGTGTCCGATCTCCTCTTCGAGAAAGGCCATGTCGACGAATTTCCTGTCGACATCGGCGTGGTGCTCATCGACCGTCATGACCGTCGCAAAAGACTCGCCGCGCTCATCGACGCCGGTCCGGACCATGCGCGCCGCCGGATGATAATGATGCTTCACCGCATCATAGGCGCGCGGGCCGGGCGGACCTGAGAGCATCGCATAGTCTTCGTTGATCATCGCCTTGATGATGCGCCGGTCTTCCGCGTCATTCATTTCCCGAACTCCTGAAGCGCGAACGCCGTGCGGGCCGCCGCCTGACGCGCAAAACGAAGCGTAATCGCTTTGCGCCGCGCCGCAGGCATCGGGCGCTCGACCGAGGGTCGGATAATCGCGCCGCCAAAGCCGTCCGCGATGATGAGCCCCTCGAGATCGGGAAGGAGAGCCCGCGGAAAGTCCGCGTTCACCGCAAAATAGAACTCGTCGCAAAAGGCGAGATAATCCTCCCACTTTTCATCTGCGGTGAAATCCGCCTCGCAGGATTTTATTTCGGCGATGATGAGCCGCCCCTTGGGGCAAAGACCCGCCATATCGGCGCGCCGCCCATTCGGCAGTCGAAATTCCGCCATCGGCGCGAGACCAAGATCGCGGAACAGCCGGGAGACGCCGCGCGTGAGCGCCGTCGTCACATCCGGGCGCGCGACGCGGTTCTCAGCGCTGATATCCGCGCCGGCAAAAAGTGCGTTCTCCATATGTTCATGGAAGCGCGGGAGAGCCAAAAGGTCAAGGGAGGAACGTCAGCCTTTGAGAACAAGCTCGCCGTTGCGCTGTTCAACGCTGTCGAGCTTGGAAAGAAAGCTCATGCCGAGGAGATTCATGGCGAGCTGCTCATCCGGAAGCACAAAGGCTTTGACATTTTCAACTCGAATGCCGTCGATTTCGATCGCATCGATGTCGATAAGCGCCGCTTTCGTCTCGCCGTTGGCCGTGCGAACGGGGTGTTTGTAGTCCGCCCACGACACATAAATGTTCGCGGCGCGCGCGTCGGAATCGCGCAATGCGACATAACTCGCGCCGGTGTCGACAAGGAATGCGGCTGGCCGGCTGTTGACCGCCGCCGTCACAAAATACTGGTGGTTGGGTCCGGCGGGCAGTCGAACTTCTTCCCCCGCATGGGCGCTTTGCGGCCTGATCGCCTCCTCGACCGGCGTCGCCGCCGCGATGACGGTTTCGCTCTCAGCCGCCGCGGCTTGCGGCTTCCCCGAATCGAAATGCTTCGCCGCAACGACAGCCGCACCGATACAGATTACGGCGCCAAGAATTTCCGACCGCATTCGCACCGCCCCTTCAAGAAGAGAAGATTGGCACGGCGATGGTTAAGGTTTGGCAGGAAGATATGGTAAACGGGCGTTGACAATCAGCGCGAAAATCCGAGGACGTCCGCCATCGAATAAAGCCCGGGCGGCCTGCCGATCGCCCATTTTGCAGCAGCGATCGCGCCCTTGGCGAAGAGCCCGCGGTCAATGGCCCGGTGGGAAAACGCGATGACTTCGCCGGCGCCCGCGAATATCGCCTCATGGTCGCCGACGATCCCGCCCCCTCGAATGACAGCAAAACCAATCGCCCCGACAGGGCGTTCGCCGACGGCGCCGTCGCGCGTCCGAACGGAATTTGATTCGAGATCAACGCCGCGTCCGAGGGCGGCGGCGCGCGCAAGCATCAGCGCCGTGCCGGACGGCGCATCGATCTTGGCGCGATGATGCGCTTCGACGATTTCGATATCGTATTCGGGACCGAGGCGCGCAGCCGCCTCGCGAACCAGCGCGGCAAGCAGATTGACGCCAATCGACATGTTCCCAGACTTGACGATCGCGACTTTCGCAGCGAGCGCGGCGATCTCGGCTTCTTCACGCTCGGAAAATCCGGTTGTGCCGATGATGGCCGGAACGCCGGCGCCGGCTGCGATGCGCGCATTTTGAACGCTCGCGGCGGGCGTTGTGAAATCGATCAGCGCGTCGGCGAGGCGGATCGATTTTTCGGCGCTCTCCTCAACAACGACGCCGAGGCCGCCCAAGCCCGTCAGCAGTCCAAGGTCTTTCCCGATTGCGGGGTGGCCGGCGCGCTCAAAGCCGCCGGCAATTGCAACGTCAGGCGTCGCGAGGGCCTCGCCGATGATCGCCCGGCCCATTTTTCCAGCCGCCCCGGCGACAAGCGCTTTCACGTTCGGCATGTCAGTCCTTCAGCTTACGTCTCACGCGCAGCGGCGGCGTCGCGTGCGAGCGCTTCATCCGTAGCCGCAGCATCGACCGTTTCTGCGCCAGTGGGAAGTTCGCCGCCGCCGCCCGACTCTTCGATGTCGTCTGATTTCGGCGGATTGAGAAACGCAGCTTCAGGCGCCGGGAGTCCGGGCGGCGGCGGTTCAAGCGGGGGCGGAGAAAGACGAGCGTGCTCGAAATATTCCTGGATCAGCCGCCGCCAGCCGTCACTCGTCAAGCGGAAGTAGGAATCCGCTGTTAAGGCTGCCTCGCGCGGCGCGCTGGCGGCGCGAACAAGCCAGGCGTGCGCCGACGCTTGCCCATGAAGCGCGGTCTCAGCTTCCGCCATCAGTTGAAGTGCGCGAGCCGTGGCCGACGACTTGAGCAAATTGGCGAGGATGGCGACGGCGCCGGCGACGTTCCCGCGGATCAAATTGGCGCGCGCCCGCAAGAGCTCCGCCTCAATCGAGGCGGGATTGCTGTCGGCGAGGCGATCAAGCGCATTCGCCCGCGACGCAGGCGGATCGCCCTCCGCAATCTCGTCGACGGCGTCGGCGAACGCGCGTTCCGGCGCAAGGGCGAACCCGTCGACAAGAATTTTCATCGCCTTTCGCGCCTCTCCTCTTCGGGCGTGCAGCCGGGCGGCGAGAACCGCGGCGGGCGCGAAGTCAGGCGCAAGCCTTAGCGCGGCCGCGGCGCCAGCGAGCGCGAGCGCGTCATCGCCCTCCGCATGCGCCGCGTAGGCTGCTGCGGCCGAGACGGCCGCGACGCCGCGATCGGCTTTCTCGGTCTCGACCGCTTTCGCCTTCGCCGCTCTTAACAAGATTTCCTTCGCTGCGACAAAGTCCCCGCGATCAAGCGCAAGACCAAAGACCGCTTCAAACGCCCAGTGCGCTTTTGGATGAAGTTCGAACGCGCGCGTCGAATGAACGAGCGCTGCAACCCGATCATTGTCGCGCATCGCTTTGGCGTAGAGGCCGCGCAGCGCGAGAAATTCGGTCTCCGGCGCGTCGAGCATGGCGGCGAGCGCTTCTCCTGCGGCTGATTCATCGCCGGAAATCTGCGCCGCCTGCGCCGCCAGGAGTTTTGTCGCCGCGGCTCCGCCAAGGGCCTTCGCCGCCAGTTGCGCTTGCTTGCTCGCGGCGCGGCCATCGCCGGCGGCGAGCGCCTCAAGACCTTTCGTCATTGCAGCGAGCCCCCTTTCCTGCCGCGCGATCGACCTGCGCGCGCGTAACGCCTTCGGGGCTGCGAAAGCGTCTTTCAGGAGCGCCGTCGCGCCGATCAGCGCCGCGGCGATGCCGATTGCAATTGTCGCCGCAACGCCGGCGGGCAGATCGAACCGCCAGCCGAACGCTTCCGCCGAGACGACACTCTTGACGTTGAGGAAAAGAGTGAGCGCGCCTGCAAAGAAGATGATCCAGACAATGAAGATCAGGATACGGATCGTCACCGTGCGAGCTCTTGGTCAGGCGACGCCAGTTGCGCAGCGGTAAGGGCGGCTTCGGCGCCGAGCCGCGCTTTCGCGTCAAGCATCCATGGCGCGAAGACCGTCCTTGCGTCGCCGGCGAGACCGCGAAGTTCGGCAAGCGCGCCGGCGAGATCGTCCGCCGCGACCTTCGCCTCCGCCCGCGAAAGGACAGCGGCGGCGCTCGCGCCGGCGAGGGGCGCTGCAGGTCTGAGATTGACCAGGGAAGCGATATTGGCGCCGATGCGGGCGAATGGCCCTTTCGCGTTATCGAGTCGGGCGTGAGCAAGGGCGGCGTCGCGAAGCTCCGGGAACCGGCTTTTCAAGCTCGCAACAGTGGCGAGACCTTCGTCAGCATAAAGATCAAGCGCAGCGAGAACCGGCGCTTCCGGCTCCAATGATTTGTACGCGTTGAGTTCGTTTCGGAAGGCGCCGCCAAGAAGCGCTTTCTGCGAAAGCGCGCTAAGGGCGAGGGCCGCTCGCGCGCGGCGGACCGCAGGCAAGCCTGATGTTCTCATCCGCTCGACCTCCGCATTCAGCCGCTCAATCTCCTGCTTCTGTTCATCCGTGCGTTGACGCTCCGCCTCAAGTTGCGCGATAAGCCCGCCGACATCGGACTGCAGAGCTTTTTTGAGGCCGGCGACCTCATCGGCGAGGCGCGCATTGTCAATCGCTGCGACGACCGGCGGCGCGACGAAGTCCCCGCTCGCCGCATCGGCCGCCGCGGCGCGTTCAAGACTTTCGAGCGCGGCCTCGGGTTCCGGCGCTGAAAGATCAATGGTTGCGGGTTTGTCGGTCTTTGGCGCGAGGAGCTTTGCTGCGTCTTTCGCCGCCTTCTGGATAGCCTCATTGCCGACAGACGCCGGCGGCGTAGGCAATTCGGTTATAGCGCCGTCGGGCGCAACAGGCGTTGCGCCGCGGATCGCGTCGGCGCCGGCTTTCAGCGCATCGTTCGCATTGTTGAATATCTTTTCCGGCGCTGGCGCCTCACGCGTATGCGTCGCCGGCTCTTCGGTCGGAATTGCGAGGATCGTTGCGGGCGCCGCCGTCTCCGGCGACGCGACTTCTGTCGCTGCGGATTGTTCCTTGCGAAGATAATTTTTAGCGAGATAGACGCCGACCGTCGCGAGCGCGACCATGAAAACCACGCCGATTATCAAGGGCGCGGCGCCGAGAGCCGCAACGGGCTTCGCGTCGGCGTCGATGGCTTCGACCCGGGCGGGAAGGTTCTCCTTTTCGCTGCTCATCGGAAGCCTCAATTCATTCGCGCGATATTATAAGCGCCGGCCCGGCCGTTAACGAGCCGCGCCCGTGCGGCCATTGCGCCCGGCGAGCATTTCTTCGATGAGCGCCAGAACGCCATCTGCGGTGCGAACCGCTGCGATTTCGATCGCCGCCCATTTGGCGGCGCTAGCCGCTGCGGCGACTTCGGCGCTCAAACAAAGAGCGACCGCGCGCTCAAGCCGATCTGCGACGCCCGACGACCGCGCCTGATCGAGAAAGAGGCGCGCCGAGCGCGGCGAGAAGAGAGCAACCGCGATTTTCGCCCCTTCTTCCATCAATGCAGCCTTCGCACCTTCAGACAATTGCTCAATTTTGACTGCGTCATAAATGACGGCGCGGCGCGCGCCGACGCCTTTGGCTGCGAGCATCATGACCAGATTGCCGGCCCGATCGCTCCCGGCAAGATGCAGGACATGGCTTGAGAGTTTCGTAGGTGCAATGAGCTGAGAAAGGCTCTCGACATCGCCATCAGCGACGGCGACATGCGCAAAGCCGACAGCGCCCGCGGCCGCTGCAGTCGCATCCCCTACAGCGAAAACGCGAAAATCTCTTCTCGTGGAAAGCCGCGCAAAAGCGCGAACGCCATTGGCCGACGTGAAGGCGAGCGCCTCAACGCCCGCTAAATCGACCTCTCCGGCGCGATCGCGTATGGCCATCGCAGGCGACAGGATCGGCGTTGCGCCGAGCCGCGACGCCTCCGCCGCAAATGCTTCGCCGTCGGGTGACGGCCGCGTCACGATCACATACATGACGGCTCTCTTAGCGCACCCAAGGCGGAATGGGCTTGAAATTCTGTCCCTTGCGCGGCCATGGGTAGCGCTTGGATCGCGAGCTGAGAGAATTGGAAGTGGCGGGCGACCTTTTGGTCCTTGGCGTTGAATCAAGTTGCGATGACACTGCAGCCGCAGTGGTTCTTGCGCTCGGCGACGGCGAGCGTCGCGTTCTGTCCAATGTCACTCTCGCCCAGTACGACCGCCACGCCGCCTATGGCGGGATTGTTCCAGAAATCGCGGCGCGCGCCCACGTGGAGCGTGTCGATGGGATTATCGATCAAGCCATTGAAAAATCAGGGCATACCTATGCGGATCTCAACGCCGTCGCGGTGACTGCCGGACCGGGACTGATCGGCGGCGTCATGGTCGGGCTGACCGCCGCCAAGGCGGTCGCGCTCGCCCACGCCAAGCGCCTCATTCCTGTCAACCATCTTGAGGCCCATGCGCTCTCCGCCCGCATGACCGAGGATGTCGGCTTTCCCTATCTTCTTCTCCTCATTTCGGGCGGCCATACGCAGCTTATCGAAGTCGAAGGCGTCGGGCGCTACCGGCGGCTTGGGACGACGATCGATGACGCCGCCGGGGAGGCCTTCGACAAGTCGGCTAAACTCCTGGGACTTGGCCAGCCCGGCGGTCCGAAGATTGAAATCGCCGCAAGGGATGGCCGGTCCGGCCGGTTTCATTTCCCAAAGCCGTTAACCAAGCGCGCTGGAAGCGATTTCTCGTTGTCGGGACTGAAGACTGCGCTGAGGCTTGAGGCGGAAACGATTGGAAGCCCTACCCGGCAGGACATCGCTGATCTTGCAGCATCGTTCCAGGCGGCGATAGCCGACCACCTCGCAGATCGCACGGAACGGGCCATGGAGGATTTCGAAGGGCGCCACGACGAAAAATCGCTTGTCGTCGCCGGCGGTGTCGCAGCGAACTCAGCAATCAGATTAACCTTGACCAAGCTTGCCCGGTCTCGCGGATGGTCGTTGATCGCGCCTCCGGCGCAATATTGCTCCGATAACGGCGCCATGATCGCCTGGGCTGGAATCGAGCGCCTGCGCGCGGGCCTTGCGCCTGATTTCGCCTCAGCGCTTGCATTCGCGCCTCGCGCGCGCTGGCCGCTGGCGGCGCCTCCGGCCGGCCGCGAACTCGGCGGCGGAAAGAAAGGTCCGAAAGCCTGACTTTTCGGAGTCCCGCAGAGCGGTATCGCAAAAAACGCGGAAGCCGGGAGGGGGTGGCTTCCGCGTTCTTGCATCGTCGCCCTTGGGGGGAGGGTGTCCTGGTCGAAGGGGCATAAGATCAGGACGGGCGGACGAATTCGATTTTCATGATATCGAGCGATTTGCCCGACCGGGTCGCGCTTAGGCGACAAAACCCGGATTGAGGTATCCGATCGCCGCCAAATAGCCGCCGGCGATGATCGCCGACAGCACGATGGCAAGAACGAAACGGACGCCAAAAGATGATGCGTCGTTGGTGATCATGGCTGTTTCTCGTAGTTTCTGTTTTTTGGCTTCGTCAGGCGGCTTGGGCTCTCTCATCCCGCCCCGCGGAAGCGATGGCAATCATTTAGGATTGCGCTTACGCCGTGTCAATGAACATTTGGCAAAATGTTCAGCCTTCAATATCAACTATCCGTGAGCATAATCGTCTAACAATTTTAGTAATAAATTCAATTGGTTGTCTGCTTTTCCCGAAACTTGCGATACGCAAACCCATCAAGGATCAGATCCATAACTTCATCAAGCTCGCCAGCGAGACGATCGTAGGCGCCTTCATAAAAGACAGCCGAGCTCGTGAACCGGAAAAAGGCGTCCTGAAGAATCCGTGCGACGCGGGCGCGGTTGCAAACCGCCAGATCTCCGGTCATTTCCCCGATTTCGAGAATCTCGCAAATGATCCTCGCCTCGGCCTCTTCCCATTCGTCTGCAAAGCTCGGGCGTTCTTTGAGGATCTCCTGCGAGAGCTCATAAGCTTTTGGACGCCGATGGAAACGCTCATAGGCGAGGCGAAGTTTCGTCTTGAAAAAGGCCCTGAGCTTGTCGGGGGTCGACTGAACTGGATTCGCGATCGCTTCCCTCAAGCGGCGAAGCTGTTCCGTTCTCAGCCGCCGGACGAACGCTTCGGCGATGTCGAGCTTCGATGCGAAGTAACGATAGAGGTTGCCGGTCGACATGTTGCAGTCGCCGGCGATCTCCGACATGGTCGTCTTCCCGTAACCATAATGGAGAAAGCGCTTGCTGGCGGCGTCGAGAATGGCGCGAGCGGTTTCATCGAGCGGCAGCGACGCTTCGCCGGTTTCGGGCATGATGTCTCAGCTTTCGCTTCAGCTATAGGATGAACGCTTGCGAAAGCGTTCAATGATCATTTTCTCACATGGCAGGCGGTGCGTCACCCTTTCATTCTGCGGCGGTCATCGGCGGCGGGGCGTGGGGCACGGCGCTTGCCGCTCTGGTCGCCGCCAACGGCGTCGACACGCTCCTTTGGGCGCTTGAACCGGAGACGGCGCAATCGATCAATCTGCGGAACGTCAATGAAGCTTTTCTGCCCGGCGTTCGCCTTCCCGAGCGGCTTCGGGCGACAGCCGAACTCCCCGCAACCGCGGGACGTGATGCTTATCTCTTTGTTGCTCCGGCTCAGCATGCCCGCTTGACGCTGACCGCGCTCCGGAAGGTCGCACCAGATTCGGCGCCGCTGGCGCTTTGTTCAAAGGGAATTGAGCGCGCGACGGGTAAATTGCTAACGGACGTCCTCTCCGAAGTCTGGCCTCAGGCGCGCCCGGCCGTTCTGTCTGGCCCGAGTTTCGCGCGAGACGTCGCCGAAGGGCTGCCGACCGCCGTCACGCTGGCGTCAACGGATCCAAATCTTGGCGCGCGCTGGATGGCCACCCTCAGCGCCGCGCATTTTCGGCCCTACCTGAGCGATGATCTGATCGGCGCGGAGCTCGGCGGCGCGGTCAAGAACGTCCTCGCGATTGCTGCGGGCGCCGTTCAGGGGCGCGGCCTTGGCGAGAGTGCGCGTGCCGCGCTGATTGCGCGCGGCTTTGCTGAATTCACGCGGCTCGGCGTCGCGCTCGGCGCCAAAGCGGAAACAATGACAGGCCTTTCCGGCCTCGGCGACCTCATCCTCACCGCCACCTCGCCCCAGTCGCGCAACATGTCGCTTGGAATCGAACTTGGTCGCGGCCGACGTCTCGACGACGTTCTCGCAGCGCGCAACGCGGTGACCGAAGGGGTCGCGACGGCGCCCGCGGTTGTCGCCATGGCGAGGCGCGCGGGCGTCGATATGCCGATCTGCGGTGCGGTCGCTGACCTCGTGTCTGGCGCACGCGGGCTCGATGAAATCATAGCAGCGCTGATGGCGCGGCCGCTGAAGTCGGAGAGCCGCTAGGCTTTGAGTTGCGCGGCGCTTTCGCGCAAGTGAGACGCGAGTCGTCGAACGCGAGCACCTTGCGCAAACCGCGTTACGTCCTCGGATTCAGCCTTGCCGCAGCCAGGCCCTGCAAGAAGATTGAAAGGGCTTTGAAGAAATTCGAGCGTTCCAGCCAGCCGTCCAGGCGTCACCGCCACGCGCGCCGCCGACCGCGCGGCAAGATTCAAATCCTGTCCGGTATTGAGAGGACATCACCCCGACGTTCTTTCCGGCAAGATCGAAGGCCTGATCGTAGCATTGGCAAAGAACGTCCTCCGCCGACATGGGCAAATCCGACCCGCCAGCCGTAGGCGGGGTAATGACGGGACCGGAAGTCGGCAGTTTGACGCCGCCGCCCCAATTTCCGCCCGCCAGCATAAAAATCACGGCGCCAAGAACGATCAGCGCCAGAATGCCCCCGAAAATCGCCTCAACGCTTTTCATGATTGCGCACCACCCTCACCGCGCCCCGGCTTCGCGATCATAGCCGATAGCGGCCCGAATGGGAATTCGGGGTCGAGATCCGGCAGGCCGGCAACCGGAACGGGCTTTCCTTCAGCGAGCCTCCCCAATGCGGGCATCGCCCGTCTCCCCGGTCGCGGATCAGCGCCTCAAAAGCGCAGTCTTCGCGAAGTCGGCGCTAATGTTTTCCTGGATCGAGCTTCACGCCGCGCCGTTCGTGGGTGATGTAAGCCTGAAGTTCGATCATTCGCGGATCGTCCGCCGCCAGTTCCGCGCCTTCAAGCGGGTTGCGGATGCACCAGTTGATCATCACCCAGAGCGGCACGACCGATCCCATCTGTTTCTGGAATTTCGGATAGGTTTCGGGGTGGATGTTTGCCCCGTTCGGATGGCATTGGGCGCAGACAACGCCGTTCGTCCCAAGTTTCGGGTCAGTGAAAACCGCACGCCCCTTCTCGACCGCCGACATGTATTCCTTCCGCCAAAGCTCAAGATCGGCCTTCGTGAACTCGTCCGCGAGCGCGGCGGAAGACAACGCAGCGAACGCGGCCAATGCGGCTGGAATTATTCTCGACATCTTTTTTCTCCAAAGATCGGCGGCGGACGGGTCAGTAATGCATGTGCGGCGGGTTCGTGCGCTCTGCGAACTCAAGATCTCGCGGGCGCCCGAGCTTTTCGTCAAATGTAACCGTACGCGGATAATTGTCCGGAAGACTGTAGTTTAGCGCGACATTGCCTGTGTGAACGTCGACGAACTGCCAGCCGGTCGCGTCGCGCTCGTGAAACGGATCGGCGCGGTTCATCGGCACGGTCATGACGGGAAGCAGGCTTCCCTCCTGCGCATAAGTCTCAGGGTAAGGCCATGGCCACGACGTCGCCATCACGGAATGGAATGAGATGTTGTCTATCTGATTGTATTGGATCTGGTGCACGTGACCGTAAATGACGGTTACTTTCCGGAACGGTTTCAGCAGCGCCTGGACCTCTTCCGCATCGTCCGTCCAGAAATTCCAGTTCTTGAAGATCTTCTGCAACGGCGAGTGCGAAAAGACGATGACCGGCCTTGATTTCGGGACTTTCGCGAGATCTGCGGCGAGCCACGCCCGCTGCTTTTCACCGACCATAAACGCAGAGCCCCGCGGATCATCGAGGCCCGCCATCACCATCATGCGCTCCATCGGCGTCGACCATTTGTTCGTCCACCCATCATCCACAATGATCGAATTGAGGACGATGAAGTGAACGCCCTTGTGGTCCCAGCTATAATAATGCGGACTTTTCAACGCATCCGACCAATAGGCGCCGAGGTCGAGATAATAGTCGTGCTCGCCAAGCACATATTTTACATCGTAGCGGAGCGGCGAGAGCATTTCGAATCCGTGATCGAGCTCCTCCCTCTTGCCGAGCTGGGCGAGATCGCCGCCGAACATGACGAAATCGGGCTTCGGATTGAGGAGGTTTGCTTCGGCGACGGCGCGCTTCAATCCGCGATCCCAATTGCGCACGAATTTCGCGCCTTCGATCTGCTGGATGTGCGAGTCGGAGATATAGGCGAAGGTGAAGTCGCCGGCGCCCCCCGGCGCGCCAAAGGCGAGCTTGACGAGCGTCATGTCGAGAACGCCGCCGGCGGCAAGCGCGGATGCGCCCTTGACCAGCGCGCGGCGCGATAGCGTCTTGACCATAATTCGGCTCCCTATTTTCCGCCGGCGATTTTCGCCTGATTGGCGAGACTGGCGCGCGCCGCTTCTTCGAATTCCGGGCTCGTCAGCGTTTCGAGGAACGCGACGAGGTCGTCGATTTGCGCCTCCGTGAGGTTGAGCGGCCGGATGCCGCCGGACTGGAACGGGTTCGGCTCTTGATTTTGATCCTCATGCGGAGAAATCGCCGTGTTGTAGAATTGGACGACCTCGCGGAGCGTCCTCAGCGACCCGTCATGCATATAGGGCGCCGTCGCCGCGATGTTTCGCAGGGTCGGCGTTTTGAATTGACCGATATCCTGCATCTCGCGGCTGACCGCAAAGCGTCCAATCTCCGAAATCTTGACGTCGCCGAGCACGGCCTCATCGACCGCCTGATCGGTCTTGGCGACGCGAAGGAACTCGCCGACGACCTTTTCGGCGTCCTTTGAAATCTTCGAAAACCCGATGCCGACATTGTGAAATTTGCTGTCGGTGAACAACGCATGCGTTTCGCTGATCGTATGGCAGGAGACGCACCGTCCCTTCGCGATGAATAAGTCAAAGCCGCGCCTGGCCTGATCGCTGATTGCGCCTTCCTCCCCGCCATAGCGCCAGCGATCAAAGGGCGAATTCCCTGAGACGATCGTCCGTTCAAAAGAGGCGATCGCCATTTTCACATGGTCCATCGTGATCGCGGCGGGCTCAGCGCCGAAGGCGTCCCGGAACAATTCCTGATAGGCCGGGTCCTCGCTGACGATCTTCACGATGGCGCCATGTGAGGGGAGGTTCATCTCTACGGGGTTGAGAAAGGGATCTCCCGACTGCTCCTCAAGGCTCGCCCTGCGGCCGTCCCAGAACTGACTCGAGTAAAAGGCGGCGTTGATAACGGTCGGCGCATTGCGCGTGCCGGTGAGCTTGTTCACGCCTTCTGAAACGGCGAGCGGACCATCGGTGAATCCTTTCGCCGGATCGTGGCAGGTGGCGCAGGAAACCTCGCCGGTTGAAGAAAACCGCTTGTCGTTGAACAGGATGTTGCCAAGCCGGACTTTTTCGACCGTAACCGGATTAGCGGCAGGCGCCGGTACCGGCGGAAGTCCGAGCGGTATCGACCCGACCGCTGCGCCGGCGGCGGAAGGCGCAATTTCCGCTGCGGTCTGCGCCTCTTGCGGGGCCGCTTTTGTTTTCCTGTCGGATTTGCCGCAGCCCGCTGTCGCGAGGACAGCGATGGCGGCCACTGCGATTGCCCTGCGCATCTCGTCGCCTTCTCCCAACCGCTGACTGAATTAGAACAATTCTAAATATAGTCCTGCCTTGCGGTCAATCATATGACCGAAATCAATGCTGACGCGTGCAAACGCAACTTCGAATTTGAGAACGGTTCTCGACAAAGGCGGCGGGCGTCGGTATTTTCGGGCGCAGAGAAGGATTTCGTAATTGAGTATCGATTTTCAAAACAGGCTTCGGGCGGCGGGCATCCAGCCGACACGGATCAGAATTGCGCTTGCGGAGTTCCTGTTCGACGGAACGCACAAGCACGTCACTGTGCAGGAATCGTTCGCGGCGCTGCGCAAGAAGCGGCATTACCCGTCGCTCGCCAGCCTCTACAACACGCTGAACGAATTCTGCCGCGCCGGGCTTATTCGCAAGGTCATGCTCGACGGCGGCGCGGCGTGGTTCGACACGCGCATCGAGCCGCATTTTCATCTCTACTACGAGGATGAAGGACGGCTCGAAGACATTTCCGCCGACGCGCTGAAAATCACCGGCCGGCCGCGCCTGCCGAAAGGCGCCGCCGTTCGCGCGATCGACGTTGTCATCCGCGTCAGCCGGAAATAACGCAGCCTATTTCAAATTGCGTCGCGCGAGGAGTTTGAGCCTCAACGCGTTCAGTTTGATGAAGCCTTCGGCGTCTTTCTGGTCGTAGACGGCGTCTTCCTCAAAAGTGACATGCGCCATCGAATAGAGCGATTTCGGTGAGGCGCGGCCGATGACATTCGCCGAGCCCTTGTAGAGTTTCAGCTTGACGGTTCCCTCGACATGCTCCTGGCTCTTGTCGATAAGGGCTTGCAGCATCTCGCGCTCCGGCGCGAACCAGAAGCCGTTGTAGATGAGTTCCGCATACCGCGGCATGACCTCGTCTTTAAGATGCCCGGCGCCGCGGTCGAGCGTGATCTGCTCGATCCCGCGATGCGCGGCGAGGAGAATGGCGCCGCCCGGCGTTTCATAGACGCCGCGCGACTTCATGCCGACAAAGCGGTTTTCAACGAAGTCGAGCCGGCCGATCCCGTGCTTGCGGCCGAGCTCGTTCAATGCGGCGAGCAATGTCGCCGGCGACATCATCTTGCCGTTGAGCGAAACGGCGTCGCCGCGCCTGAAGGCGACTTCAACGATTTCGGACTTGTCAGGCGCCGCTTCCGGATCGACGGTGCGCTGATAGACATAGTCGGGCGCCGGCTCCGCAGGATCTTCAAGCACTTTCCCTTCGGATGATGTGTGAAGGAGATTGGCGTCGACCGAGAACGGCGCCTCGCCGCGCTTGTCCTTCGGAATTTCGACCTGATGGGCTTCGGCCCATGCGATCAGCTTTGTGCGCGACGTCAGATCCCACTCGCGCCAGGGCGCGATCACCTTGATGTCGGGATTGAGCGCGTAGGCGGAGAGTTCAAAGCGCACCTGGTCATTGCCCTTGCCGGTCGCGCCATGGGCGACGGCGTCAGCGCCCGTCTCCTTTGCGATCTCAACGAGGCGCTTGGCGATCAGCGGCCGCGCGATTGACGTGCCGAGCTGGTATTGCCCCTCATAAAGCGCATTCGCCCGCATCATCGGAAAGACGAAGTCCCTGACGAACTCCTCGCGCAGATCTTCGATGTAGATTTCCTTCACCCCGTTGCGCTGCGCCTTGCCGCGCACGGGCTCAAGCTCGTCGCCTTGTCCGAGATCAGCGGTGAAGGTGACGACCTCGCAGCCATATTCGACCTGAAGCCATTTGAGGATCACCGACGTGTCGAGGCCGCCTGAATAGGCAAGAACGACTTTCTTCACGCCCTTGAGCTTCGCCATCGATCCATCCTTCCACGTCCGAATTGACGGGCGCGTATAGCGGAAAGCCGCCGCGCTGCGAAGCGGAATCTCCGTTCCTGAAAATCACTCGCTCACATCGACTTTCGCCCGTCCCGATTTGATTTCGCTTCGCCGCGATTTTTCCTCGCGGCGCTTGCGCTTTTCCGATTTCGGCGTCTTCGTCGCAACGCGCTCTTTCGGCGGCGTCGCGGCCTTTTCGACAAGGGCTGCGAGCCTTGCGCGCGCGTCGGCGCGATTTCGCTCCTGCGTGCGGAATCGCGAGGCCTCGATGAGGATGACGCCCTCTTTGGTGACCCTCGCGCCGGCCAGTTTCAGAAGGCGCGCGCGGACGGCGTTCGGCAGGGCGCGCGATTTCGCGGCGTCAAAGCGCAGCTGCACTGCTGTCGCGACCTTGTTGACGTTCTGCCCGCCGGGGCCCGAGGCGCGGATGAACCGTTCTTCGATCTCGCATTCATCGATCAGAATGGCGCCAGCGCGCATCAGCTTTCCGCCGCGGCGAGGCGCTCCTTCAATCGCTCGCTCGCGCGCTGTTTGACGCTCTCCGACTTCAGCTGGCCGCAGGCGGCGAGGATGTCGCGCCCGCGCGGGGTCCTGATCGGCGAGGCGTAGCCGGCGCGGTTGACGATGTCGGCGAAGGCCTCGATGCGCTCCCAGCCTGAACACTCGTAAGGGGCGCCCGGCCAGGGGTTGAACGGAATGAGGTTTATTTTCGCCGGAATATCCTTGAGCATTTTAACGAGAGCGCGCGCCTCGGCGTCGGTATCGTTGACGTCCTTCAGCATCACATATTCGAAAGTGATCTTCCGGACATTCGAAACGCCGGGATAATTGCGGCAAGCCTCAAGAAGCTCCGTTATCGGATATTTGCGGTTGATCGGCACGAGCTCGTCGCGCAACTTGTCGTTCGTCGCATGGAGCGAAATCGCCAGCATGGCGTTGGTCGCCTCGCCAAGGCGATGGATTTCCGGAACTACGCCCGAAGTCGAGACCGTGATCCGCCGGCGCGAAATCGAAATCCCGTCGCCGTCAGAAATGATCTCGATCGCGCGCGCGACATTATCGAGATTGTAGAGCGGCTCGCCCATTCCCATGAAGACGATATTGGAGAGGCGCCGGTCGTCGCCGCCGGACGGCCATTCGGCGAGATCGTCCTTGACCGCCATCACCTGACCGACGATTTCCGCGGCGGCCAGATTGCGGACGAGCGCCTGCGTCCCCGTATGGCAAAAGGTGCAATTCAGGGTGCAGCCGACCTGGCTCGAAACGCAGAGCGCGCCCGCCTTGCCGACGTCCGGAATGAAGACGCATTCGATCTCGGCGCCTTTTGAGACCTCGATCAGATATTTGCGCGTGCCGTCGATCGAGACCTGGCGGTCGATGACTTTCGGGCGTTCGAGACTGAAAAGCCGTGCGAGACGCCGGCGCATTTCCTTGCCGATATCCGTCATCGCTTCAAAGTCGGTGACGCCGTAATGATAAGCCCACCGCCAGAGCTGGCTCGCCCGCATCCGCGCCCTTTTGGCGTCAAGACCAAGCGCCTCGCCGATGACGCCGGCGACCTCCGCGCGCGAAAGTCCGAGCAGCGCGCGGGACGGCGCGGCTGCCTCGAGCTGCGTCGGGGCGAGATCAAGGGTCGTCATGTGGCGGGGTATAGGCGGGAAACGGCGTATCGGCAAACGCCCGTCAATCATCATCGCTGATCGGCCTGCCGTCGTCTTCGAAGAAAAGAATATCGCCCGGCTGGCACTGAAGCTCCTTGCAGATCGCTTCGAGCGTCGAAAAGCGGATCGCTTTGGCCTTCCCGGTCTTCAGGATGGAAAGATTCGCGATCGTCACGCCGACGCGCTCGGAAAGCTCCGTGAGCGACATGCCGCGGTCGAGCAATACCCTGTCGAGTTTGACGGAAATCGACATCAGACGGTCAGATCCTGCTCTTCCTTCATGCGCGCGCCTTCGTGGAAAACCTCGGCAAGGACGAATACGGCGGCGATTGAAACAAAGAGCGTGAAATCAAGATCGGCCTCAACCTCGGCGCCCGTGACGTGCGCGAGGATCCAGATGACGATCTTTGAAAGCTCGCCGATCAAAAGCGCCCAGCCGACGTTGCGGAAGCGCGTCGCGTTCTCCTTCACGAAGGGCGAGCCGAAGCGGAGCGTCTTCAAAAGCTCGAGCAGGCGTTCGACAACATAAAGCGCGACGCCGAATGAAATGAAATGTCGGAGGACTTCGACGAAATCGCCGGCGTCGACGTCAATGTCGCCGTCGATCGACACGCCATCGACCTGACCGATCCACGCGGCGAAAGGCGGCAGCAGCGGGATCGCGACAATCGCGGCGGAAAGGCCCGCGAATGCGATCCACACCACGATGCGGACAATGTGCAGTCCTATCGCGAGGATGGATGCGAGTGAGCCCTTGCCGATTGCTTTGATCATGATCGACCTCCGTCAGTCCGCATGAACGGCTGCGACGCCTATCCTAAAAGAACACGACGCCGCAAAGCCGTTCAGCGCAGATCTTCACCTCGCCCCTGTCGGTCGATCCGGCGACCTTGGCGAGGCTGACGGCGGAAGCGAGCGCGGCGGCGGCGAGCGCCGCCGCCAAAATCATGTTGATCGCCTTTGCCATGGGATGAACCCCCGCTCCTGCGCGCCGCTTACGCGACGGCGAACTGGCCGATTGCGGAGAAGTAGGCCGTCCCGATCAGGAGGATTGAGACAACCGTCACAAAACCGTTGACAACGAGGCCGACAGACCCGATGTTGTTAAAAGCGTGATTGCGTAACATCTGAATTTCCTTTCGTTGGTGCGCGAACGCGTTTTGGCTGTTTTTCTTGGGCGGCTTGGCTTTGGCCTCGCCGCTCTTTTTTTGTCTTCTGGCTGTTCTGGTCTTCTTCCAATTTCGTTCCGGTCTTTCCGCCGGCAGCGCGCTTCAACTCGCGTCTTGTTGAATATCGATATACACTTATCGAAAAACGATGCAAGTGGTTTTCGTCGAAAAACGATAATTTTTTTCTGAAAACCGATATGGAGATACGCTAAATGGTGCGAAAACTGTCAGCCGGTCGACTTGTGATCGCCAGCCATAACGCCGGAAAGGTGTTAGAAATCAATGCTTTACTCAGCCAATTCGGGGTCGAAGCCGTTTCAGCGGCAGCGCTTGGCCTTCCCGTGCCCGTCGAAGATGAAAATTCGTTTATGGGGAATGCCGCGATCAAAGCGCTCGCCGCGGCGAGGGCGTCTGGGCTTCCTGCGCTCGCTGATGATTCCGGCATGGAGGTCAGGGCGCTTGACGGCAGGCCCGGCGTCCACACCGCCGACTGGGCCGAGACGCCGATGGGGCGCGACTTCTATATGGCGATGGACCGGGTGCGTCGGGAACTGGAGGCGTCGGGGTCGAGCGATCGTTCAGCCCGCTTTGTCTGCTGTCTTTGCCTTGCCTGGCCCGATGGTCACAGGGAAGTGTTCCTGGGCAAGGTCGAGGGTTCGCTCAGTTTTCCGCCGAGAGGAACGATGGGTTTCGGCTTCGATCCGATTTTCGTACCCGAAGGCCATGACAGAACTTTCGCCGAGCTCGATCCGGCCACGAAACATGCCATATCCCACAGGGCGGACGCCTTCAGAAAACTCATGACGGCATGTTTGGCTGATTGAGTTATAGGAAGTTTACGGCGTTTATCGGAAATAGATAAATCTTCCGCAGATCGAGAAATGAGCGGCTTCGGCGTTTACGTTCACTGGCCCTTTTGCGCGCGGATCTGTCCCTATTGCGACTTCAACGTCTATCGCGATCGCGATGTCGACGCGGAGCGCTGGTCGGCCGCGCTCGTTCGCGATCTTGAATATTGGGCCGAAAGAACTGGCGACCGGCGGCTGACGAGCCTCTATTTCGGCGGCGGCACGCCGAGCCTTGCTCCGCCCCTCGTCATCGATTCCGTGATCAACGCTTGCGATCGCCTCTGGGGCTTTGAAGCCGATCCGGAGATCACGCTTGAAGCAAATCCGACTGACGCCGAGCTCGGAAGGTTCGAAATGTTCCGCAGCGTCGGCGTCAATCGCCTTTCGCTGGGCGTTCAATCGCTTGACGATGCGGATCTCAAATTCCTCGGCCGCAATCATGACGCGGCAGGCGCGATGGCGGCGATCGAACGGGCGCTCGCCCTCTTCCCGCGCGTATCCGCCGACTTCATCTATGCGCTGCCCCGCATGTCCGCCGATCGGTGGGCGAATGAACTCCAGCGCGCCATCGCAACCGGCGTCCGGCATCTCTCGCTCTATCAGCTTACGGTCGAGCCGGGGACGGCGTTCGGCCGCCAGGTCGCGAAAGGCCGATGGGCGGCGGCGGACGAGGACATCTCGGCGGATCTTTTCGATCTGACGCAAGATCTGACATCGGCTGCCGGACTTCCCGCCTATGAAATCTCGAACCACGCCGCGCCGAGCGAGGAATCGCGCCACAATTTCCTTTATTGGCGGCAGGGCGATTACGCCGGAGCGGGGCCCGGCGCCCATGGGCGGGTGATTGTCGCCGGCAAAAGACGCGCGACAGAAACCGAGCCCAATCCCGCGCGCTACCTTTCGCTGGTCGAGGCTCAAGGCGCGGGCATAATTGTCGATGATCCGCTGACGGAGGAAGAATTCCTGACCGAGCGCCTTGCGATGGGGTTGCGGACGATCGAGGGAACGCCCCTCTCCGCAGCGGAATGGGCGCAACTCTCGCCGCGTATCGCCGCACTTTCAGCCGAGGGCTGTCTTGAACGGCGCGGAGAAGCGCTGATTGCAACCGCCAAGGGGAGGCGGCTCCTCAATGCAACGCTTGCGCGCCTCCTTACCTGACCCGGAAGAAGGATCAGCTGCCCGGCGTGAACGCCCGCGGCGCCGGATCGATGACCCTTATTCCGCCCGGCTGGATTTCAAGGATGGCGAGGCCGCGCTCGATCGTACCGTCAGCCGTGAAGCGGAAAAGGCCGTCGGCGCCGAAATAGCCGCTGCGGTTCTCGATCATGGCTTCGTCAAAGCGATCGCGGCGACGCGGCGCCTGGCCGAGTCGCGCTGCAAGAAGCGTTGCGTCATAGGCGAGCGAGGCGAGCCGCGGCGGCGCTTCCCCGAACGCAGCGCGGAAACGCTCCTCAAACGCGCCGGTGATCGCAGGATCGGGCGCTGCAAACCAGCCGCCGCGAAGCGCGGGCTCGCGCGTCAGGCGTGGATTGTTCCACGCGGAAACGCCAAGCAGTTTCACTTCATTGATGTCCACGTTGTAATAGGGAAGGAGCGGCGCCAGCGCCCGCAGCAGCGTTCCCTGTTCCGGCATTAGAACAGCCTGGAACCCCTGCGCGTTACCGAAAGCAGCGCCAGTCGCGCCGGGCTTTCCCGGATCATAATCGTGCCGAAGCTCGGGCGGGATGATCTCCTTCGAATAGGCCGCCAGGCGCTTTGCCGGCGCCAGCATCTTGTCTGGATCCTGCTCGTAGCGCTCTTCATGAACAAGAATGCCGCCGCGTTCGGCGAGCGATTGCGAGAACGCTGTCGAGACGCGCTGGCCGTATTCGTTGGCGGGCGCGATAAGTCCGAAGCGCAGCTTGCCCTGCGCCATCGCATAATCAGTGACGCGCGCGACTTCGATCTCAGGCGGGAAGCTCAGGAGATAGACGCCGTCGCCGGCCGACTGGACATCCGATGAAAAGGCGATCATCGGCGCGCTAGCGGCGCGCGCGACAGGCGCGGCGGCGGCGACCGTCTCAGCAAACATCGGCCCAAGGATGATCTCCGCGCCGTCGGCGAGCGCGGCGCGGGCGGCGGCCGCCGCGCCGTCGGGGGTCCCGCGCGTGTCTTTCGGGATGATCAGGAAACGATCATCGCCCGCTTCGAACGCCGCGAGCTGGGCGGCGTCAAACATCGCGGACGCGACTTTCTGGACCGCTTCGGACGCGCCCGTAAAAGGCAAAAGGAGGCCAACGCGGACGGGTTCGGCGTTTTGCATGTGCAAAGGCTGCACAAACTGGCGATCGTCATAGCGCGACCGTTCGGCGGCGCCGGGCGGCGGTTCTGTGATGTCCGCCGGCGCCCGGCCTCGATCAGCGACGACAGGCCCCTCGCTTGGCGTCGAAGAACAGGCCGCAATCGCGAGCGCCGAAAACGCGACGATCCCGCAACATATCAATTTATCGGCCGACCGCTTGCTCATGACTATTCCCGCTTGTCCCGATGGAATGCGGCCGCACCCTAGCCGCGACCGCCCTTTCGGTAAACCGCAGGCCGGCGCACTGCACGGACGCCATTGACCGCGCTTTGCTTTCGCCGGAACAAGTAACAATGACGCTCGAACCAGGCCTTTATGTGGCGGCGACGCCGATCGGCAATCTCAAAGACGTCACTTATCGCGTCATTGAGACGTTGAAAGCGTGTGACCGGATTCTTTGTGAGGACACGCGCCAGACCGCAAAGCTTTGCGCAGCCTACGGCATTAATACGCCGCGCACGGCTTACAACGAGCACAACGCCGAGAGGACGCAGCCCGCAATCATTGAAGCGTTAAAGGAAGGCGCGGCCATGTGTCTTGTCTCCGACGCCGGCACGCCGCTCGTATCGGATCCAGGATTCCGCCTCGTTCGCGCGGCGAGGGACGCCGGCGTCAAAGTGTTTCCCCTTCCGGGCCCCTCCGCCGTTGTCGCGGCGCTGTCCGCATCGGGCGCGCCGACCGAGCAATTTCTTTTCGCGGGATTCCCGCCGTCGAAGAGCGAAGCGCGGTTTGAGCGTTTCAAATCACTTGCAGCGGTTGAGGCGACGCTCGTCTTTTATGAGGCGCCGTCGCGGCTCGGCGAAAGTCTCGCCGCCATGGCCGAGGCATTCGGCGACCGGCGGGCGATCGTCGCGCGAGAGATGACAAAAATTTACGAAGAATTTGACGAGGGTTCGCTTTCAGCGCTCGCCGCCAGATATTCGGCAGGCCCGACAAAGGGCGAGATCGTCGTCGTCGTCGAACCGCCGGTCGCGCGAAAAGAGGCGACCGCCGACGAGGTCGATCATTTCATCCGCACGGCCCTTTCGTCGATGAGCGTCAAGGACGCCGCCGCGGCGGCCGCCGACGCGCTCAATATTTCGCGGAAGGAGGCCTATGAGCGGGCGCTGGCGATCAGAGCGGATGCATGACTGGCCGTTTTTCCGACGAGCGCAGACGCAAGCGAGCCGAACGCAAGGGACGGTTCGCCGAATTGCTGGTCCGGTTAGCGTATTCCGCGAGCTTTTATGAAATCCTTGAAACCCGGTTCCGGGCCCCCGGAGGGGAAATTGATCTCATCGCCCGCAAAGGACGGCTTCTCGCCTTCGTGGAGGTCAAACTTCGCAAGGATGTCGATGCGGCGATCCTCGCCGTGACGCCCGCCAGTCAGCGCCGGATCGAGCGGGCGGCGTCGAGTTATCTGTCGCTTCGCCCTCATTTCGGCGAATTCGCCGTGCGCTATGACATCGCCGCCGTCTCCGGGCTTCGGGTGGCGCTCTTGAAGGATGCCTGGCGCGAACCAGCTTGAATTCGCCGCCCGGCGCAGGGCATCTCACATCAAGCAAAGGAGCGTAACGATGCCGAGACCCTTGTTGTCCGCCCTCGCCCTTTTGATCGCCGGAGCGCTGGCTTCCGGCTGCGCTTCCAGTCGCAACCTTGACGAGAGCCTCGGCGATCTCGGCGCCAATGCCGAGCTCAAGGGCGTGCTCTTCGCCGATCGCACCCATGACTATGGCGACGTCGACATCACGATTTTCGAAGGGCGGCTGATGCTGACCGGAACGATGAAATCGGAGGAGGGGCGACGCAAGCTGATCGAGAACGCCTGGAAAGCTGATGGCGTCGACCAGGTAATCGATGAAATTTTTGTCGGCGACGGCACCTCGCTCGGCCAGGGATTTGAGGATTCAAGGATCGACACGACCTTGCGCACCCGGTTGATCGCCGACGGAGATGTAAAGAGCGGGAATTTCAAGACTTCTGTCTCCAACGGCGTCGTCTATCTCCTCGGCGTGACGCGCAGCGAGGCGCAGCTTAACGCCGCTCTCGACATCGCGCGCTCCGTCTCGGGGGTCGAGAAAGTCGTCAGTCATGTTCTCGTCGAGCCGCTCTGACCCGTTTCAAATCCGCTTGATCGCCCCAATTCCGCTTGATCGGACCAGGCGCGAGCCCTAACCGCGAAGATGAAACCGCCGGGATCGCACTCATGAAGATCGCCATCCAGATGGACCCGATCGAGAACGTCAACGTCAACGCCGATACATCGTTCGACTTGGCGCTTGAAGCGGCGAGCCGCAATTTCGAAATCTGGGTTTATCAGCCGCAGACGCTGGCGATGCGCGACGGCAAGGTCTCCGCGCGCGCGCGCAAGGCCCTCGCTCTGAAGCGCGAACAGGGCGCGCACGCGACGCTCGGGTCCGAGGAAATTCTTGATCTTCATGGCGTCGATATCGTCCTTGTGCGGCAGGACCCGCCATTCAATATGGCCTACATCACGGCGGCGCACATCCTTGAGCGCCTTCAGCCTGAAGTCCTCGTCGTCAACGATCCGCGATCGATCCGCGACGCGCCTGAGAAATTGTTCGTCGTTCAGTTCCCAGATCTGACGCCGCCGACGCTCATTACGCGCGACGTCGGACGCATCCGAGACTTCCGCGAGGAGCACGGCGACGTCATCTTGAAGCCGTTGTACGGCAATGGCGGCGCGGGCGTTTTTCGTCTCACCTCGGACGATATGAATTTCAACGCGCTGATCGAGCTCTTTCTGCAGGCTTTCGCCGAACCCGTGATCGCCCAGAAATATCTTCCAGCGGTTCGGAGCGGCGACAAACGCATCATCCTCCTCGACGGCGAGGCGGTCGGCGCGATCAACCGCGTCCCGGCGAGCGGCGAGACGCGCTCAAACCTTCACGTCGGCGGGAAGGCCGAGCCGGTCGAAATGACGGAACGCGATCAGGAAATCTGCGACCGGATCGGCCCCGCCCTATCCGAACGGGGCCTCATCCTCGCCGGCATCGACGTCATCGGCGACTTCCTGACCGAGATCAACGTCACCTCGCCGACGGGCCTCCAGGAAATCAGGCGCTTCGGCGGCCCGGACATTTCCGCCCTGTTCTGGGATTGGGCGGAAGGCCGACTCGAACGCTGACCGACGATTACAGGTTTTCCTGAATTTCCTTTTGGTCTAATTGAGGCGGCTTCATGATGAAGTCCGTCGTAACTGCAGAACCGCGTCACCAAGAAAGAGCCGCGACGGCTCCCCCGCTGCGCGTCGCGCTTTTCTCCGGCAATTACAATTACGTCATGGATGGGCCGGTTCGCGCCCTCAATAATCTCGTCGGCCATCTCGAAGCGCGCGAGCACGCAGTCCTTGTTTTCGCGCCGACGACGGATGAGCCTGCGTTCAAGCATTCGGGCGAACTGGTCTCGATCCCTTCGGTCCCTCTTCCGGGGTCCCGCAGCGAGTATCGCTTGGGTCTTGGCCTTTATGGCGCGGCGCGGCGGCGCCTCGACGCCTTTGCGCCGACGATCGTTCATGTCGCCTCGCCCGATTGGCTCGGTCTTTCCGCCCTCAACTATGCGCGCGAGCGCGGGATTCCGGCCGTCGCGTCGTTCCATACCCGCTTCGATACTTACCCGCGCTATTACGGGATGCCGTGGCTTGAAAAGCACATCACCGCCTATATGCGTTACTTCTATGGGCGCTGCGAACGCGTCTATGCGCCTTCGCAGTCGATGGTCGATGAACTCATTCGCGACCGCATCGGACGCAATATCCGCCTGTGGGCGCGCGGCGTCGACCAGGCGCTGTTCAACCCGGCGAGACGCGACTTCGCGTGGCGGCGCAGTCGGGGCGTCGCCGACGACGAAACGCTTGTCGCTTTTGTCGGTCGCGTCGTTCTCGAAAAAGGCATCGATGTCTTCGCCGCCGCCCTCAACGAAGCGCAGGGCGGCAACCCGAAGATCAAAGGTCTCATTGTCGGCGACGGGCCTGAGCGCAAACGTTTTGAGGAATTGGCCCCGGGCGGGGTGTTCACCGGCTATCTGCAGGGAGAAGCGCTCGCTCGCGCCTACGCGAGCGCCGACATTTTCTTCAATCCGAGCATTACTGAAACATTTGGCAACGTCACCCTTGAGGCGATGGCGTCGGGACTTCCCTCCGTCTGCGCCTCGGCGTCCGGAAGCCGATCTCTGGTCGATCACGGGACGACCGGCGTGCTCATCGCTGACGCCAGAGATGCGCACGGATTTGCTGAGGCGTTGCAAGAGCTTGCTGCGAATCCTGCGCAGCGAATGCGCATGGCGGCAGCTGCGCGCACCAAGAGCGCTTCCTATGAATGGGAAACGATCCTTGACCGTCTGATTGCCGATTATCAGGAGATCGCCGGCGGCGATGCGGCATGATTGCGCGCGGCGCCAACGATGAAACGAGTGTCACAATTCCACGATAGCCGCTCTCGGGTTTCGTGGAGCGCAAATCATGCGTCTGGTCGATATCTCCGAATTCTTTAGCGATTTCGGAGGCGGGGTCAGGACATACGTCCACCAAAAACTTGAAGCCTCTGCGAAGACGGGCATCGAGACAATCATTATTGCGCCCGGCCCTGCGGACCGCCGCGAAAAGCGCCTTGGCGGAGAAGTCATCTGGGTGCGCTCGCCAGTTCTACCGTTCGACCATCGCTATCATCTGTTTGCTGACATGCGTCCAGTGCATGCGCTGCTTGACGAGATATCGCCCTCTTTTATCGAAGGCTCATCAACCTGGCGCGGCGGCTGGATGGCGGCGACATGGCGCGGGGTCGCCGGGCGCGCTTTGTTTCTGCATCAGGATCCGGTCGCGGTTTATCCTCAATCGCTGTTCAGTCCGACAGTCAGCGCCGCGCGAATCGACGGGCTGTTCGGCTGGTTCTGGGCATATATGCGCCGCCTCGCGCGACGCTTCGACGCAACTGTCGTTCCAAGCGAATTCTTTGCGCGGAGGCTGCAGCGCTTTGGTGTCGAAGAACCGATTGTCTGCCCGCTCGGCGTCGACAGGAGCGCGTTTGCGCATACGCTACGCGATGCGTCGCTGCGGCGTGAGATGCTCGCGTCCTGCGGCGTCGATGATCCGAATGCGACGCTTTTCCTGTCGGTTGGACGCCATCACCTCGAAAAGCGCCTGCCGATGCTGATCAAGGCGCATCAGGACTATGTGCGCACGCATCCCGCAGGACTCTTTGTCATTGGAGACGGCCCGATGTGGCGGACCGTCAATCGCGCGGCGACGCGGGCGCCCGGGGTCTACATCGCCGGCCCGGAAAGCGATCGTCAGGCGCTAGCGCGCCGGCTCGCCAGCGCTGACATCCTCGTTCATGGCGGCGCAGCTGAAACTTACGGGCTTGTCGTCGCCGAGGCGCTGTCATCAGGTCTTCCGATCGTTACGCCTGACATCGGCGGCGCTTCGGATCTTGCGCACCCTGCTTTCGGCGAAACCTATCGCTACGGGCGCTGGAACGAACTTGCTGACGCCATGCGGCGCATCGCCGGCCGGAGCCGCGACGACCTCTCACTCGCGGCGCGCGCCGGCGCCCACCGGATCAAGACGCCGGATGAACACTTTTCAATGTTGTTCGGCCATTACGCTTCCTTGGCGCGCGATGCGGCGGCTCGCCGCGCGGCCTGAGCGGCGCCCCACGACTTCTCACGAAGGTTTAGTTCCGATACGCGCCGCGCTTGGAACCTTTGCCACAGAAAGCTGTAAAATAGCCAATCGCGCAGGTTTCGCGGCGTCACGTGATATAGCAAACGCTCGCCGAGCGTCCAGCGCACACGTCTGCGGTCGCCGCGGCGGGGTGACGGCGCGCACCAGTGGCGATAGGAATATTTGAGCCCGCCCTTGCCGGCGATGCGATGAATAACCTCGTGATCCATCAAGCAGAACGGCCAAATCACGGGATCAAATCCGCCGACCGCCTTCAGCGCCGAAGCCCGGAAGGATTGTCCGTATCCGCCGCTATGCGCCTGGCTTGGCATCAGCCGCGCGGCGATGATCCCCTTGAAGCGCGCAAAACGGCTCGCCAGCGACGCGTCATCGCCAACGCCGAAAGCGAGGACCGCGGCCGTCGCTTCGCCGCTTTCTTCAAAAAGCGCGTCAGCGACTGCAAGATAATTCGGCGGATAGATCGTATCGGCGTCGCAGGTCGCAACAAATTCAGTATCGATCGCCGCAAGGCCCCGCTTGAGCGCCGACGCTTTCCCCGGGGTCCGCTCGTCGAGGATTTCGATGGCAACGTTCGGACGATCATGCATGAACGCGGCGATCACGGCTCGCGAGCCATCGGTCGAGCCATTGTCGACAAGAACGATCTGATCGGGCGCACGCGTCTGCGACGTGATCGAAGCGAGCGTCGGCGCGATGAAGTCCTCTTCATTGTAGAAGGGAATGACGACGCCCCAACGGCCGCAGGGCCCAGTTCTTGCGGGCATAAAGCCAAGCCTTCAACTACCTCTCTCGGCGCCCACTTGGCCCCGGCATGTGACACTTTTGTGGAGGTTGCCTCAATCAGTTCACAAATACCCATAAAGCGGCCATTAGGACGCGGCCCCGCCACGCCCGCACCTTGCGGAACCAAGAGATGCCGTTTCGAGCCAGGATTTCAGCCTTTGTTGAGAAGTCGCGCGCCTTCGCGCGTCGGCCCGGCGTCAGACGCACGTTGGCGATAGTCCAGTACGGCCTGCTCGCCTGCATCGTCGTCTATCTGGTGGCCCGGCTCTCGAAAGTCGGATGGGGCGAAGTTGCGGATGCGCTGCCGACCTCGCCATTTTTTTACCTGATCTTCGTAATCCGGTATTTTGCGCTGCCTTTGTCGGAAATACCTACTTACGAGCTCGTTTGGCGGCGGCCGCTTTGGCGCTATTTTTCCGCCTTCGTCCGCAAGCGCGTCTATAATTTCGCGGTTATGGGCTATTCCGGTGAAGCGTTTTTCACGCTGTGGGCGCGAAGGACGCTTGACCTTTCGGACAAGCGGATCCTCGTCGGCGTCAAGGACAACAATCTTGTGTCGGCGCTCGTCTCCAACATCGCGACCGCGCTCCTCGTCACAGCGCTGTTCTTCAACGGGCATCTCGTCGACGATCTCAACGCGCTTCCTGGATCAACGATCCTCTTCGCGCTCGCTTTCATTTCGGCGGCGAGCCTTGCCGTCGCGGTCATCTTCTTTCGCCGTAAGATCATTGATCTCCCGAAAGGCGTCATGGCGAAGCTCGTAGCGATCAATGGGGGGCGGATGGCGCTGATGCTCGCACTTCACGCCGTCCTCTATTGGACGGCGATACCAGGGCCGCCGCTTCAGGCCTGGTTCATCTTCATCGCCCTGCAGCTCGTCCTCAGCCGCGTTCCTTTTGTGCCCAATCTCGATATCGTGTTTCTTACCGCAGCCCTTCACCTTGCTTCGGTCGTCAACGTCTCAGAGGCCGAGATCGCGGGCATGCTGGTCGCCGAAGCCGGCCTCGCCCAGATTTTCAACTTCGCGCTCTTCCTCGCAACGACCCATCTTGCTCTGAAGCAACGCGCCCCGGTCGCGACCGGCCCGTTCGCAGTCGCCAAGGCGCCCATCCGGCGCTCTCGCACCGACCGCCTGTCATGACTGCCGGCTTCGACCACCAGCCAGCCTCGGGCGCTTTCTAGATGGCTCGGAATTCGCTACAGACGGCGCTGGCCCCGTTTCGACACGCAATAAGCCCGAGAGGGCGGCATTCACCGATGGGTCTTCTGGACCGCTACATCCTGCGATCAGTCGCAACACCGTTAACGCTGGCGCTCTGTGTGGCGGCGATGTTGCTTTTGATTGAGCACATGCTGCGGCTCTTTGATTTCGTGCTCGCTGAGCAGGGGCCGGTCGACGTCGTCTGGCGGATGCTCGCCAATCTCGTCCCGCATTATTTAAGTCTTGCGCTGCCGCTTGGCGCGTTTCTCGGGATTCTGCTGGCCTTCCGCAACCTCTCGATGTCGAGCGAACTTGACGCCATGAAGTCGAGCGGCGCATCTTTCGGCCGCCTGATGCGCCCGATCTTCGCGCTCCTCGTCCTCCTCGCAATTTTTGATTTTGTGCTCGTCGGCTACATCAAGCCTTACGCGCGCTACGAATATGACAGGATTCGCTTCGATGTGACGAGCGGCGCGTTCGGGATCAAGATCCCGCAGGGCGAATTCGTCGACATTACCGACGATGTCACAATCAGGCTCGGCGCGGTCGATGCGGCCGCCAAAGAGGCGCAGGACATTTTCCTCGAAATGCGCGAAGGAAACGGCCGTCGCACCGTTATCACCGCTGAAAAGGGCGGCATTTCCACGACGCCGGACATCGCGCGCCTGCTCCTCAAATTGTCGAAGGGCCGACAGCTCTTTGTCGACAATAATGGCGAACGGCTGAGGACCCTCGATTTCGAGACATTCGATCTTGAAATCGCCCTGCCGGCGATCGCCGTTTTTCGCCCGCGCGGAGGCGAAGCGGATGAGGCCACTTTTACCGAAATCGTCGCCCTGCTGAATGAGCCGTCGGCCCGATCCTCTCCGCTCTGGCTGCCCTATCGGGCCCAAATTCACTGGACGATCATTCATCCGCTGACATTCCTTACGCTGCCGATTCTTGCGGTTGCGATGGGCGTCACCAGCCGGCGAAAGACATCGAATCTGAAGCCGGTGCTCGGCGTCGCCATTCTCATCGTTTACCATGAGCTTCTCGAAGAATGGGGTCTCGTCAACGCGGCGCTCGGCTATCTCTCGCCGTATCTCTCGATGTGGGGGCTCATGGCGCTTTTTGTCGGCCTCAGCGCCTTTCTTTATCGCGGCTCGATCGATCAGGCGCGCAATGCGAAAGTTCAGGAGAGCCGCGAGGACGACACCGTCCGCGTCCCGTCCGTCCTCGATGACGAGAACGAGGCGTTGCGACGGGGCGCGGCGCAATGACAAGATTCGACAGCGTATTCATCCGTTATGTCGGAAGCCTATTCGCGTTGCGGTTCCTGGGGCTTCTTGCCTTTTTCGTCATCGTTCTTCAGTCGCTTGACCTCCTCAACCGATCGGAAGCGATCATGGCGGCGGAAGGGGCGACGTCGGAATCCATTCTTCGCTACATTCTGTTGCGCGCGCCGCAGATCGCCAGCCAGTTCACCCCCTTCGCAGCGCTCCTCGCTATTGTCGTCACGCTCGCCACACTCAATCTCTCAAGCGAAATTGTCATCATGCGCGCGGCGGGCATGTCGGTCCACCGCGTGCTCGCGCCGATCGGGGTCGTATGCTCGCTGGTCGCCGCAGCGCACTTCATGTTTCATGAACTGATTGTGGTCTCCGGCGCTGAAGAGCTTGCCTATTGGGAGGCGAACGATTTCGCGGTCGGGCTGAAGCATGACGCGGCGACCCGAACGAATATCCGTGTCACTCATGAAGGCGAAATCGTCAGCGCCGCGAGCGCGGCGCGAACGAGCGACGGCGTGCGACTCAGCGATGTCGTCATATATAATCTCGACAATAGCGGCCTCGCCCGATCAATCACGGAAGCAAAATCCGCCTTGTTCGCAGACGGCGCGTGGCGACTCTTCGACGTCCGCGATGCAGCCGCAGCGACGGCCTCGGCCGAAGAAAGCGAGTCTCGAACTTGGTCGACATCGCTCAATCCCGAGCTTCTCTTTGCGCTGACCCTCAATCCCGATCGCTCAAGCCTCATCACCATTATCCGCCAGATCGGCCAATTGAAGCGCGACGGCGCCGACACCCGGCCGGCGACGACGTCGCTCCTCGGCCGCTTCTCAAAGCCGATGGCGACGCTCTTGATGCCCCTTCTCGGCGCAATCGCCGGCTTCGGCGTCAGCCGTCAGGGAAACCAGCTGGTCCGGGCGACCGCGGGCGCGGCGCTGGGCTTCATCTATTTCGTCGCCGAAAACCTGATGCTCGCCGTCGGCAAGCTCGGCGTCGTCCCGCCGATGCTAGGCGCGTTCTTCCCATTCGCCATATTTCTGGTGGTCGGCTTCGCCATTCTGCTGACGACGGAAAGCTGACATCGCTCGACAAAAAGCCGTCCGCGGCTAAAAGGCGGGGCGATGTCTGAAACCGCCCCGATTACCGTGAGCGACAAGGCCGTGCGCGTCATCTCGCTCGGCTGCCGTCTCAATCTCGCTGAAGGCGAAGCAATGCGCCGCCTCGCCGAGGCGGCGGGTTTGCGGGACGCCGTCGTCATCAACAGCTGCGCCGTCACCAACGAGGCGGTTCGCCAAACACGCCAGGAGATTCGTCGCGCACAGCGGCGCCATCCAGCGGCGCGAATTGTCGTCACTGGCTGCGCGGCGCAGATCGATCCCGGTGCGTTCGCCGGCATGCCGGGGGTCGACGCGGTTCTCGGGAACGCTGAAAAACTCGACCCTGCGGTCTGGCGGACGCTTTCCGGCGCGCGAAACACGATTGCGGTCAACGACATCATGGCCGTTCGCGAGAACGCGGCGCATCTCATTGACGGCTATGGCGACCGGGCGCGGGCCTTCCTCCAAATCCAGAACGGCTGCGACCATCGCTGCACGTTCTGCATCATTCCCTTCGGGCGCGGCCCGTCGCGATCCGTGCCGATCGCTGACGCCGTCGCGGGCGTGCGCCGCCTCGTCGCAAGCGGTCACGCCGAGATCGTTCTGACGGGCGTCGACATGACGTCTTGGGGTCAGGACCTTGACGGGGCCCCTCGGCTTGGCCGCCTCGTCGGCGCGATCCTTGACGCCGTTCCGGAACTCTTCCGCTTGCGCCTTTCCTCAGTCGACTGCGCGGAGATCGATGCGGCGCTTTTCGAGCGGTTGACCGGCGATGTGCGGCTCGCGCCATACCTTCATCTGTCGCTGCAGGCTGGATCAAACCTCATTCTGAAGCGAATGAAGCGACGGCATTCGCGTGAGGACGCCATCACGCTCGCCGCCGCCTTGCGCGCGCGGAGGGAAGGATTTGCGCTTGGAGCCGATCTTATCGCAGGCTTTCCGACCGAAACGGACAAGATGTTTGAGGAAAGCCTTGCGCTCATCGGCGAGGCGGGCGTCAATTACGCGCACGTTTTTCCTTATTCGGCGCGAGCAGGAACGCCGGCGGCGCGCATGCCTCAGCTAGAAGGAACTGTCATCGCGGAACGCGCGCGCCGGCTGCGCGAGGCGGGCCTCGCTGCGACGCGTGAGTTTCTCGACAGTCTGGTAGGCAGCGTTGAGGAGGCGATCGTCGAAAGCGGCGGCCGGGCGCGGCTCGGGAATTTCGCCGCGGTCCGGATTGACCAGGGCGACTATCGTCCGGGCGACATTGCGCGCCTGCGCATCGCGGCGCGCGATGGTGAGATGTTGCTGGGAGAATCTCATGCGGCCTGACGGCGGCTTCGCCGGCGCAAAGAAAAAGCCGCGCCCTGGCGAGAAATCCGGGGGCGCGGCTTTGGAAGTCCGGAAAGATCGCCTTAGGCGGCTTTCTTTTTGCGCTTCGCCTTTTTCGCAGTCTTCTTGGCGGCGGGTTTCTTCGCCGCCTTCTTCGCTTTGCGCTTTGCAGCCGGTTTGGCGGCTTTTTTCGCTTTGGCCATGGCCATGCTCTTCTCCATCAAAAAGGCTGTCTTAAATCAGCCGTTGTGAAACAAGTTGCTGCTCCGCGCGTTCTGGCAAGAGAAAAATGACAAAGCCCAAAAACTTTTTGACCGGCCTGTTCGGACGAAAGCAAGCCGACGGCGCGTCGGCCGCTCTCGCCGATGCGGGCGCCGACGCAGCGCATCCTCCTTCCGGAATTGCCCCGTCTACTGACGGTTCGGCGGAGAAAACGCCCATAAAACAGGGCTTCCTCGCGCGCCTTGCGAGCGGGCTGGCGCGAACGTCGGAGCGCCTTGGCAAGGGTGTCGCTTCGATCGTCTCGAAGCGAAAACTTGATGATGAGACGCTTGACGAACTAGAAGAGCTGCTCATCGGGACAGACCTTGGGATCGCCGCCGCTGCGCGCGTCCGCACAGCGCTCGCGCGCGACCGGTTCAACAAGGAGGTCACCGATGAGGAAGTGAAAAGCGCCCTCGCCGACGTTGTCGCCGCGAGCCTCGCCGGCCGCGAACGGCCGCTCCTCATCGATCCGTCGCGGCGCCCGCATGTCATCCTGACCGTCGGCGTCAACGGCGCCGGCAAGACGACGACCATCGGGAAGCTCGCCGGCATTTATCGCAAGGAAGGCCTAAAAGTGCTGCTTGCGGCGGGCGATACGTTTCGCGCTGCGGCCGTTGAACAATTGAGGATCTGGGGTGAGCGGACGGGCGCCGGCGTCCTCGCAAAGGAGACCGGCGCCGACGCGGCGGGGCTCGCCTTCGAGGCGCTTGAGCGCGCAAAACGCGAAGACTTCGACGTTCTCCTCATCGATACGGCGGGGCGTCTCCAGAACAAGCGCGAACTGATGGACGAACTCGCAAAGATCGTGCGCGTCCTGAAAAAACTCGATCCGTCGGCGCCGCACGACACGCTGCTCATTCTTGACGCGACCGTCGGCCAGAATGCGCTCTCGCAGGCGGACGCTTTCCGCGAGATCGCCGGCGTCACTGGCCTTGTCATGACCAAGCTTGATGGAACGGCGCGCGGAGGCGTCCTCGTCGCGCTCGCCGAGCGCTGCCCGCTCCCCATCCACTTCATCGGCGTCGGCGAGAAAGTCGAGGACCTGCAGCCCTTTGAGGCGATGGCCTTCGCCCGCGCGCTCGCCGGGCTTTCAACACTGCGCAGCGAGCGCTAGAGGCGAGGAATGAGCAAAACGCCAACGCCAAACCGGCTCAGCGGCCGCGCGAAGTTTCTCGTCGATTTCGGGCCGCTGTTGGTTTTCTTCATCGCCTATTTCTTCGGGCGGCGTCTTGCGCCGATTGTCGGCGGCGCGATCGGCCGCGATTTTGCGGTAGAGCCGGGCGGCGAACTCTTCCTCGCCGTCGCCTCGTTCCTCCCGGCCTATGCGGGCGCGTTTCTCTACAGCGTCTGGAAAGAGCGCCGCGTCGCGCCCATGCTGTTCGTTAGCGGCGTTGCTATCGGTGTCCTCGGCGCGCTGACGCTGATTTTTCACAACAAGACTTTCTTCTACATGAAGCCGACCATCGTCTACGCCATGTTCGCAATGACCCTCGCCGGCGGGCTTGCGACGGACCGCAACGTTCTGCGCACGCTGTTCGACGGCGCGTTGCACCTTCCCGACGGTGCATGGCGGACGCTGACGAGGCGCTATGTCGTTTTTTTTGCGACGCTCGGGCTCGCCAATGAAGTCGCCTGGCGCTGGCTGACCCGCGATTGCGACCTTGCCGCCGCTGCTGTCTGCGCAGGCGAGGCGCAATGGGTCAATCTCAAGATTTGGGGATTTACGGCGGTCAATGTTCTCTTTGCGCTGGCGCAGGCCCCCTTCCTCGCGCAGCACGCCGACGATAAGAAGAAAGCGGAATAGGGATCAGTGATCGCCCTTCGGATTTGAAAACGTCGGAAACCCGGAAAGCCCAACAATCTCCTTCCATTGCCGCAGCGCCCAGCCGACCGACGGAAAGGCGATTTCGGCCCAGGGGATCTCGCCCCATTCAAAGAGCCTGACGTCGAGACTTTCAGGACCCGGCGCGCAATCGCGGGATGGGAGCCGCCCGCAAAACATAATTTGCACCTGCGAGATCCGCGGCACGCTGTAGACAGCGAGCACCTGATCGAAAACGGGGCGCACGCGCGCCTCTTCGAAGGCTTCACGCATGGCGCCGTCTTCTATGCTCTCGCCAAGCTCAAGATAACCCGCAGGAAGCGTCCAAAATCCCCGCCGAGGCTCGATCGCGCGCCGGCAGAGCAGAATGGCGCCGCCAAACGAAAGGACCGACCCGACAACGATCCTCGGATTTCTGTAATCGATGAATCCGCAATGACCGCACACGTCCCTTTCACGATCGTCGCCTTCGAGCGTTGCTTTCCGGAAATGCGCGCCGGCAGGGGATTTCTCAATCATCGTCCGCGTCCCATCCATTGCCCCCGAGCAATCCCGCCTGCTGATCGTCCGCGCAAGGCGCATTCCAAATTGTGATCGGGCCCGTCATTGATAAATCGCCGATTACGGACGATATTCCTTGACCAGCCGGTCGATCCGGTGAAAACCGTCCGTGTCGGCGGGGGAGCCTCGCGAAAGCGACGCTCCCGACGCCAAAATGAACCCGCCTGAGCGCCGAAACGCCGGCCCTCCGCACCTTCAAGGGAGACACCATTCATGGCAAGCTACGATCTTAGAAAATCACCGGGCCACCTCTTGCGCCGCGCCCAGCAATTCGCCCACGACCTCTACGCCGACGCGGTCGGCGCTGACGGCCCGACGCCGCGTCAGTTTGAAGTGTTGCACGTCGTCTCGAAAAATGAAGGCCTCAGCCAGACTGATCTGGTGCGCGCAACCGGCATCGACCGCTCGACGCTCGCCGACATGATCGCGCGGATGCTGAAAAAAGGCCATCTTTCGCGCTCCCGCACCAAGGAAGATGCGCGCGCCAACGCGGTCAGCATCACTGCTTCCGGCCGGCGCGTCCTTAGTTCGGCGATGGCGGGCGTTGCGCGCGCTGAAAGCGCGGCCCTCAACGTGCTTCCGAAGGCCCAGCAAGGCGCATTCATGAAGGCGCTCGCCGCTTATGCTGAGGCGCTCGATAAACTTGGCGAAGCTGAGGCGCCCGCGAAAGGCGCCAGGAAGACCGCCAAGAAGAAAGGGCCGGCGAAGAAGAAGGCCAAACGCAGCCGTCGCTAGAGCGACACTCGGATTTTGACTCTGGAAAGCCGCCCACAGGAGCGGCTTTCCAATTGTGACTGGTCACTCGCCAATAATCATTTGTTCGTAAGACGAAGTCCGGCGCGCGAGATGCGACGCTCGTAGCCCCCGAGCGAGAGCATGCGATCATACATGACGATCGCCGCTGCGATCGAAAGATTGACGCAAAACTTTGTCGGTATCTTTACAAGATGGGCACATCTGGATTTCGCCGCCTCGGAAAGATCGCCCTTTTCCGGACCAAGCAGATAGGCGGCGTTCAAGGGGTGGGGGAAAGTCGGTAGGTCTACTGCGCGCTCGTCGAGCTCGACGCCGACCAGAACACATTGTTTCGGCAACGCCATTTCTTCGACGCTCGCCCATTCGTAGAGCGGCACATGCTCCGCGCTCTTTGACGTGTCTGCGAGCGCCGCCTCCCGCGCCTTGAGGCGCGAACCGATAGTGAAGATGAAGCTTGCACCGAACGCATGCGCGGTGCGCATGACGGCGCCGAGATTCATCTGCTTCGAGATTCGTTCCGATCCGACGCCGAAATAACCGCGCATCGCACCTCGCATTGACTTTGAAACCTGTCGAATCGCATTCTGCCGTATGCTCACAGGCGAATTCAACAGGCCCGCCGGACCCTATTCCCTGTCGCATTCGGTCGGCCTCCTGCCGCACTCGGACCAAGGCAGGCGAGCGTGGCCGCCCCTTCATTATCCGTCCGCGTGAAATCGACAAGGTGTCGGCTGCGCTTAGAGATGAAAAATCGCGCATGGCCAGCGAGTGGGCAGCCTGCGCTTTTCCGTTCATCTCTACAATGATGAATCGGATGTCGGCCGCTTCATCGCAACGCTTGAGCCTCCTCTCTAACTGCTTAACCCCGACGAATCCCGACACAGGCGCCTCGACCGTTGTAGAGGACGCTCGTGACGCCGCAGCTAAGCGGAAGGAAATCCGCACGAGGAAGCATTCAAGTCGGGAAGAATCGTGTCCTCAAATCGCGCATGACCGCCCTCACTTCTTTGCGCGTTGATTCAATGCTGGCGCCGGTGTTGACGACATAGTCCGCGCGCCGGCGTTTTTCAGCGTCTGGCGTCTGCTTCATGAGGATTGCGCGGAATTTCCTCTCGCTCATGCCGGTGCGAGCCATGACGCGCGCTCTCTGGATGTCAGCCGGCGCAGAAACGACGACAACGGCGTCGAAATATTTCTCCAAACCTTTTTCAAAGAGCAGCGGGATATCGAGAACCGCAATGTCGACGCCAGCACGCGCCGCATCGTCGAGGAAGCGCGCGCGATCGGCGGAAACAAGAGGGTGGATGAGCATCTCGAGATCAGCGAGCGCAGAAGGCTCGTCGATGACGAGCGCCGAAAGAACGGCGCGATCGACGGCGTCGCCGGCGATTGCGGCCGGAAAGCGCGTTGCGACCATCTTCGTCCCCGCCCCGCCCTTCGCATAGAGACGATGCACCGCATCATCGGCATTCCAGGTCACAGCGCCTTCGCCAGCAAACATCGAGAGTACGGTTGACTTCCCCATGCCGATTGAGCCGGTCAGGCCGACGGTGATCATTCCCCCCTCGCCTTCAAGGTCGCTTCGAGCCGGGCGCGAAGATCAGCGTCAACGACAGCTTTCGTTCCAAGCCAGGCGAGATAGCCTGGAACCGCCTGATGCATCAGCATTGACAGCCCGTCGACGGTCTTACACCCTCTCGCTCGCGCCGCCTTTAAGAGCGCCGTTTCAAGCGGCGAATAGACAATGTCACACACGACAGTTTCGGGATTGAGCTCCCGGGGAGCTATGGCGAGATCGCCCTGCCCGCTCATCCCAAGCGTCGTCGTGTTGACAATAATGTCCGCTTGCGGAATTTTTTCGCTGAGCCGCTCCCAGTCGATCGTCTCGGCGCCGACGAGAGCGGCGACTTCCTCACCCCTCGCGCGCGTGCGGTTGGCAAGGAAGATCGTCTTGACGTCGCATTTTTTGTAAAGGGCGACGAGGACGGCGCGCGCTGCGCCTCCCGCCCCGATGACGAGCGCGGAGGCTCGCTTTCCGCCTGCTTCAGCGAGCGAAGCGGCAAATCCCGCAATGTCGGAATTCTCCGCGTAAGTCCCGTCAGCGCGGAAGCTCAGCATGTTGGCGGCGCCTGCGCGCGTCGCCTCTTCACTCGCCGTTCCCGCGTAGCGCAGCGCATGCTCTTTATGCGGAAGGGTGACATTCACGCCGCGAAATCCAGCGGCCTTAAGGCCGTCCGCGACACGCGCAAACTCGTCAAAACTCGGCCTGGCGGCGACTGGCGCATAATACGCTTTCACGCCTTCCCTCGCCGCCCAGGTTGCATGGATAAGCGGCGACAGAGAATGCGCGATCGGCCAACCGATAACGGCGGCGAGGCGTGGCGCCTCTTTCATCGCATGATGTATCTCTTCGGCCATTCAGAACGCCAGCAGCCCCTCCCGGCGAAGATAGCCGAGCACCGGAAAGAGCGACAGGCCGAGAACCGCGAAATAGTCCCCTTCAATGTGCTCAAAAAGATGCGCGCCAAGCGCCTCAACCTGATAAGCGCCGACACTCGCGAGGACTTCCTCCCCGCAGGCGTTGAGATAAGCGTCAATCTCGTCTGCACCCATCGTTCGCATGAATAGCATTGGCTCGTCGACATGCCGGAAGACGATGGCCTGCCCTCGCGCAATCGAAATCGCGTTGATGAGTGAGTGTCGCCGTCCCTGCAGAGAGGCGATCCGCGCACGCGCTTCCGCCATCGAGCGAGGTTTGTCGAAGGCCCTTCCCTCGAACGCCAAAATCTGGTCGGAGCCGAGAACGATCGCATCAGCGCCTGCGTCGATCGCCAGAGCCTTGGCGTCGGCGAGGCGCTGAGCTGTTATGCGAGGGGTAAGACCCTCTTCGAGCGCAGCACATTTGATCGCGTCTTCGTCGACATTGGGGCGCGCAATAGTGAAGTCAACACCCGCGGCCTCCAGAATGCGCGCACGGATGGCGCTTCCTGAAGCGAGGATGAGACGCGGCTTCACGACGGCTCATTCCGTCGCGCGGAGAGCTTTGTCAGGATTGCGGCCGCAGTCTCTTCGACCGATTTTCGCGTAACGTCGATGACGGGCCAGCGATGCTTGGTGTAGAGACGCTTGGCCCGGAGAACTTCTGTCCTTATTGTTTCGATATCGGAATAATCATCCGCGTGCTCTACTGCATTCATGCCGCCAAGGCGGCTCTGGCGGATCTGCGCCAATCGTTCCGGGCTTGCGATGAGCCCGAGCACAAGAGGCTTTCGCACCGAAAACAGTGCGGCGGGGGGCTCTGTTCCCGGGACTAAGGGAACGTTAGCCGCTTTGACGCCCCGGTTCGCGAGATACATGCAGGTCGGCGTTTTTGACGTGCGACTGACTCCGACCAGGATCACGTCGGCCGGTTCAAGATCCCAAGTCATTTGACCGTCGTCATGAGCAAGCGTGTAGTCGATCGCCGCGATACGCTTGAAATACGCGTCATCCATCTCATGCTGCGCGCCTGCGCGGCGAGTCTGCTTGAGGCCGAGATAGTCAGAAAAGGCTTCGATAAAGGGGTCAATCACCGAAATCGCCGGCGTCTGGAGTTCCGAACAGCGCGCCTCAAGGAGGCGTCGCAATTCCGGATTGACGACAGTGTAGAGAACGAGACCGGGCGCTGTTTCAATGTCGGCGAGCACGCGCTCCATCTGCGTACGCGACCGGATTAGTGCGTAGATGTGTTCAAACGCATAGGCCGTAGCGAATTGCGAGGTCACCGCCTTGAAGACCGCGTTCAGTGTTTCCCCAGTTGAGTCTGAAACGAGATGAACGTGAAAGTAGCTCGCGAGGACGCGGGACTGGCCAGCCATCAGTAATCCGTCCGGAGGAAAATCGTTCTACCCAGTTTGGCGTCGTCCCTGTGTAACGTATGGAAATTCGGGCTGGTAGGGCTATTTTCCTGTCGCTCGTGCGTTAACTCTCAGCACGACTCACGTCCGGCGCCCACCTTGGAGGGCATAATGACAAAGAGGAAAGTAGTGCTACCTGTGGTCACGGAACTCAGGAAGGACCACCTGCGTGCAGGCAGCGCTTGGAATAATTACAACGTGCAATCAATGCACTATCCGGGTTTTCCCGAACCCGGTTTGACGGTCGCTCTTGTTGCCATTTCTTGTGGATCAACTTCTGAAATCCTGTGAAAAGCTTTGGCGTGCCGAGTTTTCCCCGGCATTCCAGCACTACTTTTAGATTCATACTTTCTTAAGAATCCCTAAGAAGGAGTTAACAGATTGGGCGATCAGACCCTCAAACATACGAGCGCGCTGCTATCGGCTCTGAACAACAAGGTTCAGGCCATCCCGCCAATCTGGCTGATGCGTCAGGCGGGACGCTATCTACCCGAATATCGTGCGCTCCGGGCGAAGGCCGGCTCGTTCCTTGATCTTTGCAACAATCCAGATCTTGCCGCTGAGGCGACGCTTCAACCGATCAGGCGTTTTGATTTCGATGCAGCGATCCTCTTTGCTGACATCCTGCTGTTGCCGTTTGCGCTCGGGCAGAACTTATCCTTTGCGGAAGGTGAGGGGCCGCATCTTGATCCGCCCGTAGCGCCGACGCATCTTGATGTATTCCGGAAACGGAATATCCATGAAAGGCTGCAACCGGTCTATGAAACGGTCGCACGTGTTCGCAAGGAACTTGCGCCGGAAAAAGCTTTGATCGGATTTGCCGGTGCGCCATGGACGGTTGCAACCTACATGCTCACCGGCGGTCCGCATAAGGATCCCGCTGCACTGAGGAAGCACTGGTATGACGAACAGGAGTTTGTTTCGGCGCTCATCGACATCCTGGTAGATACGACGGTCGAGTATCTTTCCCGTCAGATTGAAAGCGGCGCCGACGCCGTACAGCTTTTCGACACGTGGGCGGGCGGGCTTCCTGAAGATGTGCTGCGTGCAGTCTCGATCGAACCGCTTGCACGCATTGGCGACCGGCTCAAAGCCGCTCATCCTGAAACCCCGGTGATCTTCTTTCCAAAAGGCGCCGGTGCGATGGCGGAAGATTACGCAAGGCTTTCGTGTTGCGACGGGCTCAGCATCGACTTCTCAACGCCATGGAGCATTGCGCGTCGAACGCTCTCGCCGCATACGACAGTCCAGGGCGGACTTGATCCGATGCTTGTCGTTAAGGGCGGACGCGACCTCGAAACCGGCGCAAGGGGGCTCTGTGAGACGTTCCGCGGCGTTCCCTTCATTTTCAATCTCGGGCATGGCCTTACCCCCGACACGCCGCCGGAACACGTCGCTAGGCTCGTCGAGATCGTGAGGGATGCGGAGTAGGGGATGCGCGAATTCCTGCTCGAGAATTATCTCTGGCTGAAGGCGCTGCACATCGCGGCGGTGATCGCCTGGATGGCGGGCATGATGTATCTGCCGCGGCTCTTCGTATACCACCATCAAGCGGAACGAGGCGGGGAGGCGGAGCGCTTCTTCATGCAAATGGAGCGGCGGCTCCTCAAGGGCATCATCAACCCGTCGATGATGGCGGTATGGGTGCTCGCCGGCCTCATGCTCTATGCCAAGCCCTCGCTCCTCGGCGCCGGCTGGTTCCATGTGAAGCTGCCGATGGTTCTCGGGATATCGGCAATTCACGGGCTGTATGCGAATGCACGCCGCGCCTTTGAACGCGGCGAGCGTCCGAGGAGCGAACGCTTCTGGCGGATCATGAATGAAGCGCCGTTCCTGATGATGCTCGTCGCGCTCTTCATGGCAGTCGTAAAACCGTTCTAGGCGTATCGCGCTGGCCGGCCGCAGGGGGGATTGCCAGGCAGCGATTGACGCGCGCAGACCCGTTCCTATATTGAGGGCGAACTCTCCTTCGCGCGGCGTTAGGGGTCAGACCCTGACCGTCGCCTTTCTCGGATCGATCATCCCCGCGACCATATCGGCCTCGCCCAGCCCGGCGAGCGCCGCCAGCCCATTTAAGGACCTCCCATGGCTATCCCGACCCAGCTTTCCCTTGAAGAGCTACAGGCGAAAACGCCCGGCGACCTTCTCGCTTTTGCGGAAGAACTCGAGGTCGAGAACGCCTCGACCATGCGCCGCCAAGACATGATGTTCGCGATCCTGAAAGAGCTCGCGGACAGGGAAGTCGAGATCAACGGCGGCGGCGTGCTCGAGGTTCTGTCTGACGGCTTTGGCTTTCTGCGCTCGCCGGAAGCAAATTATCTTCCGGGCCCCGACGACATCTACGTCTCGCCTTCGCAGATCCGCCGCTTCGCGCTTCGGACGGGGGACACCGTCATCGGCGAGATCAGGAGCCCGAAGGAGGGCGAGCGCTATTTCGCGCTCTTGAAGGTCTCGACAATCAATTTCGAGGATCCGGAAAAAACCCGCCACAAGGTGCATTTCGACAATCTGACGCCGCTCTATCCCGATGAACGGCTCAGGATGGAGATCGTCTCGACCGAAGATGCGAAAAAGAAGGATTTGACCGCGCGCGTCATCGATCTCGTGGCGCCGATCGGCAAGGGCCAGCGCTCGCTCATCGTCGCGCAGCCAAGAACCGGCAAGACCGTCATCCTTCAAAACATCGCCCATTCGATCGAGATCAATCATCCCGAATGCTATCTGATCGTTCTCCTGATCGACGAACGTCCCGAGGAAGTGACGGACATGCAGCGCTCGGTCAAAGGCGAGGTTGTCTCCTCGACCTTCGACGAGCCGGCGACGCGCCACGTCGCGGTTGCGGAAATGGTGATCGAGAAAGCCAAGCGCCTCGTTGAACACGGGCGCGACGTCGTCATTCTTTTAGATTCGATCACGCGGTTGGGGCGCGCCTACAACACGGTCGTTCCTTCATCGGGCAAGGTGCTGACGGGCGGCGTCGACGCGAACGCCCTCCAGCGGCCGAAGCGCTTCTTCGGCGCCGCACGCAATATCGAAGAGGGTGGCTCGCTCACCATCATCGCGACGGCGCTCATCGACACCGGCTCGAAGATGGACGAAGTCATCTTCGAAGAATTCAAGGGCACCGGCAACTCGGAAATCGTTCTTGACCGGAAAGTCGCCGACAAGCGCACCTTCCCGGCGATCGACATTGCGAAATCCGGCACGCGAAAAGAAGACCTCCTCGTTCCGAAGAACGAGCTGCAAAAGGTCTACGTGCTCCGCCGCATCCTGTCCCCGATGGGAACCTCGGATGCGATCGACTTTCTCCTCGACAAGCTCCGCCAGACGAAGACCAATCAGGATTTCTTCGATTCGATGAATACGTAAGTTGCCATTGAGGGGTTCAACTCTCCCGGTGTCTTGATGATGCAGTCAAGACCGGCTGCGCAATGCAGTTGCGCAACGGGGGGAGAGATTCATGAAATGCCGGCGCACTACCAGCGCGGCTATCGTCTTGGCGATAGAAGGCGGAATGGCGACTTCGTCTCTGGCGTCATATCCTGACAGCTGGAGTTGTGCCTACAATATCTGCACAGGCACGTGGTCGACGAGCGGCGGACCGCAATACTCGGCCGTTGCGATCCCGATTCGGAATCCGGCGCCATCGACCGAGTTTGAACCGGCGAATGAAGAGTTCGTCGAATTTGAGCCGAATGCGGTCAATTGCGACGTTGATAATGCGGCGGTTGATGCGGCCTTGGCGATAAGCGCGCCATCGACACGGACGGGCTTGGCGACGCCACCAAAAATTAGACTGAATACGGCGCAGTTCTCGCTGACAAAGGAAATGGAATTGAGTCTGGATCGGTTGTTCAGGGCCAGTCATATAACCAAAGCCCGCAACCATCGACAAATCTTACCACGTCCAGAAACAGCATTGGGGCGACAAACGCACAAATTGTTGCGATTGTCCATTCCCACACCTATTCCGGCAATTCCACAACGGACAATGCGAACAAGCGGCCGTCGGCCGCTGATTGGTCGACGGCAGATCAGCTAGTCACTCAGGGTGTCGATCCGTCTAGACTAACGCTCTACATCATTGACAGATGGGGCGTGATGCGCGCGTATCGTTATACGCCGCCCAGTCAACGATCTTCTACCAATCCGCCCGCTGACGTTGTCAGCGCCGCGTGTCAGTGAAGGAAGCCATAATATGCTTTCAGTTCTATTGGCAGTCGGCTTTATGGCAGCGCAAGACACCGACATCATTTTGATCGAGAGGCCCGTGCCGCTGACCGACGGCGGAAGTCGACGCGCCCTCTGTGAGCGAGTGGAAGTGGAGATCGAATATGCAAACAGCTGGGCCAAGGGGGTCCAGAGGCTCGAAGGATACGTATCATTTTCGGGGAAGAAAAAGGATATTTCAGCCATTTTGAGCGACATTCGGCGAACTAGTGCAAAAATCAATGACGTAACAATCTGGTGCGAAGATTTGAACGTCGCGGCGGTGGCGATTGATGTGGCGGCCACGGATGGCGGAGATCAGCGTTGGCTGCTGACAGTGAACGAGAAACTCAATATCGCCGTAGAGGGGCCGTCTCGCATCTGTAAGACCGGCGCAGATTGCGACTGATCGCAGCTGATTGAGGCGCTGCTACATTGGATTGCGTTTAGGCGACCCTCGCCCAATAGTTTCCAGCGGAGGTCGCCATGCAAACCACCGATGCCAAGATAATCGACGTCTGGGCGCAAATTCCGACCGCGCGGTTCTGGCGCGAGAAGTGGCTCGCGAGCCTGATGCGCTGGACGGCGCAAGAAACGCCGACAGAAGATACGCCGGTCGAAATGCTGCTCACCGCAATGGACGAGGCGGGGGTTTCGGTCTCGCTGATTTCCGGCTGGTCGTCGCCCAAGGGCGATCTCATCTCCAATGACGAGGTCGAGAGGGCGGTGGATAAGGCGCCGGCGCGATTGAAGGGCCTCGTCGGCGCCGATCTTTCGGATCCGATGGCGGCGGTGCGCGACATTCGCGCGCGGGCGAAAACCGGGAAATTCGTCGGGGTGCGGATCGTGCCGTGGCTGTGGGACCTGCCGCCGAACGACCGGCGCTATTACCCGGTCTATGCGGCCTGCATCGACGAAGGCCTGCCGTTCTGCACGCAGATCGGACACACGGGACCCCTTAAACGCTCCGAGACCGGACGATTGATCCCCTATCTTGAAGACGTGATGATCGATTTCCCGGAGCTTGTCGTCGTCGGCGGCCATGTCGGGTTCCCGTGGCTTGACGAAGTCGCGACGATGATCCGCAAATTCAGGAATTTTCACATCGACACCAGCGCCTATGCGCTGCACCGATTGCCGGAGGATTTCGTCAAGCTGATGAAGGGCGAGGGGCGCGACCGCATCATGTTCGGCACCAATTTCCCGATGCTGACGGCGAAACGGTGCTTTGAAAAGCTCGATGCGCTGGGGCTTGATGAAGAAACAAAGGCGGCGTTTTTGGGCGGGAATGCGAGGCGGGTGTTTGGGGTTTAAATTGTTATTTCGCCGCGCGGCCCTGGAAAACCGACTCTTCGGGTTCGAGATGATCCTGCGCGAAGGCCGAAGCCGAGGCGAACGTCGCGATAACGCCGAGCAGCAGACGTTTCATTTTCCGCTCCATCGAGCTGCACACTCTAATACCCCGTGACCGTCCCGTCCTTCCGCATCTCCGTCGCGCCGGCGTAAATGCCGGTTTCGGGATCGCGCAGGATCGCCTGATAGCCGCCGAAAACAATGCCGTTGTCGACGATTTCGATCTTGTGGCCCGTCGCCTTCAGCTTCTCGACCGTTTCCGCAGGAACGCCGGGTTCAAGTTCGAGCTTGCCGATGGGGTCGAGATCGATCCCCGTCGATTGCGAGCCGCCATCGTGATGAAAACGCGCCGCGTCGCCGGCCTCCTGCAGGTTCATGCCGTAATCGATCAAATTGACGACGATCTGCACGTGGCCTTGAGGCTGCATCCCCCCGCCCATCAGGCCGAAAGACATGTAAGGCTTGCCATCCTTCATCACGAAGGCGGGAATGATGGTGTGAAACGGGCGCTTTCCCGGCGCATAGGCGTTCGGATGATCCGGGTTCAGATTAAACAATTCGCCGCGGTCCTGAAACATGAAGCCGAGCCCGTCGGCGACGAGGCCTGAGCCCATGCCGCGATAATTGGACTGGATCAATGAGACCATCATTCCGTCCTTGTCGGCGACGGTGAAATAGGTGGTGTCGCCTTCGCCCTCCAATTTCGGCGCGAGGCCGGGCGTGGGGGCTGCCATCGCCTTCTTCGGATCGATGAGCGCGAAACGTTCCTTGCCGTATTCATCCGACAAGAGCCAGCCGGTCGGGACCTTGGAAAATTCGGGGTCGGCGTAGTAGCGGGCGACGTCCTCGAAGGCGAGGCGCTTGGCCTCCACCATGTAATGGAAGACCTCGGCCGATCCGCGCGGCCATTGTTTCAGATCGACGTTTTTGAGGATGTTGAGCATCTGGAGCGCTGCGAAACCCTGCCCATTCGGCGGCAATTCGCAGACGTCGTATCCCCGGTAGTCGACGCAACCGGGATCGACCCACTCCGAATAATGCGCGGCGAAATCCTCATAGCGGAGATCGCCGCCGATGCGCCTCATATAGGCGTCGATCGTTCTTGCGATCTCGCCCTTGTAGAAGACGTTGCGCCCGTCTTTCGCGAGCTTTTCATACGTCCTCGCGAGGTCGGGATTTTTGAAAATCCCGCCGGCCTTCGGCGCGCCGTTCGCGAAATAGGTTGCGCGCGCGTTCGAGAAATCGCCGATCATCGCTTCGCGCGCTTCAAAGCCCTTGAAATTGCGGTCGAGATACATCGCGATGACCGGCGAGACCGGAAAACCGCCTTTCGCATAGCCGATGGCGGGCGCGAGAATAGTCCGCATCGGGAGTTTTCCGAATTTCGCGTGGAGCTCGAACCAGGCGTCGACCGTTCCCGGGACGGTGACGGGAAGGTGGCCGAGTGGAGGGATTCCTTTGCCTTCGCCGACGATTGCGGCGGATTTCGCGATCGTCTCTCCGAGCGTTCGTCCCATCGGCGACCGGCCCGAGCCGTTGAGGCCGTAGAGCTTCTCAGTCTTCGGATCCCATACGATTGCGAAGAGGTCCCCGCCGACGCCGCAGCCAGTCGGCTCCATCAGCCCCAAGGTTGCGTTGACCGCAATCGCTGCGTCGACGGCGGTGCCGCCCTTCTTGAGGATGTCGATTGCGACTTGCGAGGCGAGCGGTTGCGCCGTCGCCGCCATGCCGTGCTGCGCGTAAACAGGGCTTCGCGACCAATCTGCGCCGACCGGCCTTGCGCCCGGACCGAGGTCTTGCGCCGATGCGGGGGCGATGAAGGCGGCGAGCGCGGCGGCGAGGGCGATCTGGCGCATGGGAAGGCTCCAACGGTTTGGCGGCGCACTATCGCCGCGCCGGGCCCCGCCGCCAACCCGAGCGTTCCTTGATCAGGATCAAAACTGCGGCAGGTAAACCCGATAGTTTACCGCCCTGATCCGCTGGGAGGTTTTATGCGCGTGAAAATCGTTGACGGTCCGCCGCAGGAGGTTCGCCGGTTCGGTGAGGATGAAATCGTGGGCAGGCTTGGTCCCGAAGACATCGAGACGATCAGAGAGATCTTCAAAACGCCGCTGACGGGCTCCTTCAACTGGGATTACGACAGCGCCAACGCCAAAATCCGACGGCTTTACGAGCTCGGCAAGGTCCACAACTGGAACTCGACGCTCGACGTCGATTGGGATGCGCCGTGCGACATGAACGATTTCCCGATGATTCCCGACATCGGCGCGTTCAACGGCTATCCGGAATACGAGGCCTTGGGCCCTGAAGACAAGGTCGCCTTCTCCTGGAAGGGCCATGCGCAGACGATCAGCCAGTTCCTCCACGGAGAGCAGGGCGCCCTTCTCGTCGCCTCGCAGCTCGTTTCCTGCGCGCCGACCGCGGACGCCAAGCTTTACGCCGCCTCGCAGACCTTCGATGAGGCCCGCCATGTCGAGGCGTTCAACGGCTACCTCCGCCGCCGCTGCCGGATGATGTATCCGGTCAACAGGAATCTCAAGGCGCTCATCGACAAGGTTCTCGCCGACGAGCGCTGGGATCTGAAATTCATCGGTATGCAGATCATCATCGAGGGGCTTGCGCTCGCCGCCTTCAACACGATGACGCGGACGACGAAGGACCCCCTGATGAAGCAGATCGTCGAGCTCGTCATGCGCGACGAGGGCCGGCATGTCGCCTTCGGCGTCAATTACCTCGAAGACTGGATCAAAATCCTTCCCGAGGAAGAGCGCGAAGCGCGCGCGGATTTCGCTTACGAGGCCTGCGTCGTCATGCGTGACCGTCTCTTCGGCATGGATGTCGCGAAGGAATACGGCTTCGATATAGAAAAGGCGCGCGCCTATGTGCTCGATTCGACCGTCATCAGCCTCTTCCGCGAATTGCTCTTTGAACGGATCATGCCGAACCTGAAGCGCGTCGGGCTTTTGACCGACCGCGTCCGCCCGAAATATGAGGCCCTCGGCGCGCTCCGTTACGAAGACCTCGCCGGCGACGTTCTGATCGACTGGGCGGAACTCGAAAAACCCCTTCCGACGAAGGAAAATCTCGCCGCCGCGGCGATCGCGGCGGAATGAGGCCTCACGGACAATAACGCGCGGCGTAGACCGGCCCGCCATCCGCGGCCTCGAGAAGAATAGCGCAGCGCTCGCCTGCGGGCGGCGCCTTGACGGCGAATTGCGCGGCGTGAGCGCCGAGGCGCGCAATCGTTTCAGCGCGCGTGACGACGTTCCTCTCGGCGAGCGAGGCGCCGGCGTTTTCTCCGCCGCCGACGCGTGTCGTAGCGCTCGGGACAAAACGCACGAAGAGAAGCTCGGCGCCGTTCGGGCCCGCCGCGTCGATCGAGAACCCCTCGCCGCGTTTTTCAATGGCGAGCGACGCGGAAGGATCGCTTTCCGCCTTGGCGACGAGAGCGTCGATTTCCGCTCCGCGCGAGCCGACGGTTTCCGTCGCGCCGTTGATGATCGCCTGAGGCGTGTAGACGGTTGCGCGCCGGCGCAGGCGCAGATTGTAGGCGCGTTGGCGCTCGGTGTTCGCCGCTGAGGAGAAGGGATCGCGCCAGCGCCCATCCGCGCCGACGGAAATGTCGTTCCAGTAATCGACGTGCCATTCGAGCGCGACGACGTCGGCGCGCGCCGCAAGCCTTCGAAAATTCGCCTCCGCCGGCGGGCAGGAGGAACAACTTTGGGACGTGAAGAGTTCGACAAGAACAGGCGAAGGCTCCGTCGCCTTCGCGGGCAGGGCGGCAAGGAGCAGGAATAACGCAATACGCATGACGCAACCGGAGAGGCTTCGCGACCACTGTCGCGGACCGGGCGGCGCGGCGCCACGCAAGTCTTTTCACAAGCGGGCGAGGGGATGTGCAATTCAGCGCGCCGGCTCTGACGGCGCTGCCTGTTGCGGCGCGGGCGGGCCGATGAATTCGGCCTCGATCTCGAAGGCGACATCATCACCGACGCCGACCGGCTGCTCGGCGGAGGGAATGCCGTAGACGACGCCGAAGACCGAGCGTTTCAGCGATCCCTTCGCAGAAAAGCCGATGCGCGCATTGGGATCGTAAGGCGGAAAGCCGGCATAGCCGCCATTGAACGCCGCATCGAGCGCGATCGGCGCCGTGACGCCGCGAAATTCAAGCTCGCCGTCGATGCGCGCCGCGTTGGGGCCGGTGAGCGCAACGCTCGTCGAGCGAAAGGTCATGGCCGGGAACTCAATCGCGTTAAGCCAGACGGGCCCTTTCAGTTCTTCGAAAAATCCTTCCGGCGGGGTTGGAATGTCGAGGGAGGCGACGTCGATCGTCGCCGTCACGGACATGGTTTCGGGGGCTGCGGGGTCGAAGGCGAGCGTCGCATCGAAATTGTCGAACGAGCCCGTGTAATTTGAGTAGCCGATGTGATTGACCGTGAAAACAAGGCTCGCATGATATTTGTCGAGCCTGTATTCGCCGGTGGGCGCTTCGGTCGCGACGGGCGTAATCGGATCCGAGGCTGCCTGGGGCTCCGCTGCTGCCGTCCTCTCCGGAGCGGGCGATGCATCTTCCTTTTTTCCGCACGCGACTAGTGCGAGCGCGACGAGCAGGAACCATTGTTTCAAGGCGAATCTCCTTCAGTTTGTCTGACGCCGCATACGCCCGCTTTGACGCTGCGCCCTGCCGCATCGAGAGCCGCCTGCGCCTTCGTGGGCCGGTCAGTCGCGATGATGTCGACGCCCATGCCGGCAAGGGTTGCGTAGAAACTGTCGTCGCCGGAGGCCGCGATTTCCGCGTCAATCGAATTTTTCCAGCCGAGCGTGCCGAAGATGACCTCGATATCCTGATTGTTGAGGATCGAGAAGAGGCGCGGCTTCGGATCGTCGACGCCGGTGAAGCCGAGAAGGCGGTCCGCCGGCACGCCCGCCGCGACGGCGCGATTGAGTTCCGATTGGGTCGAGACGGAAAGGGAGATCATCGCGTCCGGCGCGAGGCGATGGAGCCGCTCGGCCTGAGCGAGCGTATAGGCGATGAGGATGACGCGGTCCTCCGCCTGCTGACGGTCGATTTCGGCGATGACGTCCTCAAAGCGCGTCGTCTTCTTGAAGTCGACTTCAAGGATCGTCCGCCCCTTCGCCCAGCGAAGCGCGTCCTCAAAACTTGGGGGGTGAAAATCCGTCGCCTCGCCTCTTTCGTCCTCAAGCCGAAGATTGCGGATCGCCGCCCACGCCAGCGCGTTGGCGGAGCCTTCGCCGGTCGTCGTCCGGTCGAGCGCATCATCGTGCATGAGATAGAGAACGCCGTCGGCCGACGTTGCGACATCGACCTCGAGAAGCGCCGGGAGATCCCGAAGCGTCTTGTCGAAAGTCTCTATGGCGTTTTCGGGGTAGCCCGGCGCCGGCCCGCCGCGATGGGCGGCGACGAGTGCGATTTCCCTGTCTTCGAGGCAATCGAAAAATGCGTTGAGCCCGCCGTCGGGCGTGATGCTCCAGCCGCCTTGACGCGCGGGACCGGCGGGCGCGTTCCCGGTTTGCGCTGCGCAACCGGTAAGCAGAAGGACGGCCGCTGCAATGATTTTCTGCATTTTTTCCGGCTGATGTCTTACTGGGGACTGGTTTTAGCTGCGTCGCGCCGCCTTCGCCAAGCGAGCGTCAGGGTTTCAGGAGGATCGCGCCGACCGATTTGCCGCTTTCAAGGAGGCGATGCGCATCGGCGACATCATCGAGCTTGAATGTCGCAGCGATCGTCGGCTTCAACACGCCCCGCTCAAGGAGATCGAAAAGCTCGCTCGCCATCGCCGGCAGGCGGTCCGGCGTCGCATAGTGAAAAAGGGATGGGCGCGCCAGCGAAAGCGAGCCGCGCCGCGTCAGTTCAAGCGGCGAGAAAGGCGGAACCGGTCCGGAGGCGTTGCCGTAGGTCACCATCATGCCGCGGAGCGCAAGACTGTCGAGCGAGGCCTCGAAAGTCGCCGCCCCGACGGAATCATAAACGACGTCGACGCCGCGTCCGCCCGTCAGTGCGCGGACAGCGCCGGCGGTGTCATGCGTTGCGCTGCGGTCGATGACGTCATGGGCGCCGTTTCCTTTCGCCGCCGGGACTTTCTTCGCGTCGCCGACAATCGCGATGACGCGCGCGCCGATATGGGCGGCCCACTGGCAGAGGAGGGTTCCAACGCCGCCCGCCGCCGCCGTGACGAGCGCCGTCTCCCCCGCGTTCAGCGGATAGACCTGTCGAAGCAACATCTGCACGGTGAGGCCCTTGAGGAATGCGGCCGCCGCCGTCTCGTCGCTAAGACCCGTCGGGATTCGCGCCGCGCGCGCCGCATCGACGATCGTCTCCTCGGCGTAGGCGCCCGAGCCTGAGAGATAGGCGACGCGGTCGCCGGCGATGAAAGGCGTTCCTTCGCCGGCTGCGGCGACAACGCCCGCGCCCTCCTCGCCAAGGACGCATGGAAGATCGACGGGGTAAAGACCGCGGCGCTGATAGATGTCGACGAAATTGACGCCGATCGCGTTATTCCGGACACGGATCTTCCCTTGGGCGGGTTCCGGCGGCGGGCTTTCGCGGAAGGTGAAATTTTCAGGGCCGCCGATCGCGGCGAGGACGACTTCTCGCATGGATCAGCGCGCAATGACTTCGATTTCGACGCGTGCGCCCAAGGGGAGCGCGGCGACGCCGACGCAGGTTCGCGCAGGGTAAGGCTTTTCAAAGGCGCGCGAGTAAGCGTCGTTCATCGCCGCATAGTCGTCCATATGGGCGAGATAGACATTCGCCTTGACGACATCGCCGACGTCCTTTCCGGCGGCGGCGAGAACGACGGCGATGTTCCTGAAAATCTGCTCGACCTCGGCCCTGACGCCGCCCCTGACGAGGGCGCCGCTTTCGGGATCGACCCCGACTTGGCCGGAGAGATAGAGGGCTTTTCCTGCATGAACGGCCGGGGAAAACGGGAGATCCTTGGTCGCGGAAATCTCGAGATCGACGGCCTGGCGGGTATTGAGCTTGCGGGTCATGGATGATTTTCCTTCACGCGGCGAAACTGACGGCGGTCGTGTTGGCGCCGCTGATGATGATGGCGACGGGCGTCTGGCGGATATGCGGGCGGATGAGGCGCTCTGTCTCCGCAATCTTCTCTTTTGTCGCAAAATCCGCACTCATCCGCCGCTCCTGGTCCTTCGCTCCGGCCCGGTCTCCTGATTTCCGCATTGCGCAGGCCGCTCCTGTCTCGTCTTGCGCCCCGGTGGTCTGCCCCCCGGAAATCCGCCGCCTTTCGCGCGCCGGTCCGCTCGGGGATGGGCTTGACTATAAATTCGTTTAATGGCTAATTAGCGAAATGTCAATAGGGGATGACGCGAACGCGGACGACAGGGCCGAGCGGCTGAAGGTCCTCAGCGCGCTCGCCAACGGCCGGCGGCTGCAGATCCTTCACTGGCTGAAGGATCCCGCAGCGCATTTTCCCCCGCAGGTTGACGGCGATCTTGTGAAGGACGGGGTCTGCGGCGTTTTCATCGCCGAAAAGCTCGGCGTCAGCCAGCCGACAGCGAGCGAGCATTTGCGCATTCTTGCAGCGGCGGGGCTGGTGTCGGGAAAGCGCATCAAGCAGTGGACATTTTTCAAGCGCGATGAAGCGGCGATCCGGCGTTTCCTCAAGGACGCAAAAACCGATCTTTGAAGAAACGTCGGTTTCCCCATATCATTGAGTTTGGCCGCCATTGGAGCACCGCTCATGCGCTTTACGATCAATATCGACTGCACGCCGCAGGAGGCGCGCGCCTTTTTCGGGATGCCTGATGTCCAGCCGCTGAACGATATGGTCGTCGCCGAGATGACCCGGCGGGCGAGGGACCAGATGGACACGCTCGCTGATCCCGAACGGATGGTCGCGCAATGGATGGAAATGAGCGGGAAGGGCATGGACGCTCTCTCGGGCCTCTTCGGCGCGGCGATGAGCGGGGCGGCGGCGAGCAGCCCGGCGAAGAAGAAGTGAAAGCCGGGAACCGGGAACCGGGAACCGGGAATCGGGAGGACGACCAGTCGATTCCCGCTTCCCGATTCCCGATTCCCGCTACGATCTTCGCCCGCGCTTCAGGCGCCGGGCGGACGGGCGTCATGATCATTCGCGTGTCGGGTCCGAAGGCGCTCGAAGCCGCCGCCGCGCTCTGCGGCCGGCTTCCTGCGCCGAAGCGGGCCGCTTTGCGATCAATTCGGGATCTTGCGGGCGATCTCATCGATCAGGGCCTCGTCATACTCTTCAAGGGGCCCAATAGCTTCACCGGCGAGGACGTCGCCGAGTTCCATCTGCATGGGAGCCCGGCGGTCGAAGCGGCGATTTACGAGGCTTTGTCCGCGCTCGGCGCGCGGCCGGCGGAGGCCGGCGAGTTCACAAAAAGGGCGCTCCTCAACGGCAAGCTCGATCTCGCGGAAGTCGAGGGCCTTGCCGATCTTCTCGACGCCGAAACGAGTATGCAGCGAAAACAGGCTTTGGGTCAGTTTGGCGGGCGGCTCTCGGCGGTCGCCGAGGATTGGCGAGAGGGGCTTCTTGCGATCCTGACGCCGCTCGAGGCCGATATTGATTTCCCGGACGAAGAAGATGTTCCGGCGGCGATCGCGGCGAAAGCCGGCCCCGAGATCAAGGCGCTGATCGGCGAGCTTGAGCGCTATCGGGCGCAGTCTGCGGCCGCCAAAGCCATACGCGAAGGCGTCAGGGTCGCAATCATCGGCGCGCCGAACGCAGGAAAGTCATCGCTTCTCAACCGGCTTGCAGGATCGGATCGGGCGATCGTCGCGGAGACGCCGGGAACGACGCGCGACGTCATCGAAGTCCGCCTCGATCTCGGCGGGATGCTGGTTTCTCTCTTCGATACGGCCGGACTGCGCGAAAGCGCAGCGGATACGGTGGAGCTTGAGGGGATGAGGCGCACACGGATGACGGCGGAGGGGGCTGACATCCGCATACTGATGATTGATGTTTCACGTGAAACGCTTGACCCCGGTAGGGCCGCGGCGGAGGGCGGAAATCTTCCGGTCTCGCTTCTCCGCGAGGGCGATTTTGTCGTCTTCAACAAGATCGATGTTGCGCCGGCCCCGAGGATGGCGGGCATGGCGGGCGCCGCCTCCTTCGCCGTGTCAGTCAGGACCGGAGCAGGAATCGATGCGCTCGTCGATGCGCTGACGCACGCTCTGGCCTCGCGAATGCGCTCTGACGACGCCATCCTCACCCGCGTCCGTCATACCGCCGCGGTTGAGGCGGCGATCAGTTTTCTTGAAGCCGCGCTCGCGAGCCTTGCGACAGCGCCGGAACTTGCCGCGGAAGATGTTCGGATGGCCGCGCGCTCGCTCGGAGAGATCACCGGCGCGGTCGGGGTCGAAGACGTGCTCGAACAAATCTTTTCAAGCTTTTGCATCGGGAAATAGCGGCGCCTGTTTCACGTGAAATCGGCGGTCAGACGCGTGCGGTGATGAGGCGCAAGTTCCTCGCGGCCTTGGCGAGGAGGGCCGCAGCGTCGTCCTCCCCGGCCACATGAAGCCGGCGCGCCGCGCGCTCATAATTTGCGATTTTCTCCTGAAGACGACGGGCGAGCTGCAGGCGCAGGCGGCGTTCGTCGGGAGTTTGCGCTTGGGGCGCTCTGCCGAACGAGGTTTGCGGACGGGATTTCACGGCGCCTGCCCTTCCCATTACTGGTCTCCAATTCGAACGGTCCCCCGTTAATCCCCCTTAATGAGACGTTAATTGCAGAGTGCATGCCGAAAGTCGGCGGGCGCTTCATTTCTTTGGGCGTAAGCGTATATGAGCGCGCATGAAGACGTACGATGTCATCGTGATTGGAGGCGGTCACGCCGGCTGCGAGGCTGCAGCGGCGGCGGCGCGCATGGGCGCGCGAACGCTTCTCGCCACCCACAAGGCGGCGACGATCGGCGAGATGTCCTGCAATCCGGCGATCGGCGGGCTCGGCAAGGGCCACCTCGTCCGCGAGATCGACGCTCTCGACGGGCTGATGGGGCGGGTCATCGACCAGGCGGGCATCCAGTTCCGGATGCTGAACCGGTCGAAGGGTCCGGCGGTGAGGGGGCCGCGGTCCCAGGCCGACCGCAAGCTCTACCGTCAGCATATGCAGGCGGCGATCGCGGAGACGGCGGGGCTTGATGTCGTCGAGGCCGCCATTGAGGATTTGATCGTTGAAGACGGCAATCGGGAATCGGGAATCGGGAATCGGGATTTCACGTGGAACACTTCGAATCCCGAATTCCGATTCCCGATTCCCGACAGAGTCCTCGGCATCCGCGACGCTGCCGGCAATGAATATCGCGCAGGCGCGGTCGTTCTGACGACCGGCACTTTCCTCAAGGGCGTCATCCACGTCGGCGACAAGCGCATCCCCGCCGGGCGAGCGGGGGGGGCGCCGGCGATCGGCCTTTCCGACAGGCTCTACACTCTCGGTTTTGCAATGGGTCGCCTCAAGACCGGGACGCCCGCGAGACTTGACGGGCGGACGATCGATTGGTCGGGCCTTGAAATGCAGCCTGCGGATGCCGATCCGATCCCGTTCTCGTTTCTCACCGACCGCATCCGTGTCCCGCAGATCGAATGTGGGATCACCCACACGACGGCTGCGACGCATGCGGTCATCGCGCAAAATCTCAGACGGTCGGCCGTCTATTCGGGAAGCATTTCGGGACGGGGCCCGCGCTATTGCCCGTCGATCGAGGACAAGATCGTCCGCTTTGCCGAGAAGCAGAGCCACCAGATCTTTCTGGAGCCGGAAGGGCTCGACGACGACACGGTCTACCCGAACGGGATTTCGACCTCGCTCCCTGAAGAGGTGCAGGACGAATTCCTGAAGACCATCCCTGGCCTCGAAAAGGCGCGCGTTATCCGCCACGCCTACGCGATCGAGTATGACTATGTCGATCCGCGCGAGCTTTATCCGACGCTCGAGGCCAAACGCCTCCCGGGCCTCTTTCTCGCGGGACAGATCAACGGAACGACCGGCTATGAGGAGGCGGGAGCGCAGGGGATCGTCGCCGGCGCCAATGCCGCTGCGAAAGCGGGCGGCTCGGCGCCGATCCTGTTCGATCGGGCGGAGGCCTACATTGGCGTCCTCATCGACGATCTCGTGACACGCGGCGTCACCGAGCCCTATCGGATGTTCACGAGCCGGGCGGAATACCGCCTGACGCTCCGCGCGGATAACGCCGACCTTCGCTTGACGCCAGCGGGCGAACGCCTTGGTCTTGTCGGCGCCCGTCGGGCGGAGGCGTTTCACGTGAAACAGAAACTGCTCGAGGATGCGCGCATGTGGTCGCAGGAGACTGGTCTCACCCCGAACGAAGCGGTGAAGTTCGGACTGGCCGTCAATCGGGACGGCCGTCGACGAAGCGCGCTCGACCTCCTCGCTTTGCCGGGTGTGGCGCTGAAGGACCTCGCACGAATCTGGCCCGAGGCGGGTTCCTTCCGCGCCGATATCGCCGAGCAGATCGAGATTGAGGCGCTTTATTCCGGCTATCTCGGCCGGCAGGAGGCGGACATTCTCGCCTTCAAGCGGGATGAGTCGCTGCGCCTCCCCGCGGACCTCCCTTACGGCGAAATCAAGGGCCTCAGCAGCGAGGTGCGCGCAAAGCTTGTTGCGACGCGTCCGACGACGCTCGGGCAGGCTGGGCGTATCGAAGGCGTGACGCCAGCCTCGCTCGCCGTGGTCCTCGCCTGGCTGAAGAAGAATGAGCGCGCGGCGGGTTGACGCGGATGACCTATGGCCCGGATGAGCTCGCGGCCGAGTATGGCGTTTCACGTGAAACGCTCGAGCGGCTGCTCGCCTTTGACGCAGCCCTCCTTGACTGGTCCTCCCGGCACAATCTCATCGCACGATCGACCGTCCCCGACCGTTGGGAGCGGCATTACCGCGATAGCGCCCAGCTTTTCGCGCTCATCCCGCCGGGCGCGAAAACGCTCGTCGATCTCGGCAGCGGCGCCGGTTTTCCGGGCCTTGTCCTCGCGGCGATGGGGGCGGGGCGGGGACTGAAGGTCAGTCTTGTCGAATCGATCGGCAAAAAGGCCGCCTTCCTGCAAGCCGCGATTGATGCGATGGGGCTGACGAATGCGCGGGTCATACCGCAACGCATTGAAAGTATTACCATTTCCCCGCCAGATGTTGTAACCGCCCGCGCCCTCGCGCAACTTGATAAGCTCCTCGGCTACGCGCATGAATTTTCGGGTGAAAAGACGGTCCTGATTTTTCCGAAGGGACAAGATGTTGAGGATGAATTGACCGCAGCCGCTAAATCTTGGCATATGAACCTTGAAAAGCGGCCGAGCGTGACGAGCCCCGGCTCCGCCATTCTCGTCATCCGCAATCTGAAGCCGAAGGGCGTCCGCCGTCCTTCTTGAGTCCCGGAATCCGTCGTGACCGAAGACGCCGCCTATCGTTCTTCCCGTCCGCGCATCCTTGCGATCGCGAACCAGAAAGGCGGCGTCGGCAAGACGACGACGGCGATCAATCTGTCGACTGCGCTCGCGGCCGTTGGCGAAAAGGTCCTCCTCATCGATCTCGACCCGCAGGGGAACGCCTCGACCGGCCTCGGGTCGGAGGCGGCCGAGCGGGCGGTGACGACCTATGACGCGCTGATGGGCGAATACCGGCTTGAGGCAGCGGTCGTTGAAAGCGGCATACCGGGCCTTCGGCTTGCGCCGGCGGGCGTTGATCTTGCCGGCGCCGAGGTCGAGCTTATCGACGCCGAGCGCCGCCATTTCCGCCTCGCCGACACGCTCGCCGATTATCTGAAGACGGCCCCCGAAACGAGCTATGTTCTCATTGATTGCCCGCCCTCCTTGAGCCTTCTCACCATCAACGCGCTGGCGGCGGCGGACGCCGTCATCATCCCGCTGCAGGCGGAGTTCTTCGCGCTCGAAGGGCTCTCGCAGATCATGCGCACGATCGAGACCGTCCGGGGACGGATCAATCCGCGCCTTGAACTGCAGGGCATCGTCCTCACCATGTTCGATGCCCGCAACAATCTCGCCGGCGCCGTCGAAGCGGACGTCCGCGCGCATATGGGCGTGAAAGTCTACGAGACGGTCATTCCGCGAAATGTGAGGATTTCCGAGGCGCCGAGTCATGGCAAGCCGGCGCTTCTCTATGATCTCAAATGCGCCGGGAGCCAGGCCTACATCCGGCTCGCAAGCGAAGTGATCCAGCGCGAGCGCAGCGCGCGCAAGGCGGCGTAAGGGGCGTCTATGAACGCGATGAAGAAGGCGAGGGGTCTTGGACGCGGTCTCGATGCGCTCCTTGGCGATGTTCCAGCGCTCCGCCGCGAGGAGCCTGTCGATCAGCGCGACGCCGGCGGCAGGCGGCCGCTGACACTTCCGATCGATTTCCTGAAGCCCAATCCGAACCAGCCCCGCCGGCATTTCAACGAAGACGCGATTGAGGAGCTTGCAAGCTCGATCCGCGCCCGCGGGCTTTTGCAGCCGATCCTCGTCCGTCCGGCCGGAAGCGCCGCCTATGAAATCGTCGCCGGCGAGCGCCGCTGGCGGGCGGCGCAGCGCGCCGGCGTCCACGACGTGCCTGTCGTCATCCGCGAGCTCGACGACAAGGAAGCCTCCGAAATCGCCCTTATCGAGAACGTTCAGCGCGTCGATCTCAACCCGATGGAGGAAGCGGCGGCCTACGCGCGCCTCGCCGAGATTCACGGCCGCACGCAAGAAGAGATCGCGGGCGCCGTCGGCAAATCGCGAAGCCACATCGCCAACATGATGCGGCTGACGGCGCTTCCCGCCAAATGCCGCAAGGCGCTTGAAGAAGGCGCTCTCACCATGGGGCACGCGCGCGCTCTCCTTGCAGCGAAAAGCCCCGACGAGGCGCTCGCCTTCGTCCTCAAGCACGCCCTCAACGTCCGCGACACCGAGCGCTACGTCAGGAGGCTGAACGAGGGCCCAGCCGAGCGGCCGGCGGGGATCGCCCGCGAACCCGCAAAACCCTCCGTGCCCGGAAAGAAAGACGCCGACACGCGGGCGCTCGAAGCCGATCTTGCGGCGGCCTTGGGGCTTGAGATCTCGATCGACCACAGCCCGAAGGGCTCGGGCGTCGTCACGATCGCCTACCGCTCGCTCGATCAGCTCGACGACGTCTGCAAGCGGCTGATGGGGACGGGAGTTTAGCGCGGCCCGCGGTCGCGTCACCCTGAATTTTCCGCATTCCGCGCGGGGTTCAGCCGCAAAAGGCGCCCTTTTCGCCGCCGGAAAAGGGCGCCCAATTAACCGCGATTGACGGCGCGGAAAAACGGGGGCGGCCGCCCGTTCCTCCGCGCGAAAACCTGTCACCCGATTTCTGCCGACGATCCTCATCCTTGCTCATCCTCACAAGCGCAAAAATCATCGTAAGGGCGCCGCAAGGGGGTGGGACGGATTTTTGTTTGCTTTTGGAATCAACGAGTTAAGCCGTTTTCGTCAGAACGGGGAAAACGCCGGCGCGAAAGCGCCCCGGGGCGGGAATTCCGGCGACATCCGTATACGGAGCAAGACCGTGCGCCCCCGCGCCGCGCCAGCGGCTGTCGCCGAGCCTTGAACTGTCATACGCGGCGTATTACATTTTGGCGCATGACGACGATCTCGGTCCGGCTCGGCGAGGAAGACAGGCGCAATCTGAAAGCCATTCAGAAGGCGACAGGTTGGTCCGCCTCGCGCGCGTTGCGGGAATCATTGCAGACGAAGCGCGACCTGATCGCCGAGACGGCGCCGCTGAAAAAAAGCGGCGCCGACCTTTACAGCGAGATCATGGCGCAAAGCGAGGGCGAGCGCTCCGAGCCGCCGACGGATGACGCGCGCCATGTCAGCGAGCGCGTTCGTGCGATCATCGAGGCCAAGCACAAGCGACGCTCCGCCAGGCGATGATCCTCATCGATTCCGGGCCTCTCATCGCGGCGTTCAGGCGATCCGAACGGGACCATCAGGCCTGCGCGACCAGGTTGAAATCGCTCGGCGGACCTTTCGCGACGACGCTGCCGGTTCTGACCGAGTGCTTCCATCTTCTGGCGCCGCAAAGCGAACACTCGAGCCGGCTCCGCGCATTTGTGCGCCGCGGCGGCGCGGCCATTGTGGAGATGGCGAGCGATCACATCGACCGCGCCTTCGACCTCATGGAGGAATACCGGGACCTGCCGATGGACTTCGCCGACGCGTCGCTCATCGCAGCGGCGGAAGCGCTGAAGACGCGGAAAATCTTCACACTCGATACGCGCAACTTCGCGATATACCGCATCAGGCGCGGGCATCGGCGCTACCCGGTCGATATTGTCTGACAGTTACCGCCCCGCCATCGCGGCGATGCGAAGGGCTGCGCGTTCGACGATCTCGGCGTCCGGGAGGCCGGTCGATTTCGCGCCGAGTTCGGCCTCAAGGAGAAGGTCGAGCGCGGCGTCGATCTTCGCCGGCGACCAGCGGCCGAGCCTTGTCTCGAAGGCCCGTTTCTCCATGAAGAACACCGGCGGGCGGAGCTTCGCCGCAGCCGTCTCCGCGCTCGCGCCTTCCGCCATGTAGCCTCGCGCGGTCCTCAGGCGAGAAAACTCGCGTTGGAGGGCCCGGACCGTGCCGATGGGGCTGGCGCCCGCCCCCGCGAGACGGTGGAGGGCCCGCGCAAGGCGCGCGGCCGCGCCGTCAGCGGCCGCGCTCGCCGCTTCGCCTGCAGCGTCCGAAACCGTGTCGACAAGGCTCGCCCGTATGTCATCAAGCGTGATCGTCGCCGGTGCGCCGCCGGACTTCGCCCGAATCGCTTTCGGGCCCTTGAAGAGGATGAGCTTCTCGATTTCCGACCGGGAAAGGCCGCGATCCTCGCCGAGAAGCGAAACGAGAAGATCGAGCGCGTCTTCGTCAAAGCGGAGATCCTCGGCGCGCGCGGCCTCGATCGCGATTGCGCGGATGTCCGCCGGCGCATCGGCGTAACAGGGAAGAGCGACGGCGGCCTTCGACGTCTCGAAGAGCTTGCGGAGCGCGGAGCTCTTCGCAAGGTCGCCCGCCTCGACGACGACGACGCCATTCGTCTTGAGATGTCCCCCATCAAGCCCTTCAACGACGAGCTTTGCGGCCGGCGTTGCGCTCTCGCTGCTCGTCCGTATACGGACGACACGCTCGCCGCCCATCATCGAAAGGGAGGCTGCTTCGTCGGCGAGGCGCGAGGGCTCGGTTTTGAGATCGGCCTCGTTGAGCTCGATATAATTGAACGGGTCCTTGAAATCCGGGCAGACCTGGCGCGCGATCGCGTCGGCGCGCTCGCGGACAAGACCGAGATCGGGCCCGTAGACAAGGACGGCGGCGATTTTCGGATCGCGCCTTGCGACAAAGGCGTCGATCGACTTGCCTTTAAGCGCCGTCATTTCCGCGCACCGGCGGGACGCTCGTTCGCCGCGGAGAGTTCAAGAAGGATGTCGCGCTCGATGTCTTCGGCGAGCTGGGTCGCGGCCTTCTCGCGCGCCGCCTCTTCCGCGTAGAGCGTTGAATATTGCGAGTTGACGACGTTGAAGGAGGCGATCGAGGTGACGCTTCCCGTATAGCGCTTGCCGGCGCCGCGCTCGACGAGCGTGTATCTGCCGACGAGGCGGTAATTGTAGCGCGTCACGGAGGCGTCGATCTGAACCGCGAGCCGCTCGGCCTGTTCGGTCGCCTTGAGCGAAAGGTCGTATTCCGCCGCCGCGGGATCGCGAGCCGTCCGCCGCGCAAAGGCTCGCTCGACAATCGGCTCGATTTCTTCAGAGGCCTCGACGCTGACGAGCGCCACATTCCGGAGGCCGGCGGCGGCGCCGTCATCGGTCGCATAGAGCGGCTGGAACCCGCAGCCTGAAAGGGTAAGGGCGGCCAGCGCGCCGAGGAATTCCTTTGTTCCCCCGTCTACGGGGGAGCTGTCACGCGCAGCGTGACTGAGGGGGGGCGCTCCATCCGCGAAGGCAGGGCGCGCGGAAAGGGCCCCCGTCGGCCCTTCGGGCCGCTTCCTCCGCGCAAGCGGGGGAAGAAGGCGCGCGCACCAATCCTGCTTCATCAAAATCCCCGATTCAATTCGCAACGATATTCACGATCCGGCCGGGAACGACAACAATCTTCCTGACCGTCAGTTCCGCAATATGCCGCTTCACCTCGGGGTGGGCGAGGGCGATCGCCTCGATCGCGGAGGAATCGGCGGCGGCGGCGACCGAGATTTCGGCGCGGCGCTTGCCATTGACCTGAATGGGGAGGATCACCGTGTCTTTGACGAGGAGGGCTGCCTCCGCCTCGGGCCAGGGGGCGTTGCAGACGAGCCCTTCGCCGCCAAGCGCCTCCCAGCATTCCTCCGCAAGGTGCGGCGTGAAGGGCGCGATCAGGCGGACAAGGGCTGAGAGGGCTTCGGCATAGGCCCAGTCCGCGTCCTTCGAGACGCCTTCGCCGCTGCGCGTCGAAGGCTCCTCAGGATGAGGGTTAGGAGACGCCTCACCCTGAGGAGCCGCGCGCAGCGCGGCGTCTCGAAGGGCGGCGGCTTTCTTGAACGTATTCAGGAATTCATAAATCCGTGCGATCGCCTTATTGAAGCGGAAATGCTCGATGTCCTCGGTGACCGCGGCGATCGTCTGGTGCGTCGCGCGGCGAAGCTCGATGTTCGCATCCGCGGGCGGCTTCGAAAGATCGTGCGCCGTCATCGCGCCTTTCGCCGGCTCGACACTATCCCAGATGCGCGCGACGAGCTTCCACGCGCCGGCCGCGCCCGCATCCGTCCACTCGACATCGCGCTCGGGCGGGGAATCCGACAGGATGAACCAGCGGATCGCGTCGGCGCCGTATTTCTCGACGATCTCCGCCGGCGAGACGACGTTCTTCTTCGACTTCGACATCTTTTCGATGGGACCGATGAGAACGGGCTCACCGCTCCCGACCCGCCGCGCCTCGCCGTCTTCGATCACGACTTCTTCCGGCAGCAGCCATTGGCCGTTCGCGTCCCTATAGGTCGCGTGCGTCACCATTCCTTGTGTGAAGAGGTTGGCGAACGGCTCATCGACCGAAAGATGGCCCGCATCCTTCATCGCGCGGCTGAAAAACCGCGCATAAAGAAGATGCAGGATCGCATGCTCAATGCCGCCGATATATTGATCGACCGGGAGCCAGTAGTCCGTATCCGTCTTGTCGACGGGGCCGTTCTCCCAAGACGCGGGGTCGGTCGCAAAACGGGCGAAATACCAGCTTGAATCGATGAAGGTGTCGAAGGTGTCGGTCTCGCGCCGCGCCGGCTCGGAACACTCAGGGCACGGAACATTCCGCCATTCGGGCATGCGGTCGAGAGGGTTGCCCGGAATCTTGAAGACGCTTGCGTCGACCTCGGGAAGCTTGACGGGGAGATCCTTTTCAGGAACGGGAACGACGCCGCATGTCTCGCAATGGATCGCCGGGATCGGGCAGCCCCAGAAGCGCTGGCGCGAGACGCCCCAATCCCTGAGGCGGTATTGCGTCGCGGCCTGCCCCGCGCCCATCGCCTCGATCTTCGAAATCGCAGCGTCGATCGCCTCCTCGACAAGAAGGCCGTTGAGGAAATCCGAATTGAAGAGCGTCCCCGGCCCGACATAGGGCTCGTCCGCGACGGAGAACGTCTGCGGGTCCGCGCCCGGCGGCAGTACGACAGGAATGATATCGAGTCGATACTTCTTTGCGAACTCATGGTCGCGCTCGTCATGCGCCGGGCAGCCGAAGATGGCGCCCGCGCCGTAGCCCATCAGGATGAAATTCGCGATGTAGACGGGAAGCGTCCGGCCCGGAACGAACGGATGCTCGGCGTCGAGCGGCAGCCGGAAGCCTTTCTTCTCCGCCTTGTCGATCGCTTCCTGTGAGGTGCCTGTCTTCTGGCACTCGGCGATGAAGTCGGCGACGGCCTTGTCGTTCGCCGCATGGGCCTGCGCCAGCGGATGATCGGGCGCGACGGCGATGAACGAGGCGCCGAACAACGTGTCGGGGCGCGTCGTGTAGATTTCGACCTCGCGCGAACCACCGGGCCCCGATATTCCGCCCACGAAACGGAACCGCATCGACAAGCCTTTAGACTTGCCGATCCAGTTCTTCTGCATGAGACGAACATTGTCCGGCCAACCTTTGAGGCGGCCGTCGTCGAGCGCGGCGAGGAGGTCCTCGGCCTTCTCCGTGATCTTCAAAAACCACTGCGACAGCTTCTTTCGTTCGACCGTCGCGCCCGAGCGCCAGCCCTTGCCGTCGATCACCTGCTCGTTGGCGAGGACCGTCATGTCGACGGGATCCCAGTTGACGTAGCTCTCCCGCCGCTCGACGAGGCCCGCCTTCCAGAAGTCGAGAAAGAGTTTTTGCTGCCAGCGGTAATACTGAACGTCGCAGGTCGCGAATTCTCGGCTCCAGTCGATGGCGAGGCCGATCTCCTTCAGCTCGCGTCGCATCGCGTCGATATTGGCGTAGGTCCACGTCGCGGGATGCGCCCCGGTCTGCATGGCGGCGTTTTCCGCAGGCAAACCGAAGGCGTCCCAGCCCATTGGGTGGAGGACGTTGAAGCCCCGCGCGCGCTTGAAGCGGGCGATGACGTCGCCCATCGAGTAGTTCCGGACGTGGCCGAGATGAATGCGCCCCGACGGATAGGGAAACATCTCCAGCACGTAGTATTTCGGCCGCGAACGGTCCGAACTAGTCAGGAACGCGTGCGCATCATCCCAGCGCTTTCGCCATTTCGGTTCGATGTCTTTCGGATTGTAGCGGGCCATTGATCGGGGATTGGGTTTTAGGTTTTAGGTTTTAGGGGTCAGGGTCCAATTAATCCGGCGCCGGTCCCTAACCCCTAAAACCTGACACCCAAGCCCTTCAATTGTCGATCTGGTTCAGTCGAAGCTGACGCGCGCGCGTCAGGATCGCGTTCTCGATTTCGCGCGCTGTCGCAGGGTTGACGCTCGCCTCGACCCACTGGCCCGCTTCATCCTTCGTCTGGCGGAAGACCGAAACACGCAACGCGTCGGCGCGGAGCGCGCTGTCGAGGATGTAGACCGACACCTTGAATTGTTCACTCGGCGTTTCCGGGTTCGAATACCAGTCGGTGACAATGAGTCCGGCGATCGGATCCGCCCGAAAAACGGGGAGGAAATCGAGCGTTTCAAGCGAGGCGGACCACAAATAGCGGTTGACCGTTGTCGCCCCTTTCCCACCGACGAGCGTCGCGTCGCGCGACACCGCGCCCTTGTCGCCGCCGCCGCAGGCGACCAGCGCGCCGGCCGCGATTGCCGCCGCTAATACCTTGAACGAACGCATCTTTTTGGGACTCATTGGGGGAATTGTTCCATCCTGAAACGCGGAAGGTTCCGCGAACGTGGCTTTCCTACCACAAACCGGCGGCGTGACAACTGTGACGGGCCGCTTTCCTTGACCCGGGCGGCGGAGGGGCTTTAATTCATCCTGTGAGTGTGCCGCGCCCCGACCAGTCAATCGGGGTGAAGTTCGATTGCGCTCGCTTGCCGCGCTAATGCGGCTTGCGCGAAGCATGAAGATCGGCGCGCCGGAATTCTTTGCCGCCGCCGTTTAAGAAGGGCGACGGGACGGGTTCGGGAGGAGGCGAAAAAGAGGCCGCAAGGCGCTCATTTTGCTTCCAGAATAAAGAATGCAGCCGGGTTTCCGGCGGGTCTGGTTGGGAAGATGAACGGTCGGTCGAAATTTCTGGCGGTTTTTGTCGCGGGGCAGGCCTCTGTCCTCGCGATAGCGCCGGCTTTCGCCGCCGACCCGATCAAACTCGAGGTCAAAGGCAAGGCGTCGGCCGCGGCCGGCGTCTCCGACGGCGAGGCGAAAGCGGACGCCGACGCTGAAATCGCCGTCAAGGGATCGACCGTCCTCGCCAACGGCGTTGAACTTGGCGCCGTGATTGAAGGCCGCCTCGACGGCCAGCAGCCGAACCAGCTTTATGCAGGGGGGCGCTATTCCTCGCTTCTCATCGGCGGCCCGCGCGGGATCGCGCCGTTGACGAGCGACGCCTATCTCCAGGGCGCCTACGGCTATGTGCGCGGCGGCTTCGGCCAGCTGATCGTCGGTCGCGACCACGGCGTCGGCCGCACGTTCGCGGTGACGGCGCCGACGATTTTCCAGTCCGTCAACGTCAATGATTGGCGTACGGATTTATCCGGCCTTAACGACGTTCACACTGTCAACGATTTCTCGGGCTATTCGACGAAATTCACCTATCTTCCGCCTGCGAACTTCCTCGGCGGCGCCCTCGGCGGGCTCCAGCTCGGCGTTTCTTACAGCCCATCGCTCGCTCATTGCGGCGAGGATCTCTGCTCGCCGGAAGACCGCCTGATGATCGCGCCGAACGGGCAGCTCCTTGGCGACGCGTCGCGCTGGGACGATGTTGTCGAAGCCGCGATGTATTACCAGAAACAGGTCGGCGGCCGGAACGGTCTCCTCCTCGGCGTCGGCGCGAGCTATGTGTCGGCGAACGAAGACGCGCTTGTTCCCTCGGCGGTTTATGACGATTATCGCGCCTACGCGCTCGGCCTCAATCTCGGCTTTCGCGGCCTCACAGTCGGCGGTTCGGTGAAGACGACGAATTCCGGCCTCGCCGATTTCGACGAAGACGGCTATCTCGCCTTTGACGCCGGCATCACTTTCAAGACCGGCGAGGACAAGGGCGACTGGGGCGTTATGCTCGGTTACGGCCAGGCGGAAGCCAATGTCGCCGCCCCGCCCAATCCGGTTGCGCCGACTGTCTTCCGCGACACCCAAACCGCGCAGGCGGGCGTCACTTATTTTGTCGGCCGCGGCATCACGATCGGCGCCGCCGCGCAATATGTCGAATCCAAAAAGCCGGCGACGGCGGGCGGACAGGAAGAAGCCGCCACTGTCGTCATAGAGAGCTCAATAAAGTTCTAGGCTAATCAGGATCTCAAAGCGCCTGCGTTGCTTAGAGGGGATAGCGAAAATGGGCGGCCTCGTCCGGGGCCGCCCTTTTTCTTCAAGGAGTGAATAGCGGTGGCGCCGGAAAATCCGTCGCCCTATCTTCCATTCGCCATTCGCCATTCGCCATTCGCCATTCGCCATTCGCCACCCTCATGTCACCCAAGAACAACCGCATCGACTATGTCGAATTCGCCGCGAAGGATCTCGCGGCTTTCAAGAAGTTCTACCGCGAGGCGTTCGGCTGGAGCTTCCACGATTGGGGTCCCGATTATTCAAGCTTTGAGGGCGCGGGGCTCGACGGCGGCGTCCGCGGCGGCGAGGAGCCGCGGCCGGGCTCCACGATCGTTATTCTCTATGCGGATGATCTCGAAACGGCCGAAAGGCGCATCGTCGAGGCCGGCGGCGTCATCGGCGCAAGGCATGAATTTCCTGGCGGTCGGCGGGTTCATTTCACCGACCCATGCGGCAACGCGCTCGCAGCGTGGACGAAGGCGGGCGAGTGAGCGCGCCGATCCGCATTCTTGGGCGGCCGGGGTCGATCAATGTGCGAAAGGCGTTATGGACGGCGGACGAAGCGGGTGTTTCCTATGCGCATGAGCCGCAATGGGGAACAGCGGAAACGCCGGCAGGGTCGGCGGAATTCCGGGCGATCAATCCGAACGGGCTCGTGCCGGCTCTCATCGATGAAAACGGCGTCCTTTGGGAATCGAATACGATTTGCCGCTATCTCGCCGCGCGCGCCGGGCGCGAGGATCTCCTGCCCCCGGCGCATGCGGACCGCGCGCGGGTTGAAATGTGGATGGATTGGCAGGCGACGGAGCTGAACGACGCCTGGCGTTACGCCTTCATGGCGCTGGTGCGCCGCGATCCGAATCACGCAGATTCCATAAGCGTTGAGCGCAGTGCGCGGCGCTGGAACGACATGATGCGCCTCCTCGACCGTCGGCTCGAAGAAACCGGCGCCTATGTCGCCGGCGGCGCGTTCACGCTCGCCGACATCGTCGTCGGCCTTTCAGCGCATCGCTGGCGGAGGACGCCGATCGACCACGCCGGCCTCCCGGCGGTCCGTGCGTGGCTCGCCCGTCTTGACGCGCGCGAAGCGTTCCGGCGGTGGACGATCGATCCTTAAGGAAGAAAAGCGCCGATTGCGCCGAACCCGGCGACGTTTTTCCCGGCGAGAAGGCGGGCGCTCGTTTCATCAACGCCGCCGAGCGCGAGGACGGGAAGGGGCGAGGCCGCCGCGATCTCCTTGAAACGGGCGGGCCCGAGATGCTCCGTATCCGGATGACTGATTGTCGCGAAGACGGGCGACAGGAAGGCGAGATCGGCGCCGATCCGCTGCGCGAGGCCAAGCTCGTCGGCGGAATGGCAGGCGGCGGTGACAAGGCCGGGAACCGGGGATGGGGAAACGGGACGGCGCGACCTTTTCGGCTCCAGGTTCCCGAAAGCCCGCGCCGGCAAGTGAACGCCGTCTGCTTCACATGCTTTCGCCAGATCAACATCTCCGGCGACGAGAAAGAAGACGCTGCGGGCTCTGCAGATCGACGCATAGCGGCGCGCGATCGCCTCCCGTCTCGGATCGTCATAATCGCGATAGACGACGGCTGCGCCTTGGGGCATGGCGCGGAGTATGGGCTCGGGATCTGGAATGCGGCGGCGATCGGTCAGGAAGGCGAGAGAAAACGGAGCGATCGTCCCGCTCGCGCATTTGAGCCGGGCGGCGGCCGCTGCTAGCCTCGCGCCTATCGTTCGCAATCCCTCATGACCGACGCTCATTCGCCATCCGAAGATTTCAAGACCAATCTCCGCGCCGTCCGCGCGCGCCTTGATGCTGCGCTTAAGGAAGCAGGACGACACCGCGGTGTCGAGATCGTCGCCGTTTCGAAGACGCAAGACGCGGCGAAGATCCGAGAGGCGCTTCTCGCCGGGCAGCGCGTATTCGGTGAAAATCGCGTGCAGGAAGCGAAGGCGAAATGGCCGGCGCTGAGGCTCGAATTTCCCGATGTGGAACTACGGCTGATCGGCCCTCTCCAGTCGAACAAGGCGGCGGAGGCGGTCCAACTGTTCGATGTCATCGAGACTGTCGACCGGCCGAAGATCGCCAGAGCGCTGGCGGAGGAAATAAAGCGTCAAGGCCGCACGCCGCGCCTCCTCGTCCAGGTCAACACGGGGGCCGAACCGCAAAAGGCCGGTGTCTTGCCGGAGGAGGCGGACGCATTCGTTCGCCAATGCCGCAAGGATTTCGGCCTCGAAATCGAGGGCCTCATGTGCATTCCGCCTGCGGATGAGCCGCCCGCCCCTCATTTTGCGCTTCTGGCGAAAATCGCCGCGCGAAACGCTCTTTTCGTCCTGTCGATGGGCATGAGCGGCGATTTCGATATTGCCGCCCAGCTTGGCGCAACCCATGTCCGCATCGGCTCGGCGCTGTTCGGACCGCGCGCCCTTTAGCGTTTCTTACTCACGGTTCCGTGAGGCTGTTTTGATTTCCGCTCATCGGGGCGTTAGGGGTATGGCCGAGCCTCAAATGAAAGGCGATCGAAGACCATGGCGCGCGCTAAACGCATCCTCCTTGTTGATGACGACGATCTGCTTCGCGAAACGCTGGTCGATCAGTTCAGTCATCACGAGGAATTCGCCGTAGAAGCTCTTGCGACGGCGCAGGCGGCGATCGCCAAGGTGAGAGAGGAAGCGCACATCGATCTTGTGCTGCTCGATGTCGGCCTGCCTGACATGGACGGGCGCGAAGCCTGCCAGGTCATGCGCAAGAACGGCTTCAAATCGCCGATCCTGATGCTGACCGGCGCTGACACCGATGCGGACGAGGTCCTTGGCCTCAATTCCGGCGCTAATGATTATGTGACGAAGCCTTTCAAGTTCGCGGTGCTCCTCGCCCGCATCCGCGCACATCTGCGCAGCCACGAACAGAATGAAGACGCCGTATTCAAGATCGGCCCCTATGAATTTCGCCCTTCGGTCAAGATGCTGGTGACGGAAGCGGACAAGAAAATCCGCCTGACCGAAAAGGAAGCGTCGATCCTGAAATTCCTTTATCGCGCGGGCGGCAAGGCGGTGACGCGCGACATTCTTCTCGACGAGGTCTGGGGATATAATTCGGGCGTCACGACGCACACGCTTGAAACGCATGTGTACCGCCTCCGCCAGAAGATCGAGCCGGACCCTCAGTCCGCAACGATCCTCATCACGGAAGCGGGCGGGTATCGGCTCGCGCTTTAGCGCGGCGCGCGTCGTCCGGCGCTACTTAAGAATACCCTTGTAGGAGACTTCGCCTTCGCCTTTCGGGGGCACCGGCGCGCCAAGCGTCCAGCGGATGTGCGTGATTTCATCGCCGCGCGCGGGGCGCGCCTCACCTTCTTCAACAACGGTCAGCCGCCCCCGCGCGACGTAGGTCTTGCCGCCGTCGGCCGAGAACGCGACGCTGGTGTCGTCGCCGGAAACCGATCCCTCGACATAAGCGACTTCCTTCGGCACCGGCATGACAAGGACGATTTCCGACGCGGGCGTCGCTGAATCGTTCCTGTATCTGATTGAATAGACGACCGTCTCGCCCGGCGTCACTTTGTCGGCCGGCTGACGCGCGAGCGTCTCGACGCCCTTCGCGTCTTTCATGAGCACTTCCTTTTCGACGACCTGTTTCGCCGTCATCGCCGCAAGTGCGGAACCGGAAGATAGTTGGGCGATTGCAAGCGCAAGCAGCGCGAATTTCGTCATGGCGCGATCCCTTCGACGGTCCACCCGTTTGACCCCCGGCTTTGGTTAGGACGGTTTGGTAAAGGCGTCCTTAATTGTGAAGGCCTCCCCAGCGGCGACGATCCCGCGCCGCAGCAAGTTTCCCGAAAACCTGTCTGGTTTATAGAAAGTAAACAAAAGATTAAGTTAACACTATGTTACTTCATGGCGCTCTCTATTCAAAATCAACTTTATCAGATTCTTCACACGATAGTGCGATTTATTTTGGCGCTAGTGTAAGGGGAATTGCGAATGAAGGCCGTGCTCCGCCGTTTCCGGCGGGCGGCGATCTGTATGACGGCGATCGCCGTCAGCATCGCCGTCGCCGATTCTGCCCACGCCGCCGGAACCAACGCCGGCGCGTCCGTTTCAAACAGCTTCACGCTCGACTATCAGGTCGGCGGCGTCGCCCAGACCCAGATCGACACCTCCGGAACGCCGACGACGTTCACGGTCGACCGGAAAGTCGACCTGACCGTCGCGACCGTCTCGGGGGCGAGCGTATCGCCGGGAGAGACGGGCGCTGAACTCGTCTACGGCGTCACCAACAACGGGAACGACAATCTCGCTTTCCGACTGTCGCTAAAGGATGTCGGCACAGACACATTCGACATCGGAACCTATACGGCGCGCTATTACGCGGACGCCGGCGGCGACGGCGTCTTTACGCCGGGCGTCGACGACGCGGGCGCGGGAACGGCCTATACGCTTGGCGCGGGCGTCACCGCCGACGTCGCCGCCGATGCGACGATCTGGGTGATCGTGTCCGGCGACGTTCCGGGCGCGGCGACAAACGGCCAGACCGACGATGTCATTCTCATCGCCAACTCGTTCTACCCGACCGCCTCGCTCGACAGCGCCTACAGCGCAACGCCCGGAACTGAAATTACCGCGGCCGGCGCCAACGCCATGACTGGCGAGGCCGACAGTGTTCTCGCTGACGGGACGGGCGCTGCGGGCGCGCCGGAAGATGTCGCCAATGACGGCGCCCATTCCTCGACCGCGACCTATACGGTCTCGGCGGCCTCGCTGACTGCATCGAAGACTGTCGCCGTCGTCGCGACGAACCCGGCCAACTGCGCGACGGACGCAATTGCGGGCGGCTTCGCCGTCCCGGGCGCCTGCGTTGAATACGTAATCACGGCGGCCAACGATGTGAGCGCTTCCGCATCCGCCACGGGCATCGACATCAACGATGTGCTCCCCGACGAAGTCCAGTTCGTCTCGGCGGCGCAGGCGGGCTTTTCAGTCGCAGGCGCGCTGTCGACGCCGGCGGGCGCCTGCGCTTCCTCCTGCACGGTGGCGCTGACAGGCGCAACGCTCGCGCCCGGCGCAACGGGAACGATCACCATCCGGGCGATCGTCCGCTAAGGCGCGGTCGCGTCCGCAAGACCAATGGGCCGCCGTATCGGGAAATCCGGTGCGGCGGCGTCGTCGCACTAAGGGGCTGTCGATCAAGCGAGCCGAAAGAGCTCAGGTTGCGTGAAGAATAGGGGAGACATCCGGGGGTTTGCGCGGTTTTTCGCCGCCGCCGCATCGCTTGTTGCGGGCG
>JBMOOR010000235.1:0-7940 GCA_049324555.1 Pseudomonadota bacterium | reverse complement strand
GTGTTCTCGTCCTTGCGCGGGATGACGATCTTCTCGATTTCATGCTCGACGCGCTTGATCGCATCGTCATCGCCGAATTCGACCGGAACCAGATATTCCTTCTTTTCGATCACTTCGCGGTTGGTGCGCGTGACAGCGACCCAATAGGCGAAATCATGATCTTCAGCGCCGGCTTTCGGGCCCTTGCCGAAAGCGAGGTTGATTTTGACGGAGGCGTCGATCGGGTCGGCCTTGATATACCGGCAGGCAAGCGAGACGCTCTCGATCTCCGCCGTCCAGGCGACATCCTCGAGCCGCGTCTCGCCGTCGAATTCGATAAGGCGCGCCGCATCGGACAGGACGACGATATTCGGGCATGGGGCGGGGTTCGCGAGCCTTTTCTCCTTGGTCGACCCGCAGCCGGAAACGAGAGCTGCGGCGAAAAGCGCGGCGACTAACGCTTTGTTCATCAAAGGGAACCCTTATATCCGGACATCGAGATGACAGGACAAAGCCGGGTTTTGGCCCCGCCGACGCCCTGTTCATGTGGTTGAACCTCGTAGCCGCTCGCGTTGCGCCGCGCAACGGCCGGGGGAAATGGGCGCTCGAAGCGGGGGCGCAGACTTTATGTCGCCAAGCGAACTGAGAGAGATATCAAGGCCGGCGGCGGCTGACGCCGTCAAAATCCGCCTTGCCTCGCCGCGCGGATTCTGCGCGGGCGTCGAGCGGGCCGTCCGGACGGTTGAAGACGCTCTGGCGCTTTTCGGCGCGCCGGTCTTTGTCCGGCACGAGATCGTCCACAATGCGCATGTCGTTCGACGGCTGAAAGCGATGGGCGCCGTCTTTGTCGAAGACCTCGCCGAAGTCGAAACTGGCCGGCCGGTCATCTTTTCCGCCCATGGCGCGCCGCTCGCCGCTTTTGATGACGCACGGAACCGCAAATTGACGCCGATCGACGCCACCTGCCCGCTGGTGCTGAAAGTGCATAACGAAGTCCGCCGCCACCTCGCCGAGGACCGGCATGTCGCCCTCATCGGCCATCGAGGCCACCCCGAAGTCATCGGCACGATGGGACAGGCGCCGCCGAGCGCCGTTACGCTGATCGAGACCATCGCCGAGGCTGAAGCTTTCACGCCGCCCATGGGGCCGCTCGCCTACGCGACCCAAACGACCCTTTCGATTGACGACGCCGCGGCGATCATCGCCGTCCTGACGCGCCGCTTTCCGGGGATTGTCGGTCCGCGGAAGGCCGACATCTGCTATGCGACACAGAACCGGCAGGAAGCGGTCAAGAAGATTGCAGCGGGCGCAGATCTCGTCCTCGTGGTCGGGTCGAGGGAATCATCGAACTCTAGGAGGCTTGTCGAAACCGCCATTCTTGGCGGGGCGAAGGCCGCCATTCTGGTGGAGGACCCGGCGGCGTTCGACTGTTCGATCGCCGACGGCGCCAGGATAATCGGCGTGACGTCGGGCGCCTCAGCGCCGGAGGACCTCGTTGAAACGCTGCTCCTGCGCCTTGCCGAACGCTGGCCGATCGCCATTGAAACGATCGAGCACGTCCGCGAAAATGTCGTCTTCAAGCAGCCCATGTTGATGGCTGGCTGAATTCAACGCGGTCGTCCATGGCTGTTTACACGCATGTAGGCGAAGACGACCTCCGCCGTCTGCTCGATGATTTCGACATTGGCGAGCTGATCTCCTTCGCCGGTGTCGAGCAGGGCGTCGAAAACACGAATTATTTTCTCACGACGACGGGGGGGCGCTTTATCCTCACGCTCTTTGAAAAGCGCGTCGCCGAGAAAGACCTTCCGTTTTTCATGGCGGCGATGGCGCATCTTGCCCGCGGCGCACCCGCGCCGAAGCCGGCGCCTGACCGGAAAGGAGCCATCTTCAAGACTGTGTGCGGGCGCCCCGCCGTCATCATCAGTTTTCTTGAAGGGCGCCAGCGCATGACGCCTTCGCCGGACGAATGCCGTTCGGTCGGCGATCTCAACGCGCGCCTGCACCTTGCTGCGGACGGATTTGCACTCCGGCGCGATAACAATCTTTCGCTTGAAGGCTGGAAAGCCCTCGCCGGCGGATGCGCCGCCGGCGCCGATTCGTGCGCGCCGGGGCTTGGCGATCTCATTGCAGACGAAATCAGCTTTCTTTCCGCCGCATGGCCGAAGGATTTGCCGTTCGGCCTTGTCCATGCCGATCTCTTTCCCGACAATGTTTTCTTCCATGATGGACGAATTTCCGGCGTCATCGATTTCTATTTCGCGTGCACTGACTATTTCGCCTATGACCTATCGATCACGACGAACGCATGGGCGTCGCGAGGCGGGCGGTGGAGCGAACCCCATGCGAAGGCGCTGATTGAAGGTTATGATTCGGTGCGACCGCTATCGCCGTCCGAAAGAGCCGCAATGCCCACGCTCCTGCGCGGCGCCTCGATCCGAATTCTGCTGACGCGCCTTCACGACTGGCTGCACCAGGTTGACGGCGCGCTTGTCGCTGTTAAGGATCCGCTCGAATACCGCGACCTTCTGGAGTTCCATCGCAACGGCGGATCAAAGGCGCTTTTTGGAAATTGAGATGATTGAAGCATTTACGGACGGCGCCTGCGCAGGAAATCCGGGCCCAGGCGGCTGGGGCGCCCTCATCATCGACGGCGAAAATCGCATCGAAATCTTCGGCGGCGAATCAGCGACGACGAACAATCGGATGGAGCTCACGGCGGCGATCGAAGCTTTGAAATCGACCGTCGGACCAATTCGACTGTATACGGACAGTCAATATGTCAAGAACGGCATCACCGAATGGATAAAGGGCTGGAGGCGAAACGGCTGGAAGACCGCTGATCGCAAGCCGGTCAAGAACCAGGATCTTTGGGTGACGCTCGAACAGGCGACGTCAAATCGCACTGTCGAATGGCGGTGGGTCAAAGGCCATAACGGCCACGTCGAAAATGAAAGAGCCGATGCGCTCGCGCGCGCCGGCATTGCTTCGGTCGCCGCTTAGGGCCGCGCCCGCCGGCAATCCTGCTTTGAAACCCGAAGCCCCGCGCCGCTTGAACTTTTGGCGGACGCGGGGGTTCGTCATCGCGGGGAGGTTTTCCCCCGAAGGTTTTGGAAGAGCGGCGCGCGGGACAAGTCCGTGCCTGTGTCGTCAGTCATTGGGACTTCTCAAGTTCAGTCCCGCGCTCCCGGACGTTGTTCCGTCGCCAACCTGAGGACGGCGTCGGCCTTGCGCCTCGGTTGCCCCAAGCGCTCGATCCGGGCGGTTCAGGTCAGCCGGCAGGGTCTCAGCTTCAATCCAGATGCGTGAAGCCTGCCCGCTCGCCGGGGCGTTCGAACCCAAGGGCCTGGTGCACCGTGAGCCTCTTCCGATCGAACGCAAAATGATCATACGACGGGAAAATGGGAGGGGGATAACTTCATCGAACACGGTGAACAAGCGGTGAATCCCTCTTCCCTCGGGAGACAGGGCGATCGCATACGGCTCCAACCCCTCTCCCGCTTGCGGGAGAGGGGAGAAGGAGGACGGTTCGCTCATTATTCCGTAGGCGGAAGATCTGTCTGCAGTCGAATCCGCACCGGATGGCGGGCGAGGGCCCGCCCAGCGCCAAAGTCCCGCGCTAAAGTTTCGAGAGCATGTAGTCGGCGCTCGACACTTCGAATGCGCCCGGCGCTTCGATGAAGAGCTGCTTGACGACGCCGTTTTCAAGAACCGCGGCGAAGCGCTGTGATCTCTCGCCCATTCCAAAGCCCTTGCCGTCCAGCGACAATCCGAGCGAGCGCGCGAAATCGCCATTGCCGTCGGCGAGCATTTCAATGGTTCCAAGCGCATTGTGCGCCTGGCCCCAGGCTTTCATGACAAACGCGTCGTTCACAGCCATGCAAACGATCTTGTCGACGCCCTTCGCTTTCAATTCCGCCGCCTTGTCGACGAACCCCGGCAGGTGACGTGCCGAACAGGTCGGCGTGAAGGCCCCGGGAACTGAAAACAGCGCAACCTTGCCCTCGCCCATAACCTCATGCGTGCTCGTTTTCTGCGGTCCATCCGCTGTCCCAAGCATCACGTTCACATTGGGAATCCTGTCTCCGACCTTGATTGTCATCGTCTTTCTCCCTGTAGGTCATTCGCCGTTCCAGATGCGCATCGTGTAACGGGGTGACGCCGGTTTCGCCACACTTTTCGCAGGTTCTTGTCACGCCGCCAAAGCGCTCCTAACTTGCTCGCGATGGCGACAAGAAAGAAACCGGCGCAAGGGCCCGGGAGCCGGCGCGGAGCGGGAACTGGCGCAGGCCAGGATTTCCTCGCAGGCAAGCTGCTCATCGCCATGCCCAACATGACAGACCCGCGCTTCGAAAAATCGGTCCTGCTCATGATCTCGCACGATCCCCGGCACGCGATGGGGATCGTCATCAACAAGCCTCTTGTCGATATCGAACTCGGCGATCTCCTGGAGCAGCTCTCGATCGATCCGCTCGAAGGCGCCGGAGGCGAACCTGTCTACTACGGCGGACCGGTGCAGACCGATCGCGGTCTTGTCGTCCACACGCTTGATTACCGATCGCCCCAGACGATGCCCGTCGGCGGCGAACTCGGCGTCACCGCCTCGAAGGAAATCCTCGTCGATATCGGCGGGCGCGCGCGCGGCCGCAAGCCGCCAAAAAAATATCTGCTCGCCATCGGCCATGCGGGCTGGGGGCCGGGACAACTCGAAAGTGAAATCGCGGTCAACGCCTGGTGCCATTCCGATGCGGCGGCGAAGCTGGTCTTTGGCGGCGACGCACGCGACATCTGGCGCGCCGCTCTCGAGAGCCTCGGCGTGACTGGCGCCATGCTGTCGCCTGAATGGTCGAATGTGCGTCCTGGCGACGCGCCGCTTAATTAAGTTCTCAGCCGCGAGAAAACAGCCGGCGCCGGAATACCCGCCCGGCCGGTTTCGCCGCTTCCATGCTCCGATCGAGCAGCAATTCGCCGCCTTCAGGCTTCAAGACCTCGATCGTCGCGAGTTCGGCCGTCAGCTCACCGCCTACGCCGCCAGCTTCCGGCGCAGCTTTCAGCTTCGGCTCGCCGAGATGAAAGCCCTGCCCCATCCGGCATCCGATTGCTTTTGCTGTCTCCGCGGCTTCCCTGGATTCAACGCCCTCGGCGATCACGGTCATGCCGAAATCGCGCCCAAGCCGCGCGAGCGCCGCAACGATCTTCTTCTTGCCGCCATTGGCGACGATATCGTCGATGAATGACTTGTCGATCTTCAGATAGTCGAAATCGTATTTGTGCAGATTGCTGAGCGATGAGAAGCCGGCGCCGAAATCATCATAGGCGAGCGCGGCGCCCGCCGCTTTGAGCTTCTTGAACGTATCCGCAATTTTCGGCGTTTCCGTAAGGCGCTCGCCTTCCGTGAGTTCAAGCACCAGCGAGCCTTGCGGCAGCTTGTGGTCGCCGATTGCAAGTTTGACGTCTTCGACAAACCCTTCCTCGCGAACCTGCGAGAGCGAGACATTGAAGGCGGCGAAGTACTTCTTGTCGCCGGCGGCGATATGCTCGGCGACGTGCGCGGCGGCCGCCTTCATCATGATCAAGGCGAGCGCCCGCCCTTTTCCGGCGGCCTGCGCCTTGCGAACGATCTCTTCGGTCGCGCGCTCGCTGCTTTCGCCGCCTTGCGGCCAGCGCACAAGCGCTTCGGCGCCGCATATCTTGCCATTTTCAAATGAGACGATCGGCTGGAACGCCGCAGCGATTTCGCCGCGTTCGATCGCCGCGACGATATCGACGCCCGGGGCCTCCGGCGTCGGCGCAGGCTTGGTCGCCGCAACGGCGGCCCCGGTCAATGTCGCGGCGGCAAGCTTCAATGCGTCTTCCTTTTGGGGCGGCGTTGCTGCGTGCGTATCGCTCGTTTGCTCGAGAAATACGACGATACGCTCAAGCGCGCCGCCATGATCGACGGCACGGGCGCCGCGAAACCGCATCGGCTTTCCATTTTGCAGCCTGATCGTTTCATCAAAGCCGCCGTCGCCTTTGGCGGCTCCAAAAATTTTCTCGTCAAAACGCGCGCGATCGTCCGAATGCACGAAATCGCGGAAGGCCTCCGGCGTAAACGCCCCGTCCGCCTCCGCGCCCATCAACGCGGCGAACGACGGGGTTTGATGGCCGCCATGCTGATTCCAGTCCCACACCGCGACGCCGGCGTAATCGAGCACTTGCGCAAGCTGGTTTTCCGAAACGCGCAACGCGATCGCATCCGAATGAGCGGGCCCGCGCGACGGATGCACAGTCTCATCTCCAAATAGGCTGACGGCGCCGGAATGAGGGGTCGCAACCGCCGCCTGCGATCCAATATCAGCGAGCGCCGCAAGGCTCGCCATCAGAACGCCGACAGCGAACACCGCCTGCGGCGCCAGGGAAAGCACGCCGACGCCGTTTGCGGCGCCGATCAGCAGCGGCGCCGCCGCCGCAAGGAGCGCGCCCGGGAAAATAAGACGGGCTCCGAGGTCGCCCCGCGCGCCGGCCAAAGCTGAAAGCAGCAGCGCGGCCGCCGCAGCCGCGGTCATGCCGGTGCGCAACAGGCCTGACGCTTCCCCTCCGAGGACGGCGTTGATCACGCCGATGCCAGCCATGCACAACGCTCCTGCAAAGAGGAGCCCGCCGACCAGCTGATTGCGGCCGACCATGCCGATCGTAGAGGAGATGAAAATAAGCGCCGCCGCCGCGAACAGACCTTGCAACAGGAAGGAGACGGTCGGCGCAGGCGACGGCGCAACGCCGAGCCATATCGCGAGCAATGCGCCGGCCGCCGCAAGCATCAACAAGCCGCTGAACGCAGCAGCGCTTTTGCGAAGAACCGCAAGGCCAGCGAGAAACGCTGCTGCGATTAGTATCGCTCCGATGATCGCGCCTTTTCCGAGCGCCAAACCTTCAATCGCCGCCGGCGCCGCCGATGCAGCTTCAATCCCCGCCAGAACCCCAACGAACATCACGCCCCGCTCATTTCTGATCAAACGCCGCACATAAAGCCGCAAAACGCGACAGTTCGATGTCGATCACAAACCCCGGAGGGATATTCGCGGCTGAGCAACCGGCTGGCAAGGGCCATTGCGGCCAATCGCCGGGATTTCGTGGTTAATCGCTTGAAGAGACACAACTAAGGTTGTGATGGTGCGCCGCAATAATCGCGCGCGGTTCGTGCGAACAGGAGATGATCCCTCCAGGCGCCGTTGATGAAGAGATAGTCGCGAGCAAAGCCTTCCTCGCGGAAACCTGCTTTGGCTAACAGCGCCCGAGATGCGACGTTGCCGGGCTGACACGCCGCTTCGACGCGGTTGAGGCGCAACTCCCCAAATGCATGATCGAGAACCGCCTCGACCGCTGCAAGCCCATATCCGCGGTGGAGGAATCGCTCGCCAATCCAGTAGCCGATGGTCGCCGACCATGACGAATGGTGGCGGATGTCAGACAGGGTGACGCCGCCGATGAGATCGCCCGAGCCCTTCAGACAGACATAGAGCGACAGGCCGACGCGCGAGCGATGCTGGCGCTCGTAAGCGCGCAGCCGCAGCCGAAAGGCGTCGAGCGTCACGTCCTCCTCGCGCCAGTCCGGCTCCCAACGCGTCAGATGCCGCCTGCTCTCTCGTCGCAGCATCAGCCACGACGCATAGTCGCCGAGATCCGCCGCGCGAAGCGTCACCGGGCCGCGCTCAAGAAGCGGCGCCCGCAAGGCGGGCCGTGCGAAATCAAAATTCAGCATGCGCTCACCGCGAGCAGACAGCGTTTTTTGGACGGCAAGCCCCGACGCGTCAATGCGCCGGTTCAGTCATCGGCTGAGGGCCGCCTGAACGCCTTCAAAATCCGCCGGACCGACGATGGCGAGCGATGAACGCCCCGCCCCAAGCGCCTTTGCTGCGACCGCCCGGATATCTTCGAGTGTGACTGCGTCGAGACGCTGCTTGATCTCGGACGGCGAAAGCAGG
>JBMOOR010000234.1:876-7975 GCA_049324555.1 Pseudomonadota bacterium | reverse complement strand
CGAGGAAGTCGCGGCGGGACGGATCCGCCCGGCGGCGATCGACGAAACGTCGTTTTCAAGGACCCTCGACACGGCGGGAATACCCGATCCCGATCTTGTCATCCGCACCAGCGGGGAAAAGCGCATCAGCAATTTCCTCCTCTGGCAGGCGGCGTATGCGGAGTATGTTTTCCTCGATGTCCTCTGGCCGGATTTCGACGCGACGCATTTCGCGGCCGCGATCGGCGATTTCCGGACGCGCGAGCGACGCTACGGCGGCGTCGGCGCGGCGCCATAAGTCATCAAGCCATGAATGAAGACGTCAATCCGGCGACGGCGCCGCGCAGCAAGGATACGCTCGCGCTCCGCATCGCTTCGGCCGCCATTCTCGGCCCCGCCGCGATCGCGGCGTCCTGGGCGGGGGGAAGGGTGTTCGCCGGGCTTGTCGGGTTCCTCTGTGTGCTGATGGCCTTCGAGTGGGCGCGGATGATCGAGCGCGACGACCGACCGCCCGTCTTTTATGCGCTCGGCGCCGGAGGCGCGGTCGCGCTCTTCCTCGCGGCGGAAGGCCTTTTCGGTTTCGCCTATATCGCGGTCGCGCTCGCGGGCGCGGCCGCCGCCGCCCTGTCGATGAAAGGATCGCGCAACTGGAAATGGGCGGCGTTCGGCGCGGCCTATATCCTTGCGCCTTGCGTTGCGCTGATCTGGCTGCGCGAAAGCGTCGACGCCGGGCGCGGACTTCTCCTCCTTCTCTTTGCAATCGTCTGGAGCGCGGACACAGGCGGCTATGTCGCCGGACGCCTCGTCGGGGGGCCGAAGCTTTCCCCGTCCGTCTCGCCCGCCAAGACCTGGGCGGGCGCTGTCGGCGGGATGATCGCGGGGGCGATCGCCGCGGCGATCGGCGCGCCGCTCATTTTCGGCGACGCGGCTGAGGGCGCTTATATCGCCATGGGCGCGAGCCTTGGGATCGCCTCAATTCTCGGCGATATGACGGAATCCGCGTTCAAGCGAACCTTCGGAATCAAGGACATGAGCGGCTTTATCCCCGGCCATGGCGGCGTTCTTGACCGGCTCGACGGGATGATTTTCGCAACAATTGCGGTGACGGCGGTCCTCTATGGTCATATTCTGGCCGCGGGGCTTAGAGGGTAGGGGCAAGCGGCATGAGCGGCATCAGCCGGCGCGTGACGGTATTGGGCTCGACGGGATCCGTCGGCGTCAACACGCTCGATCTCATCGACTTCGCAACGTCGCGCGGCGAGGCCGCGATCGAGATCGAGGCGCTGACGGCGAACACGAATGTCGCGCTGCTCGCCGAACAGGCGAGGAAGCATCGCCCGCGCTATGTGGCGATCGCTGACGCAGGCCGAAAAGGCGAGCTTGAGGACGCGCTCCGCGGCCTCGACATCGAGATCGGCGCCGGCGCTGAAGCGATCGATGAAGCGGGCGCGCGCGAAGCGGACTGGGTGATGGCGGCGATTGTCGGCGCCGCGGGCTTGAAGCCGACGCTCAACGCCGCAAAGCGCGGCGCCGCGGTCGCGCTCGCCAACAAGGAATGTCTTGTCTGCGCGGGCGATGTCGTGACGGAAGCGATCCGCAAGTCGGGCGGCGCGCTCCTTCCCGTCGATTCAGAACACAACGCGATCTTCCAGGTTTTCGACTTCGAGCGGCCGCACCGCGTTTCGCGGCTCATCCTCACCGCGTCGGGCGGGCCATTCCGGACCTGGTCGAAGGCGGAGATGGCGACGGCGACCCCGGCGCAGGCGGTCGCGCATCCGAACTGGACCATGGGCGCGAAAATTTCGGTCGATTCCGCGACGATGATGAACAAGGGGCTCGAACTCATCGAAGCCTCTCACATCTTCCCGATCGATCATGAGAAGATCGAAATTCTCGTTCATCCGCAGTCGGTCATCCATTCGATGGTCGAATATGTCGACGGGTCGGTCCTCGCCCAGCTTGGGACGCCCGACATGCGCATCCCGATCGCCTCGACGTTCGCCTGGCCGGACCGAACGCCGACGCCCTCGGCGCGGCTGGATTTCGCCGCCGTCAGGCAGCTGACCTTTGAAGCGCCGGACTTTCATCGCTTCCCCTCGCTTCGTCTTGCGAGAGAAGCGGTTCAGCGCGGGGGGGTTTATCCCGCAACGCTCAATGCGGCAAACGAGGTCGCGGTGGCGTCGTTCCTTCGGGGCGAATTGAAATTTCTGGACATTGCGGCGGTGACCGAGCACGTTCTCAACGAGATTGGTCGGCGTAACGGACCCGCAAAGCTTTCAAGCCTTGAAGAGGCGATTTCGGCGGATGAAGAGGGCCGCCGCCTCGCCGAACGGGCGATCGCTGCGAGGGCGGCCGCGTGATGACGGGCGGCGGCGCAGCGGCATCGGGAAGGGTGAAGCGGGTCTGATGACGATCGCCGGCGTTTCAATCGAACAACTCGTGACTTTGCCGATCACGCTCGTCGCGTTCATCGTCCTTCTGTGCGTCATCGTTTTTTTCCACGAATACGGCCATTTCTCGATGGCGCGTCTCCTTGGCGTCCGGGTTGAGGTCTTCTCGATCGGCTTCGGCAAGACGCTGGCGCGCTGGCGCGACCGAAAAGGAACCGAGTGGCGGATCGCGATGCTGCCGCTCGGCGGCTATGTGAAGTTCTTCGGCGACGCGGGTCCCGCTTCGAACGCGAGCGCTGAAGTTGAAGAGGAAATACAACGCGAGGATCATCCGGCGACGACGCAGTTTCCCCGTCCCGGGCATGAGCACGAAGTCGGGCGCGGGATGAGCGCTGAAGAACGCGCCGTCTGTTTTCATTTCAAGCCGGTCTGGGCGCGCGCGCTGATCGTCGCGGCGGGGCCGTTCGCGAATTTCATCCTTGCGATCGCCATCTTCGCCGGTCTGCTGATGACCTTTGGCAACGTCATCGCCGAGCCGAAGATCGGAGAGGTCGTTTCAGGATCGGCGGCCGAAGAAGCAGGATTTCAGAAAGGGGACCGCATCGTCTCCGCAGACGGCAAACGCATCGAAACATTTTCAGATCTGACCGTGGTCACGCGGCTGAACAGCGGCGAGACCTTGACCTTCGAGGTCGAGCGCAACGGCGAGATCGTCGTCATTGAGGCGACGCCGCGCCGGCAGGAGATTGAAGACGCCTTCGGCAACAAGGCGTCGATGGGCGTCCTCGGGGTCCTCGGGGACAGCGCGGCTGTCAAATTCGTCCGCTATGGTCCGGCCGAGGCCTTGGGGGCTGCGGTCAAGCAAGTGTGGCAAATCATTCATTCAACAGGGAAATTCCTTGGGCGCCTGATCACCGGCAAGGAGAGCGCCAAACAGCTTGGGGGGCCGCTCAAGATGGCCCAGTACGCTGGTCAATCGGCCCTTTCCGGGTTCGACGGCGACGCGGCGCTCGAATCGCTCGATTTCCTGACGCGGCTCAAAATCAGCCTCGCCAATTTCATCAATCTCGCGGGGATCGTCTCCGTCTCGATCGGATTTCTCAATCTTCTTCCTGTCCCGGTTCTGGACGGTGGGCACCTTATGTATTACGCGTATGAGGCCGCCGCCGGAAAGCCGCTCGGAGCGAAGGCGCAGGCCATTGGCTTTAGAGTGGGAATCGTCCTCTTGGCGTCGTTCATGTTGTTTGTCACCTGGAACGACATCTCCAGTTTTTTTGCGGTCAAAGGCTAGGTCGGCGGCATGCGTTTGAAACGGTCGAGTGTTGGCGCCGCAGGCGCAATTCTGTTTGCGGCGATCGGGCCGTTCGGCGCAGCGGGCGCGCAGCAGGACGCCGCGCCCGCGCCGACCGAAACGACGCCGACGACAGCGCCCGCTGGAGCGCCGGCGGCTCCGGTCGATGGCGCGGCCTTCGGCATCGCGGAAGGCGAAGCGCCAATCATTCAGGCGATCCGGGTTTCGGGCAATCAGCGGATCGAGCCGGAGACGATCGCATCCTATCTCGTCGTCCATCCGGGCGACCGCGCCGATCCGCAGCTGCTCGACATCGGCTTGAAGACGCTCTTCAACACCGGGCTCTTCGCGGATGTCGCGCTGCAGATGCAGCCGGACAATTCGCTGTTGATCGAGGTTCAGGAGAACCCGATCGTCAACCGCGTCATTCTTGAGGGCAATCGCCGGGTCAAGGAAGACAAGATCACCAAGGAAGTGCAACTTGCAGCGCGCTCGGTGTTCACGCGCGCCAAGGCGCAGGCCGACGTTCAGCGCATCATTGAGGTCTACCGGCGCAGCGGACGTTTCGCTGCGACGGTGACGCCGAAAGTGACGCCTCTCGAACAGAACCGCGTCGACGTGATCTATGAGATCGACGAAGGGCCGAAGACAGGCGTCGCCAAGATCAACTTCGTCGGCAACAAGAACTTCTCGAGCGGGGAACTCCGAGGCGCGATCCTGACCAAGGAAAGCCGCTGGTGGCGCTTCTTTTCGTCGAACAGCAATTATGATCCGGATCGTCTCGAATATGAGCGCGATCTCCTGCGCCAGTTCTACGCCAAGAACGGTTACGCCGACTTCCAGGTGATTTCGGCGGTCGCGGAACTCACCCCCGACCGCAAGGACTTCTTCATCACCTTCACGGTCGATGAGGGCGAAAAATACAAGGTCGGCGAAGTGAAGGTGAAGACGAGCCTCGCCAAACTCGACGAAAACGTCCTTGAGAGATTCGTGCCCATTCAATCGGGCGAAACTTTCAACGGCGAGCGCGTTGAAAAGGCGACGGAGTCGATCACGTTCGCGACCGGATCATCCGGTTACGCCTTTGTCGACGTTGAGCCGCGGCTCGACCGCCATCCCGACACCAAGACGATCGACATCACCTTTGAGGTGAATGAAGGTCCGCGCGTCTATGTCGAGCGCATTAACATCAAGGGCAATACAAGGACGCTCGATAAGGTCGTCCGCCGGGAAATCCGCGTCGCGGAGGGCGATCCCTACAACAAGGTTCTGATTGACCGGTCGAAGTCGCGGATCAAGGCGCTCGACTATTTCACCGAGGTCGAGATCGAGGAAAAGCCGGGATCGGCGCCGGACCGGACCGAGCTTGACGTCGCGGTGAAGGAGAAAGCGACCGGCTCGTTCTCCGTCGGCGTCGGCGTTTCGTCGACGGAAAACTTCATCGTCGACTTCTCGATCGAAGAACGCAATTTGATGGGCCGCGGACAAACGTTGCGGTTCCGCGTGCAGACAAGCTCGAGAACCCGCCTTGTCGACATCCGTTTCACGCAGCCCTATTTCCTCGACCGCAACCTCGCCGCGGGCGTCTCGCTGACCAATCAGCGGACCGACTTCAAAGAGTCGGGGTTTGTCCGCGATCGCTACGGCTTCGGGCTCAACGCCGGGTTCCAGATTTCCGAATATTGGCGCGGCAGCGTCCAGTATCAGCTCGCGCACGACAAGGTCGAACTCGACGAGGATATCTTTTCGTCCCCATTCACCGTCGCGGACGGCACCGACATCTCGAGTCAATTCATCCCCAGCGCAACGGTGCCTCAACTCGTCCCGCTCTACCAGATCACCAACAGCAGCGGAACGGTGACGGGCGTTACGACGGACCCGAACGCAACCGGCGTGACGGGGCGCTATGTCATCGGCGGCGTTCGGCAGAGCCAGTATACCGCTTTCATCTGCGATCTCGTCACTCAGGCTTTTACGCCGAGCTGTCAGTCGCGCGGGACGTTCTTGACTTCCCTCTTCGGCTATTCGGTCGGCGTCGACACGCGCGATGATCCGATCGATCCGACCCGCGGCGTGCGCTTTTCCTTCTCGCAGGCGGTCGCGGGTCTCGGCGGCGACGTGCAGTATTTGCGGTCCGAAGCCCTCGGCGCCTATTACCAGCCGCTCTTTGCGGGATTTGTCGGCAAGCTGCAGCTCCGCGGCGGCTATATCACGGGCTATGGCGGCGATGCAGTCCGCCTCCAGGACCGCTTTTACGAAGGCGCCGACAGTTTCCGCGGCTTTGAAGTCGCCGGCGTCGGTCCGCGCTATCTCCAGCCGGGAACGTTCACCTCCGGTAGCGGGCGCTTTGGGCAGGCGATCGGCGCCAAGATCTACGCGATCGGCACGGCCGAACTGAAGCTGCCCTTGCCGCTGCCGAAGCAATACGGGATCAGGGCGTCCCTGTTCAGCGATTTCGGGACAGTCGGATTGGTCGATGAGGAAAACAAGTCGATCAACGACAACCTGGCCTTGTTCGTCAACCCGGACACCGGACAGTTGTGCACAACCAGCCCCTCGGCCAATTGCGTCGAGCCGATCCAGGACGACCTTTCGCTCCGGGTCTCCGCCGGCGTCTCGGTCAGCTGGGACTCGCCCTTCGGGCCGGTTCGCTTTGATTTCGCCAAGGTTTTGCGCAAGGAATTCTACGACCGGACGGAAGGCTTCCGTTTCAGCGCAGGAACATCATTCTAAACCCAGTGAGGTGTGAGACCATGAAATCCAAATTTCTGACCATCGTCGGCGCGCTGGCCTTGCTGGCCGGCGGCGTTTCAGTCGGCGCGCTGGCGCCGGGCGCCGAGGCGCAGCAGGCGTCGAAGCCTCCCGTCATCCTCATTGTCGACCAGTCCGTCATCGTTTCGCAATCGGACGCCGGCAAGACCATTCCGGGGCAAGCCGATACGATCCGGAACAACATCCAGAAAGAGCTGACCGCGGAAGCGGACAAGCTCAAGAAGGACATTGAGAACTACCAGAAAGGCGCCTCGCTGATGTCGGAGGAAGTGCGCCAGAAGACCGAGCAGGAACTCGCGGTGCGCCAACAGGTTCAGCTGCCGCAGCAGGCGCAGATCATGGAACAGGTTTTCGGCAACGTCGTGCAGGTCGCGCAGGCGAAAATCCTTCAGGAATCGCAGCCGATCATGAAGTCGATCGTCGACAAGCGCGGAGCGACCCTTCTCCTCGATCGCTCGGCGGTCATGTATGCGTCGACCGAATCCGATATCACGCAGGAAGTGCTCGCGGAACTCAACAAGAAGTTGAAGACGGTTGAAGTTCAGAAAGTGACTCTCGCCGACGTGAAGAAGAAAGCGGCGGAAGCTGCGGCCAAACAGGCTTCCGGCGCGAAAGCGGACAAGCCGAAGAAATAACGGCCTTGATCTGGAAGAATTGAGCGGCCGGC
>JBMOOR010000234.1:0-866 GCA_049324555.1 Pseudomonadota bacterium | reverse complement strand
AGACGCAAAGCGATGCCGGATCCGCGGTTTTTCCTGTCGAAAGGGCCGATCGCCATCGCCGAAGCGCTGCGGATTTGCGGCGCGACGTCGGTAGCGGGCGCTGATATCGCGGGATCGCTGTCGCGCGTTGCAAGCCTTGACGAGACCGACATCGCCGACGCTTGCGTCTATATCGACGATGAGGGAAAGACCGGCGCCCTCGAAGGCAGGCGTTTCGGCCTCTGTCTTGCGCCTCCGGCTGCAGCGGATGCGTCGTCGCTCAAATCCGGCGGGCTTGTCGCCGCTGCAAAGGAGCCGCGCGCGGCGTTCGCCGCGATTGCGGGCGCGCTGCACGCGGTTCGCTCGCTCGATGCGGGCGGAGGCGCCGCGCCGCGCATCGATCAAGGCGCCCGCATTCATTCAACGGCGATCATCGGCCCCGGCGCCGAAATCGGCGCGGGCGCAGAGATTGGTCCTTTCGTCGTCATCGGTCCGGGCGTCGTCATTGGCGCGCGTGCGAGCATCGCCGAAGGCGTCTCGATCTGGTGCGCGATCATGGGATCGGATGTGCGGATCGGCGCCGGGTCTGCAATCGGGGGTCCCGGCTTCGGCTTCGCGGCGGGCGCCGCCGGCCTTGCGCGCGTTCCCCAGCTCGGCCGCGTCATCTTCGGCGACCGGGTCGAAATCGGCGCCAATTCTTGCGTCGATCGGGGCGCGCTTGACGACACGACGATCGGCGAGGGGACCAAAATCGATAATCTCGTCCAGATCGGCCATAACGTCCGCATCGGCCGCAATTGCGTGATCGCCGCGCAGGTCGGCTTCGCCGGGAGCGTCGTCGTCGGCGACCGCGCCCAGTTCGGCGGGCAGGCGGGGATTGCCGATCA
>JBMOOR010000233.1:0-8053 GCA_049324555.1 Pseudomonadota bacterium | reverse complement strand
TCGGCGCGCACGCTCTACGATTTCAAGAGTATTGACGGGGTCCTCTACGCAGAACCGTTCCGGTCGACGGCGGCGCTCCTTGTCCACGGCGACAAGGAGCGCCTTGGCTCGATCGGCGGCCTCACCGAAGCGCCGATCCTTAATCGGGCGCTCGACTCGAAATTGCGCGAGGTGAGCATATCGGGCGACGGCATCGTGCTTGCTCGCCAACTCAAACGCTCGCTCGACCTTGATGTCGGCGACACGTTGACGGTCGAAGTGCGAGAGGGGCGACGTCCGGCAATTGAAATTCCTGTCGCTGGCTTTATCGACTCCTTGATCGGAACGCCCGTCTATATGCGCGATGAAGCGCTCGGCCGCGCCTTGAAAGAGCCGGGACGCATTTCCGGAGCGCTTTTGAAGATCGACCCCGCAAAACGCGATGACATCTACGAGGCGCTGAAAGAGATGCCGATGGTCGCGGGCGTCAGCCTTCGCCGCGACGCCTACGCCAATTTCAAGAAATTGCTCGATGAAGGGCCGGGCACGTTCCGGGCGATTATGCTGGTCATTTCGATCATCATCGCCGTGGGCGTCGTCTACAACAATGCGCGCATCGCGTTTATTGAACGCGAGCGCGACCTTGCGACGCTCCGCATTCTCGGCTTCACCAAGATCGAGACCGGCTACGTCCTGCTCGGCGAACTCGGCGCCTTGACAATCCTTGCGCTGCCGGTCGGCGTCGTCATCGGCTATCTCCTGTGGAGCTACGTGGCGACCGCGATGAGCACGGACCTGTATTCCATACCGATTGTCTTTGAAGCGAAGGGATTCGGCTATGCCGCGATCGTCGTGCTGATCGCGGCGGCGGCGGCCGGCGCGCTCGTCCAGCGCGACATCGACAAGTTCGATCTCGCGCCTGTCCTGAAATCGAGGGAGTGAACGGCGTGAAGGGCTTCAAATCTCGCGCAATCGTCATCGCCGCTGCGATGGCGATGATCGCTTCGTTTCTCGCTTTCGCGTTCTGGCCGCGGCCAATTCGCGTCGACATTGGCGCCGTGACGCGAGGGGCCATGGCGGTCACAATCGACGAAGAAGCAAAGACGCGCGTGCGCGACAGCTATATCGTGTCAGCGCCGATCAACGGCCGCCTCCTCCGTGTCGGGATCGACCCCGGCGCGGAAGTAGAGAAAGGCGAAACCGTCGTCGCCGAAATGACGCCCGTTTACCCGGCGGCGCTTGACATCAGAACGAAGGAACAAGCTGAAGCGGCGATCGAGGCGGCGCGCGCGGGACTTTCGCTTTCAAAAGCCGAGGCGCGCCGCGCCAGGGCGGACGCCGCGTTCGCAGAACAGGAAGTCGTTCGCGCGCGCGAACTCTTCAAGGGCGATGCGATCGCGCAAAGGGGTCTCGACCGCGCAGAGATCGCGCTGACAAGCGCCAGGGCGGCGCTTGAGGCGGCGAACGCCGCGGTCGCCATGCGCGAAGCCGAGCTCGAACGGGCCCAATTGATGCTGATGCCGCCGGCGGGCGCCGGCGGGGCCGACGCAAAGCCGTCCGATCCGATCGCCATAAGGGCCCCGGTTTCCGGCCATATCTTGCGGGTTTTTCAGGAGAGCGAGGCGATCGTCAGCGCCGGCGCGCCCATTCTCGAAATCGGCGATCCGCATACGGATCTTGAAATCGTCGCGGAGCTTTTGTCGACCGACGCCGTCAAGGTCTCGCCGGGCGACCGGGTGATTATCGACAAATGGGGCGGCGATGAGCCGATCGAAGCGGTCGTCAACCGGATCGAACCGCTCGGCTTTACGAAAGTATCGGCGCTTGGCGTTGAAGAACAGCGCGTCAACACGATCATCGCATTCGCGGGCGGACGCAATGACAACGAGCGGCTCGGCGACGGATTTCGCGTCGAAGCGCGCATCGTCGTCTGGGAAAATGACAATGCGCTGAAACTGCCGGCGAGCTCGCTCTTCCGCGTGGATGGCGAATGGGCGGTCTTCAAAGTCATTTCAGGAAGGGCCGTTCGAACAGTTGTCGATGTCGGCCGCAATAACGGCGTTGAGGCGGAGATCGTTGCGGGGCTTGAAGAAGGCGACCGCGTCATCCTTTTCCCGGGCGGCGACATCGCGGACGGCGCGCGCGTCGAAGCTGCGACTGCCGGCTGATTGCCTCGAAACTCAGGCCGCATTGGGGCGTCGTTCAGAATTAGTCCGTATACGGTCCGCTTCGGCGGCGTCTTTCCAGAGACGCACGAGCGCGTCTGCAAAGCTTTTGCGGCTCGTCGAGAGATAGGCCGTCGTATCCGACAGCTCTGAGGCGAGCGCCGCATGCAGTTTCGGCAGGTTGTGATAGGGCGTCGCCGGGAAAAGGTGATGAGTTGCGTGAAAGCGCAGCCCCACGGGCGCGATGAGCTTCGACAAGAGGTCTTCCGAAGGCACGTTGACGCTGTCGAGGAACTCTTCCGTCTTTGTGACTGTCGCGTCGCCGGAATAGCGATAGGCGTGCGCGCCGAGAGTCCTGATTGAATTAACAAAGAGGATTGTCGCCGTAACCGCGTACCACACGCCGGCGACAGCGAAGGGGAGCGTTCCCGTCGCGATCAGGGCGGCGACAGCGACAGCGAACATAGCCGTCGCCGTCTCCTGAACGAGCCAGGTTTCGTCATCGTCCTTGTTGGGCGGATGCCGGTCATAGGAGAGATCGATGGCAAGCGATGACATTCGGCGCCAGACGAGACCCCTCAGCGGACGCAAGACCCATGACAGCGGCGTCAGCACGATGAATCGGATGAGCAGCAGCGGCGGCAGCACGAACGACAAAAGCACATAGGCGACAGATCGCCAGGGTTTCCCCGCGCCGAACGAGACATACTCGCCGTCGCGCGTTGAACCGTAAACGCCCGGCCGATGGTGATCGATGTGAACGCCGGTATAGGAATAGGAAGGGACGAGGAACGGGATGCCGGCGAAGATGTTCCATACGAAACGGAACTTGCCGAATGTCCCCTTCTTCAGATGCGCGAGTTCATGCGTGAAGAGAACGGCGCGAAAGAGAGCGAACGAGGCGACAAACGTCAGCGCGATCTGACCGAATGAAAATGGCTGCGCGATGACGGCGCCCGCGAAGGCGCTCCAGCCGATTGCAGCGCTGACCAGGAAATCGGTCCAGTAAGTCTTCGCCTCGGGCTCCGAAAAACGGCGCGAGATAAGGCGCGCTTCAGCCATCGGAAAACCTGAAGACTCGCCCGGCGCCTTTGCCGCCGCCTCCATGTCAGCCTCCGATCCTTCCCTCGGCGCCGGCTGGGCGCTCGAACCTGTCGCCGCCTACATAGTCGCCGCCAACCCGCTTGGCCAGATTTTTGGCCAGTTTCGCCGCCGCGGCGCGCTGAGGCCGATAGACGCGTCCCTCACCATTTCTTGAGCCTTGGACCCTGCTCTCCTGGCGCGGCGACTGTGATCGGCGATGGACGGAAACCGGCGACGCGCGCATTCTCGGCGCTCCAATCAGAGGATCGCTCAAAGGACCGCCATGCCCGCCGCCCTTCGCACGCCGGATGACCGTTTCGCCAATCTCCCGGATTGGCCCTACGCCCCGCATTATGTCGAAGACCTTCCCGGCTATGGGGGGATACGGATGCATTATGTCGACGAAGGGCCGCGCGAAGCGAAGACGACATTCCTTTGCATTCATGGCGAGCCGTCCTGGGCCTATCTTTTTCGCAAGATGATCCCCGTCTTCGCGAAGGCGGGCTGCCGCGCGATCGCCGTCGACATGTTCGGCTTCGGCCGCTCCGACAAGCCCGTCAGCGATGAGACGTATACCTATCATTTTCACCGCAACGCCCTCATCGCGTTCGTCGAGGCGCTTGATGTGCGGAATATCTGCCTCGTCGTACAGGATTGGGGCGGCGTCATCGGCCTCACCTTGCCGATGGCCGCGCCCGACCGCTACACGCGCCTCATCGTCATGAACACCGGTCTTCCGGCCGGCGAAGAAGCGCCTGCAGGCTTCGCCATGTGGCGCGCCTTCAACCGATCGCAGCCCGACCTCAAGGTCGGCGAGCTGATGAAGCGCGCAACACCCATCCTGACGGAAGCGGAGATGGCCGCCTATGATGCGCCGTTTCCGGATCAATCTTACAAGGGCGGCGTCCGCCGCTTTCCGGAACTCGTCATGCTCAAGGAACAGGGCGCGGCGGATTTGACGCCTCTGTCGAAGGAAGGCGTCGAAACGTCCCTCCGGGCGCGGAAGTTCTGGTCTGAAGACTGGAGAGGCGAGAGCTTCATGGCGATCGGCATGCAGGATCCGGTCCTCGGGCCGCCGTCGATGCATTTCCTGAGGAAATTCATCCGTAACTGCCCGGAACCGATGGAAGTCGCCGAAGCAGGCCACTTCGTGCAGGAATGGGGTGAGCCGATCGCGAAGGCTGCGCTCAAAAAATTTGGAATTGCGTGACCGGATCGACAGTTGCGCGGCGAGGCTCTCATGAAAATCATCCGGATTGATGATCTCGAGCCCCAGCCCTGGAAAAACGGCGGCGGCGTCACGCGCGAAATCGCACTTTGCACGGACGACGCCGGGATGATCTGGCGGCTTTCTGTCGCTGATGTCGAACAGAATGGGCCGTTTTCGATTTTTCCGGGCGCGGCGAGGATCCTGACTGTCATCGAGGGCGCCGGGCTGAGGCTCCGACAGTCCGACAGCGTTATTGATGCGCCCGCCTTTCTCCCCGTGCATTTTCGCGGCGATGTTCCGACTGAGTGCGATCTCGTGTCTGGGCCAGTGCGCGATTTCAATCTGATCTATGATCCAGAGCGCGTCGCCATGTCGGTCGTCAGGCTCGACGTGGGCGCCCGCATGATCAAAGGCGAGCCGGTCGGGCTCCTCCCCCTTGGCGCGTATTGCACTGTTGCCGGGTTCGGCCACGTTCCGCTTGGCTCGTTCCTGCGCCTCGGTGAATCCCAATCTGCCGAGGTTTCGGTCGAAGGCTCTGCTTTGCTCGTGACGATTGATCATGAATCGGAGAGGAGCGCCGCGACCGCCTTGCGGTAATTGGCGATGATCTGATCGCGCGCGTAATGCCGGCCGCCCCGCACCGTATGGCGTCCCGCCGCCCAGACGTCGGTGACGACATCATCGCCCGCTGCAAAGCAGAGCCCGTCGAGAAGCCGCCCATCCTCAAGCGCGCAAAGCGTGGGCGCCTTGCTGTCGATGGCGACAAGATCCGCGAGCCGCCCGGCTTCGATCACGCCCGCTTCCCTCCCGAGCGCCCGCGCGCCGCCCATCGCCGCGCCAAGATAGAGAGTGTCGCCGACGCTTGCGGAGCCCGCCGCGAGCACGTTCCGCGAAAGATCGCGGAGGCGCTGCGCGTATTCCAGCGTTCGCAATTCTTCCGTCAGTGAAATACGGACATTGCTATCCGAGCCGACGCCGAAGGCGCCGCCCGCTTGGAGATAAAGGGTCCCGTTGAACGGACCGTCGCCAAGATTCGCCTCCGTGATCGGACAAAGGCCGGCGACAGCGCCGCTCGCCGCCATCGAGCGTGTCTCTGTTTCTGTCATGTGCGTTGCGTGAACCAGACACCAGCGCGCATCGACCGGCGCGTTGGCGAGAAGCCACTCGACGGGCCGCGCGCCGAGCCAGGCCTCGACATCCGTCACTTCTTTCGGCTGCTCCGCGATATGAATGTGGATCGGCCCCTCCGGGTTCAATCCTATGACGCGCTTAAGATCGTCGGGCGAAGTCGCGCGCAAGGAATGCGGCGCAATCCCGACGCGAGCGTCTGCGCCGACGCTTTTCGCCTTGTTCCGAGATTCCGCGACAAGGCGGTTGAAACGCTCGACGTCGTTGCCGAAGCGTAACTGCTCCGGCGCCAGCGGCTTCTTGCCCGCCCCGCCGTAGATATAGAGGACAGGCAGCAAGGTGAGCCCGATCCCGGTCGCCGCCGCCGCTGCGAAAATCCGCTGGCTGAGTTCATCGAGCGCCGGGTAAGGCGCGCCGCCGCGCTGGTGATGGAGGTAGTGAAATTCGCCGACGCTTGCGTAACCCCTCTCCTGCATCTCCAAGAAGACAAGCGCCGCGACCGCCTCGATTTCATCCGGCGTGATCTTGTCGGCGAAGCGATACATGAGCTCGCGCCACGTCCAGAAGGTGTCGCGACCCGATGAGCGGTATTCCGTCATCCCGGCCATCGCGCGCTGAAACGAATGGCTGTGAACATTGGCGAGCGCAGGCAGAAGAGTATCGACGCGGACCGCATCGACGGCCGGCGCGGCGCCGGTCTCGATTTCGGCGATCCGGCCGTTCTCGATCTTGACTGAGACGTCCGCAGCCCATCCAGCCGAAAGTCGCGCGCGGTTTGCGAAAACAACCGTCATTTCGCAGCTCCGCCCTCATGTCGCAGCGCTGGCGCGAGCGCCGCAAGCCCGCGCAGGATTTCGCCGAGAACCACGCGCAATCTTTCGGCGTTTTCGGCGTCATAGGCGAATGGCGGCTCCTCGGAGGCGAGATAAAGCGATTGCGCAAGCTCCATCTGGACCGCATGGACGCCGGCGCGCGGATTTCCGTAATGGCGCGTCGTCCAGCCGCCTTTGAATCGTCCGTTCACGATCGAAATGTAGCTCGACCTCGTCGCGGCGTTGCGCGCCGCCCGTTCGACCGCCTCCGCACAGGACTTCCCGTCATTCGTTCCGATATTGAGATCGGGGAGAACGCCTTCAAAGAGATAGGGAATCCTCGACCTGATCGAATGGCAGTCATAAAGGAAGGCGACGCCGTGCGCCGCCTTGACGCGCGTGATCTCGGCGGCGAGGGCGTCGTGGTAGGGCTTGTGAAAGCCGGCGAGACGGCGCGCCGTTTCGCCGGCGTCCGGTTCGCCGCGCTTTTCCCAGATCGGCTCGCCGTCAAAGTTCGTGAGCGGAACAAGGCCTGTCGTGTTCTGTCCCGGATAGAGCGAGGCGCCCGAAGGGTCGCGATTGGCGTCGATGACGTAGCGATGGAACGTCGCGCGGACGATCGTCGCGTCGGGAAGGAGTCCCTCATAAAGCCGATCGACATGCCAGTCCGCGTCGCGAAGCATCCGTCCTTCCGCATTGAGCCGCGCGAAGATATCGGCGGGAACACGCGTCCCCGCATGCGGCATGGCGAGGATGAGGGGCCCCTCGCCGCGGGTCGCTTCAACCGGATTGACGCCGCCTGAGGTCATCAAACCTCCCGTCCGCGCACGATCATGTGCGCCGCTTGGTCGGCTCTCGCAATGACTGGAAAAGTGGTGAGCCCGGATGGGATCGAACCATCGACCCTCTGATTAAAAGCTGGCCCCGACGGTCTACGCTGACGGACGCCAGCGGACGCTGTCGTACGATAACGCGTTGTTATATTTGACATATCCACGCCATTGGTGTTCGCTCTGAATCTCGGGAGCACGCTCAGATTCCCGCTCGTCTGCTTCCAAATTGCTTCCAAATTTTCGGAAGCCCGGTCGGAGTTGCTTACGATGAAGCTGACCAAATCGCGAGTCGATGCATTGCGCCCCATCGGCGCGGAACGCCTCTACTGGGATGAAGAACTCAAGGGCTTCGGCCTTCGCGTTTCACCCAAGGGCCGCAAGACATTCTTCGTGCAATACCGATCCGGCGGACGAACGCGCCGCGCCAAGATCGGCGCAATGGGACCGGTAACGCCCGATCAAGCCCGGCTCAAGGCTCGCGCGCTGCTTGGGGATGTGGCGACGGGCGAAGACCCGGCGGAGCTGCGCCGCCGCCGCAGACTGACGCCGACCGTTTCAGAGGTCTGCGACCGTTTTATCAAAGAACACGTCGAAGTGCGGCTAAAGCCGAAAAGCCAGATCGACTACAAGCAAGTCATCCGCGATGCGATCAAACCGGCGATCGGCGCGCTGAAGATTTCAGAAGTCACCCGCGCCGACATTTCGGCGTTGCACCTGTCCTGCAAAGACCGCCCTTATCGGGCGAACCGAATTCTCAGCGTCCTTTCGAAGCTCTGCAATCTTTGCGAATTGTGGAGCTATCGCCCGGACGGTTCGAATCCTTGCCGCTTGATTCAACGCTTC
>JBMOOR010000232.1:0-8202 GCA_049324555.1 Pseudomonadota bacterium | reverse complement strand
AATACTTCATCGAGAAGCCCGGAGCTGGGTATGAGTTGCGCGAAGGCGCGCTGAAGGGCCTCCATAACTTCATGGAAGCTGAATTCAACGAACAAATTAACGAAAGTAACAATGACAACTCCAGCTCTCGACTGAGCGCTCTGAGAATTCTGTTGGCTCGAAATGGTCCGGACACCATGAAGGGCCGATTTGATGCGCTTGGACTCGTAAAGGAATCAACCGCCCTGCAAAAGGCGATAGAGGCTTGGGGTGATACTAAAAGATCGAACCTTCAACGCGCTATGCGCGTCGCGGCGAACAGCGCTGAAGTGAATGAGCGCCGATTTGCGGCTGAGGGGCTCGCGATGCGGCTTACAGGTCGCCTCATCCACGCAAGGAGCGCGTTCGAGATCGCCCTGTCGCAGGTTCCTTCAGCAGCCGCACCGCTTCACCCGCTGACCGCCGATCAGCTGCGCGCAGGATCTGATCGCTACGAAGCGGCTTTCACCGCGGATATCGTGTCGCGCCTGAGGGTCGGCGATCAGGAGTTTTTCGCCGCTCTTTCCGACGAGGTCGCGGCCTCGGCCGCCCTTCGTCCGCCGAAGGAGATTTGGGCGCCCTACTCGCAAGCCTCACCCGAAGCCTTCATCGGCGGCGCGCTTGGCGACTACGCGTTTGTGCGCCTCTTGCTGGAATCGCAGGCAGGCGAACGTCGAAAGCCCGGCGCGCCCTCGCCGCTCGACCTCGCGCTTGAGGCTCTTGACTACAATCCGGCGGCACCAATGGCGCTCAGCGTTCTCGGCGAATATTATTCGGCGCGGCAGGACGCCGCCGCCGCGACGCGCTTTCAGGCGTTCGCGCTTGAACAGGCGCGAGCCGCCCATGAGCGGGCCAAGGCAAAAGGCGCCGGGCCCGACACCCTGTCCTCGCTCGCCGCCAATATCGCGATCATTTCGACCAATCCGGCGCTAAGCGGCGTCGATGCAACGCTCGCAGTGTACTTCGCCGAGCAGGTCACCGACGATTGGCTCCGCGAGCGGATGCTGGCGCTTAAGCGGTCAATCGGCGAACAGGCGCAGTAACCGCTCGCAGCTTGGCCTCAAACGAGGCGGCCGCCGGAATTGGGTTCGTCTCTAATTATCCAGAAAGCTCCTCAGCTTCCGGCTTCTCGACGGATGCTTCAGCTTTCTCAGCGCCTTCGCCTCGATTTGGCGGATGCGCTCGCGCGTCACCGAGAACTGCTGGCCGACTTCTTCAAGCGTGTGGTCGGTGTTCATGCCGATGCCGAAGCGCATGCGGAGGACGCGCTCCTCGCGCGGCGTCAGGGAGGCGAGAACGCGCGTCGTCGTCTCGCGGAGGTTCGACTGGATCGCCGCGTCGATGGGGAGGATCGTGTTCTTGTCCTCGATGAAATCGCCAAGATGGCTGTCTTCCTCATCGCCGATCGGCGTTTCGAGGGAGATCGGCTCCTTGGCGATCTTCATCACCTTGCGGACTTTCTCCAAAGGCATGGAGAGTTTTTCCGCGAGTTCCTCCGGCGTCGGTTCGCGGCCGATTTCATGCAGCATCTGGCGCGAGGTGCGGACGATCTTGTTGATCGTCTCGATCATGTGCACGGGGATGCGGATCGTCCTCGCCTGATCGGCGATCGAGCGCGTGATCGCTTGCCGGATCCACCATGTCGCGTAGGTCGAGAATTTATAGCCGCGGCGGTATTCGAACTTATCGACCGCTTTCATGAGGCCGATGTTCCCTTCCTGGATGAGGTCGAGGAATTGCAGGCCGCGGTTCGTGTATTTCTTCGCGATCGAAATGACGAGGCGGAGGTTCGCCTCGACCATCTCCTTCTTCGCGATACGCGCTTCGCGCTCGCCCTTCTGCACCGTCTGCACGATGCGGCGGAAATCCTTCACCGTAAGGCCCGTCTCGGTCGAGAGCTTGCCGATCTCCTCGCGAAGGTGCGCGATCGACTTCTCGCCCTTGGTCGTGAAGTTCTTCCAGCCCTTGCCGGTCTTCTCCTTCAGGCGGTCGAGCCAGTCCGGGTCAAGTTCATGGCCGAGATATTCGTTGAGGAATTCGCGGCGATTGACGCCGTAATTGTCGGCGAGGCGGACGAGTTTTCCTTCGAGCGCCATCAGCCGGCGGTTGATATCGTAAAGCTGTTCGACGAGCGCTTCGATCCGCTGGTTGTTCAAACGCACCGAGCGGACGCGCTCGACGATTTCCTTTTGCAGCTTCTTGAAGCGCTTGCCCTGCGACGACGATAATTCGCCGCCTTTCAATTCCTCCTCGATCATGATGTCCTGGAGGCGGCGGAGCTTCTTGTAGTCTTCGGAAATCGCGTCGAACGTCTGCATGACGCCGTCGCGCAGCTCCGCCTCCATCGCCGAAAGCGACAGGGCGCCCTCGTCGAATTCGTCCTCGTCTTCCCCTTCCCCGGCGCCGATCGTCTCTTCAAGGCGTTCGGCTTCTTCCTGCTGGACGCGCGCGGCGATTTCGGGCTGCGTCATGTCGGGGCGCGCTTCCGGGCCGCCGCCATAGGTCGCGTCGAGGTCGATGATGTCGCGCAGGAGGACGCGCCCGTCGCGCAGTTCGTCGCGCCAGACGGTGATCGCTTCAAAGGTCAGAGAGGATTCGCAAAGCGCGCGGATCATCGTCTCGCGCCCCGCCTCAATGCGCTTGGCGATCGCGATTTCGCCTTCGCGCGAGAGGAGCTCGACCGTTCCCATTTCGCGCAAGTACATGCGCACGGGGTCATCCGTGCGGTCGGCGGATGACGAGGTGTTGCCGGTCGTAACGCCTTTTTCGTCGCGCTTGGCGACGGCGCGCGAGGGCCCTTCCTCTTCGGCGTCGTCATCGGCGGCGTCAGGCTCGGCCGCCTCTTCTTCCTCCTCGTCATGCTCGACGACGTTGATGCCAAGCTCGGAAAGCTGCGCCATCACGTCTTCGATCTGCTCTGATGAAAACTCCGCTGACGGAAGGATCGAATTCAGCTCGTCATAGGTGACGTAGCCGCGCGCCTTCGCCGTCTTGATCAGCTTTTTGACCTCAGCGTCGGTCAAATCGAGGATCGGACCGTCCGCCGCTTCGGTTTCCGGAGTTTCTTTTTCGGCCTTCTTCGCCATTCAGCAATCCGCCTTTTCAACGCGGCGCCTGAAGCGCCCGCACTAATCGTTGCGTTTGTTGCGGTTCTTCAACGAAACGCTTGTCCTCATTCGTTCCAGGGGACCAGCAGGGCTTTTTTCCTCCTGGTCGCCAAACTGTTCGAACCCCTTCGCCAGGTCCTCCGGACTTGCCAACGCGTCACGCGATGCAACCGAATGCTTCCAGGGACCTTCATTTCCTTCGGTAATAGTCTGAGATGCGGCATCGGCCACCTCCCGCTTCGCCATGGTGGCGAGCAAGTGATGGCGCAGGGCGTCGCTCCAGCCCCAATCGACCTCGTCCAACTCAGCGCCAGGCCGGAGAAACTTTTGGCTGTTCAGCGTCTCGTCAAGGAGAATGCGCTGCAATGTCTCGGTCGCTGGCGTGGTGTGCAGATGAGCCTTGAGCCCTTCGCTGTCAAGGCCGGGATCGGCCAAAAGCGCGCCCAATATCTCGCCAAGGAGCTGGTCGAGATCGGGATTTTGGAGTTCGAGGCTGAAAAAGACGTCCTCCCGCCGGCGGGCGAGGTCTGGATGGTGAACGGCGGCGAGAATAAGCGTCGCCCCGCGCCTTCCCGCATCGGGCGCCCCCCGGCGCCGCAGGGCCTCGCTCGGCGCGGCTTCGTGGAAAAGCCGTTCGGCGTCCGACGCAAATCGACGACGCCGAGCAAATCCCGGCGCGCTCCTAGGGATCCTCGCCCCCGATTCGACTGCAACGGGCGTGAAAAAGTCGCGGAGGCGGTTTGCGAATTCAACACCGTAGGCGCGGCGGACGTCCTTGTCCGCAATGCCGTTGATGAGCGTCCGCAAATGCGCGCGGAGCGCCGCCCGCCGCTCCGGCGTGTCGAGGGCGCGCGTCTCGACCTCGCGGCGCCAGAGGACGGATGCGAGAGGCTCGGCCTTGGCGAGAACCGCAGCGAAGGCGGCGGCGCCCGACGAGCGGATGAGATCGTCGGGATCTTGTCCCTCCGGCATGAACGCGAAGGAGAGCGACTTGCCGGGCTTCAACAGCGGCAGGGCGCGATCGATCGAGCGGTAGGCGGCGCTCTGCCCTGCGCTGTCGCCGTCAAAGCAGAGAACCGGCTCGTCCGACTGGCGCCACAAAAGCGCGATCTGGTTTTCGGTGAGCGCCGTTCCGAGCGGGGCGACCGCCGTCCTGAACCCTGCGCCGGCAAGCGCAATGACGTCCATGTAGCCTTCGCAGACGATGAGCGGCTCGCCGCTTTCAGCCGCCGCCGCGCGCGCCGCGCCGTAGCGATAAAGAACGTCGCCCTTGTGAAAGAGCGCCGTCTCCGGCGAGTTCAGGTATTTGGCGCGTGCGTCCTTTTCGAGCGCGCGGCCGCCGAACGCGATGACCGCGTCCCGGCTCCCAAGGATCGGGAACATCACGCGATTGCGGAAGCGATCGTAGGAGGCGCCGCCGTCGTCCGGCCTGATGATGAGCCCCGCCTCAACGAGCGTTGCTTCGGCGAACCCCTTGTTGATGAGATAGTCCTTGAGCGCCGTCCGCTCGCCCGGCGCATAGCCGATGCGAAACTCCTCGATCTCGGCTTCGCTGACGCTGCGGCCTTTGAGATAGTCCGCAGCCTGACGGCCTTGCGCGCGCCGCAGCATCGACTGGAAAAAGATCGCCGCCTGTTCACACGCCTCAATGAGGCCCTTGCGCAGTTCAGCCTCTTCGGCCTCGCGCGGGCTCGCCTTTGGAATTTCGAGCCCCGCCTCCGCGGCGAGCTGTTCGACCGCTTCGGGAAAGGTGAGGCCCTTCGTCTCCATCAGGAATTTGATGATGTCGCCATGCTGGCCGGTCGAAAAGCAATGATAACTCTGGCGATTGTCATCGACGGAAAAGGATGGCGTCTTTTCCTTCTTGAACGGCGACAATCCCCAATAGGCGTTGCCGCGCTTTGCCAGCTTGATCGTCCGCCCGACGACGTCCGAGACGCGCAGACGCGACCGGAGCTCATCGAGAAACTCAGGGGTGAAACGGGGCATGCGCTAGAGTGATAGCGGGGGATTGGGGCCGTTAGAAGCGCGCATTTCCCCCCTCTCCTGGTTGCGGGAGAGGGGTCGGGTTCATCTCACGCCAGCGCCTGTTTCATCAGAGCGCCGGCGCGGCCGAAATCCATGGCGCCCGCGAATCGCTCCTTCAGCACCGCCATGCACTTGCCCATGTCTTTAAGGCCCGAAGCGCCGAGTTCGACGATGACGGTTTTGACGGCGCTTGAGATTTCCTCTTCCGACATCTGGCGGGGGAGGAAATCCTTGATAACCGCGATTTCGGCGCGCTCCTGCTCGGCGAGATCGAGACGGGACGCCTTTTCGTAAACGGCGGCCGATTCCTCGCGCTGTCTCATCATTTTCGTAAGAATCGCAAGGATTTCATCCTCGCTGACGCCGTCGCAGCGGTCGCAGGCGCGGGCCGCGATGTCACGGTCCTTGATCGCCGCGTTTACGAGGCGGAGCGTTGACACGCGCACCTTCTCATCCCGCGATTTCATCGCGGTCTTGAGAGCCGCATCGATTTTTTCTCTCAGCATTGAAGTCTCCAAATGGGCCGCGCGCAATTGCCGCGCGATCCCCCCAGATTTCGGTAGTTGGCGATTAGCCTATTGATTTTCCTAGAGGTTTTTCAGCTTTCGCTTATTGACCGGGCTGCCGCTTTCGCCTAGCTTCCGTGCAATTTCCGCGCCGCACAATAGCGGTTCGCGCGCTCTATTCCAACACCAAGAGATATGCCGAGATGAAGCTAAGTCAAGCGCCCGCCCCCCGCCCGACCGGGCTCATCGCTTTCGCCGACGGTCTGGTTTTGAGGGGGATGGGCGTCGGCGCCCACGGGGAGGCGGTGGGGGAGGTCTGCTTCAACACGGCGATGACCGGTTACCAGGAAATCCTGACCGATCCCTCCTACGCCGCGCAGATCGTCACTTTCACCTTTCCCCATATCGGCAATGTCGGGGTCAACAGCGAGGATATCGAAAACGCCTCCCCCGCAGCGGCGACCGCCGCCCGCGGGGCGATTTTCCGCTGCGAGATCACGAGCCCATCGAACTATCGCGCCCAGCTCGACTTTCCGGCCTGGCTGAAACGGCGCGGGATCATCGGCGTCGCCGGCGTCGATACGCGGGCGCTGACGGCGCGAATTCGCGAGAAGGGGATGCCGCACGCCGTCATCGCCCATCACCCCGCCGGTCAATTCGACGTCGAGAGCCTCATCGCCAGGGCGCGCGACTGGAGTGGGCTTGAAGGCCGCGACCTCGCGAAGGAAGTCTCTACCCTCCAGTCCTACAGCCATACGGAGACGGCCTGGGTGTGGGACAGGGGCTATGGGCGCTCAGCGGGAACCGGCCCCCATGTCGTCGTCATCGACTACGGCGTTAAACGCAACATCCTGCGCCTTCTCGCCGATGAGGGCGCGCGGGTGACGGTGATGCCGGCGACCGCAAGCTATGACGACATCATGGCGAAGAAACCGGACGGCGTCGTTCTCTCGAACGGGCCCGGCGATCCGGCGGCGACCGGAACGCATTCGATCCCGGTCATCCGTGAGCTGATCAAAAACAAGATGCCGACGCTCGGCATCTGCCTCGGCCACCAGATGCTCGCGCTCGCAGCGGGCGCCCGGACCATGAAGATGCCGCAGGGCCATCATGGAGCGAACCATCCCGTGAAGGACCTCGAAACCGGAAAGGTCGAGATCGTCTCGATGAACCACGGCTTCACGGTCGACGTTGCGACGCTGCCGGAAAATGCAAAGCCGACCTTCACCTCGCTTTTCGACGGCACGAACAGCGGCATCCGCCTCACCGACGCGCCGGCTTATTCGGTCCAGCACCATCCGGAAGCCTCGCCCGGTCCGCAGGATTCCTTCGGCGTCTTCAAGAAGTTCGTGGATGGTCTGAGGGCGGCCTGACCCATGAGCACTTCGGCAACGCTGACCTCATCCGCGCCGTCGATAAGGCGCTGGCCGGCGAGTGGGGCGACGCGCACGAAATCGTTCGGCAAGATGAGACCGATCCGACTGCCTGCCGTATTCACACCGTCTTGCACAAGATTGAAGCGGATAAAACGAACGGCCGATACTGGTATTGGCGCACTGCCAAGGCCTGTGAGGACTATGCGAATGAGAAAGCGGAGTTGGTGACTATAAAAGCATTTTTGGGCGGTTGAGAGTATTGATGAGTGCATTCGCGAACGCATCAACGCTGAGATCAACGATGGGAGATCCGCAAAAATTTGTTGAATGGCGGTCGAGGAGAAAAACCTACAACGGTCAACAACTGTCGCAGATGGGGACACAAGAGGTCGCAAGAGCCGTACAAGAAATGTATCTTGCAGCAAGAATTTCATACCATCCAAGGAAAGCGTCTGCAGATCTCACATATCCATCTGTAGACGACGTATTTGAACTAGCGGATTATCATCCTGCTTTTGTATGCGGCTGCTTGTTGCTGGAAGCGAAAACTCGATTTGGGGTCATGCACAGCTGGTCTGCCTGGCTGAACGACAGCGTAGCGATCCCTCAAAAAACTGCGCAACAATACATGAGACAGGCTCGGAAGGCTCTTGGGATAACTCTGCCTGCAGGCCATGCGGTATATCGAAAAAGACCAATAACAAAGCTAGTCGCGAAGGCGGTTTATGAACGCGATGGGTGGCAATGTTATCTGTGCGGCGAACCAACTCCTAAAGAGCTGCTCGGAAGCAGGGATCAAAATGCTCCATCGCTCGATCATATCATTCCCGAATCAGCTGGCGGCGACCCAACAATAGACAACCTTAAATGTGCGTGCTGGCAATGTAACGCAAAAAAAGGCGCACGCACCGAACCTGTAACAGAGATCATTCTGCGAAACGCATTGGCAAATTGTCTTCGATATTTAGCCGCAAAATTAGACCTTAACCCGAAATTCAAAGATGAAGGGACGTTGCCTCAAGCCGAGATGCAACGACTTTTGATGTGAGCCCCGTTTGGTCCCTCATTTGAATGGAGAGTCCGTCGTAGAGGAGACGGACGATGAGGAAGTCGAGATTCACTGAGGAACAGATCATTGCGATCCTGACCGAACAGGAACGCGGGATG
>JBMOOR010000231.1:0-8234 GCA_049324555.1 Pseudomonadota bacterium | reverse complement strand
AGTTCGCGCGGCCGCGCGGCCAGTCGAAACGGGTGTCGAAGCGTAGGCGAGCGTCCATGTCATCTCGCCCTGCTTCACCGCCTCGCGCTTGTCGCGGACGGCGAGGATCATGAAAGCCCCGTCAGTCGGAATCGGATTGGTGACGGCGCCGGCGGGAAGCCCGCGCACCGCTTCATCGAGTTCGGGCGGAAGTTCGCCCGCGCGCACCCAGCCCATATCGCCGCCGGCGGCGGCGGTCGTGCAGGCGGAAAACTGCTGCGCGACGACCGCGAAGGGAACGCCTTTGCGCATCTGCTCAAGAAGCTGCAAGCCGCCTTCGTAGTAGGCCTGCGCCTGATCTGGCGAGGGAACGGGGATGCAGATTTCGGAAATGAGGGTCTGTTCCTGCGTCGCATCGGCGCGCATGCGCTCAAGCGTCGACGTCACTTCATCGTCGCTGACGCGGACGCGCTTGCCGTAGCGCCCCTGAACAAGGCGCGGCCAGACAATGTTGGCCGCAATCTGCGATTTCAGCGTCTCGATCGAGACGCCGTTGTCCTTCAGCGTCTGCTCGAGCTGCTCGGGCGTCAGGCCGCTCTGCGCCGCCATGCCGCGCAATTCGCCGGTGACTTCATTCTCCTCGGCTGAGAGTTCGAACTCCTTCGCCTCGGCGAGTTTCAATTTCTCTTCGACAAGATCGCGCAGCGCCTGTCGCTGCAATTGCGGCAGCATCTGCGGCGTGATCCGCCCGCCCCCGGAGACCAGCATCAGCTTCATCCGCTGCTGGACGTCGAAGGTCGTAATGACTGAGTCGTTGACGATCGCGGCGACAGCGCTCGCGGGGCCGGTATAGGAGGGAGGGAGTCCTTCGCGGTTCTCTGCGGGCGCCTGGGCGATAGCGACGCCGCTGAGGAGAGCCGTTGCGATTACGCACAAACCTGTTGTTCGGAAAAGGGAATTTTCTACTCGTTTGCTCACGCGCGCTCGCTCCAATGCCTCGCCCGGCCTATCTTCTTCAGCCCGCCGGCGCGGGGCCTTTCAGATATCGGCCGGAAAATAGACGAAATTGGGGTCGGCGCAACCAAGCCGCGTCGGGGAGCCTAATCGACCAGCGACCGAAGGGTGAAGCGGATGAGGAAGGCGTTGTCTGGTTCAAGGCCCTGGTCCTGTGTGCGGTCACGGCGGTAGGTGAGTTCAAACAGCGAGCATTCGTCCTGGTAGCCGAGGATGAAGTCCTGCCGGATCGTGCGGTCGCGGGCGAGGTCTTCCCGCCATCCGGCGCCCGTGTACCAGTGCTTGGTCAGCTTGAAATTCATCCGCGCGTTCAGCTCTTCGCGCTTTCGCTCGCCGCCGATCGACACTTCGTCATTGAGGCGGACATAGGTCGCGTTGCCGCGAAGCCGCCAGAAGTTCAGATAGGCCATCGATTCAGCGCGCTTCAGCGCGCCGTCATCATCCGCGATCCGGAACCGGTTCTCGACGCCGATGATGTTCTTGTAGCGGATATTCAAAGACCCGACGTAGTCGGAGCTTTCCCCGCCAAGCCCTGTCGCAGGGTCGAAGGCGTCCGACTGCTGCAGGCGGTATTGCTGCCCGATTTCGCCTTCGACGGTGACGCCATTGTCAAGAACCGCCGAAACGGCGACGCCCGCGTTCATTCGCTGACCGTCTTCGAAGGCGTCAAAGCCCGTCGACTTGTTGTAGTTGAAGAGGCCCGCGTAATCGAACTCGATGCTTTGCGAATCTTCGTTGATGATGTCGGCGCTGTTGCGGTTCGCGGGGCTCGCGACAAGCTGCACGCGCGGTTCGACAAAGAGGCGGGCGCCGCCGAGGCGGCGCGTCAGCGGATAGGACCACTCAAGGCCGACCGAGGGCGCAAAGCGGCCGTCGATGCGATTGTCGTCAGCGATTCCCTGGCGGTTCTCGGCGCCTTCGTCGAGATCCTCATAGCGGAAAAGATCGCCGCGAAGTTCAGCGAAGGCGTTGAAACGATGGCCGCCCGGCGTGAAGTGCTCGCGCTCCCAAAGCGCGCTTGCGGTGAGGCGCCTTGTGTCGACGCCGCCGGTGCGCTGAAGCGACGCGAAGTTGAAATGGAGCCGCGCATCGCCGCCGATCGCCGGCGGCGTGAACTCGTGCCGAAAGTCGATGACCGGCAGAACATAGGGCGTCAGTTTGGCGATTTCAGGCCCAAGCTGGACATTGGGGTCGGTTGCGACGAGCGAAGCGCAGTTTGCGGCGTTAACTCCAATCCGCTCGCCCGTCGACAGATCGCAGGTCGAGACAGTCCGCAATTCCTGGAACGTGTAGCTGTCGACGCGGAGTTCGGTGTTTGCGTCGCCCCAGCGGAGATACGTGTTCGATCGCAGCCGGTTCGTCAGCGACGTGTCGAGTTCTTTCCTCAAGTCGCCGCGGCGCTGAACGTCATAACGGCGAAGGTAGGTGTCGTCCGAAACCCGCTCGACGTCGTAGCCCGCGCGGAACTTGTCGCCGAAATCGCGATGCCCTTTCGCAAAGACGTGCCAGCGCTTGCCTGGGACGTCGACTTCCGTCGGGTCCGGTTCATAATCGATATAGCCGCCCTGAAGGACGTGATAGCCGCTGTCATCGCGCCGGCGGTATTCACCCTGCCAGAGGATGCCGTCGTTAGAGGTGTATTTCGGATAGAAGGTCGCGTCCTGGTGATTTGAGATCGCGAGATAATAGGGAAGTTCGAGATTGAAGCCGAGGCGGGAAGACGCGCCGATGAGCGGCGTCAGGAATCCGGACTGGCGCTCGACGGAAGGATCGGGCGCCTGAAGGAAGGGCGCATAAAGGATCGGAACGCCCTTGATCTCGAAGAAGGCGTGGTGAAAGCGCACGACCTTGCGCTCTTCATCGCGCGTCACTCTGAGCGCCTTGACGCGCCACGTCGGCGTCTTTGCGTCGCCTTCCTTGTCGCAGACGCTGCAGGCGGTGTAGACCGCATTGCGAAGGCGCGTCCTTGCTCCCTGTTCGCGCACGGCCGATTCGGCGGCGAGCCGCGCGTTTTGCTCGAGAAGCGCGCTGAAATTCTCGGCGATGCCGTCGCGGAGATCGCCCGTCAGTTCGACGCGGCCCGCGAAGACGGTTTCGAGCGTCTTGTCGGTGATCGAGACATTGCCTTCAGCGGTGACGATATCCGTCGCCGGGTCATAGCTCAGCCGGTCGGCGCGAAGGTATCGCTCGCCAAAATAGGCGCGCACGTTTCCTTCGGCGACGATCGGCGAGTTTTCCTTTTCGCGCGTCACCGTCTCGGCTTCAAAGAGGATACGTTCTTTTTCGGATTCCGCCGCCGGCGAGGCGACGCTCGCGCGCTCGCCGACCGTCAGCTCGTCTGGCGCCTCAGCCGCGGCCGGCGCGATCGCCGCAGCCTCGACGCCGACGAGCGCCGACGTCGCGAGAAGGCGCGCGATCAATCGGGACGGGAACACGAAACCTCCAGCGGCGCGGGCGAGAAAACGCAAGAACTTCGCATGGTTAGCTGAGCCGTCCAGGGAGGTCTACGGGGGCGCCGCGCAAATCGGCGCCGCGCCCCGAAATCAGCTTTCTTCGTGCCGCATCAGCACCGAAACGGCGACTATCGTTGCGGCGAGCGCCGGCGTCCAGGCGGCGAGCGGGGCGGGGACGACGCCCGATTCGCCGAGCGCGGTCGAAAGCTCGGAGAGAACATAGAGAAGAAATCCGCTTCCGACGGCGGCGAGCAACAGCTTCGGCGCGCCGCCCGATCGCATCGGGCCGAGCGAGAACATCGCCGCGATCAGAACCATGGCCGTCAGTTTGAGCGGCGTTGAGCAAAGATCGTGGAAGCGGATGTTGTAGCGAATAGTTGATAGACCTGCCGCTTCGGCGAGAAGGATGAAGCGCGGAAGATCCCACACCGACATTGATTCGGGCGGCGGCACGTTCTCCCTGAGATCGGCGAGCGTCAGCTTCGTCGGGACGGAATAGAGCGGCGTTCGCTGCGAGAATCTGTCGCCGACACCCTTCATCCGCGCATCGCTGAGTTCGATTGTACGCCCGGACAGTCTCGCCTCCGGCGCGTCGATGCGCTCCTTGAACGCGCCGTCAGGCGAAAGCCGCCAGATCGTCACTTTCTTCAATGCGCCCTGATCGGCGTCAAAACTGCCGGCGTTGATGACGAGGAACTCGCCCTCATCGCGCTGACGCAGCCAAATTCCGTCGCCGAAGACACGGACGAGACTTGATGTTTGCCCGCGTATATCGTTTCGCATCTTGTCCCCGAAGTTCATCATGTGCGCGGACATCGGATCAACGAGCACGATGACAAGAAAGCCGCCGATCGCCGCAAGGAACGCAGCCGGTCCGATCAGCCGCCAGAAGGAAAGCCCGGCGGAGCGCATGACGGCGAGCTCCGACCGGCGATTGAGCTGGAAGAACATCCACAGGGAACCAAAGAGGAAGACGAACGGCATCATCGTCTGCGTCAGCGCGGGAGTTCGAAGCAGCGTCAGTTGAAGCGCGAAGGCGAAGTCGCCGTCGAATTTCGACGCAAAGCGCAAATTCTCGATGAGATCGACGAGCATCACGAGGCTCGCGAGCGCAGCGAACAGCGCCGCAACCGCAAACGCCGTCTTTTCGATAATGTAGCGGAAGAGAGTGGCCGGAGGCATTTTCAGGATTCCGTTCCCTCCGACGCATCCTTGGCGCGTCCGTGAGGCAGGACGTCGGCGATGAGGAGCGCCGCCAGCGCAACGCCGGCGAGCGGCGCCGCATAGATGATCCAGTATTGACCCGCCTCGGAAGCCTCGCCCTGCAAGACGTATCCGGCGATGCGCAGACCGCCGGCCGCGGCGCAGGCGAGCATGACGCGAACGGCGTAGCCGCGCCGGTCGTAGGGACCGCCGATCAGCGCGTAGATGGCGATCAGCACATAGGCGAAAGCGTAGATCGGCCCGGCAAGGCGTCCATGACCTTCGCCGATCAGTCTTGCGGCGTTGTCGCGATCATAGGGCTTTGTGAGATCAGGCTTGAACAGTTCGCCGAGATAGCGCTCGGTCATTTCTAGCTGCAAGCCGGAGGCGTCGCGGTCGATCTGGCCGAGATTGACGGCGGTCCGGTTGAAATGGACGATGTCGACATCGCCGGTCTTCGGATTGAAGCGCTGAATGTTGCCGTTCGAAAGATAAAGCACGGGACCGATGCCGGTTTCTTTAAGAAGCGCCCGCTGCGCCATATAGGTTTCCGCCTCTTCGCCGTTCCGATAATCGTGAATGAGGAGGCCGGAAAACTGCCCGCCGGGTTCCGCGTTTTCGACGTAGACGGTGAAGCCCTCGGCGACGGTCATGAACTCGCCGCTCCGGAGCACAGCGGAGGCGAAGTCGGCGCGGATATCGGCGATCTCGCGTTTTAACTCTCGATAACTTCTCGGCATCAGATCGATGTTGATCCAGAGCGTCGCCAGCGCGCCGATCGCCGTGACGAGAAGGATCGGACGCGCGACGTCCGATCGGCTGACGCCGGCGGCGAACATGACTGCGATCTCGCTGTCGGAATGGAGCCGGTGAAGCGCAAAGAGGGCCGCGCCGAACAGTCCGAAGGGAATAATGACGGCGAGAAGGCTCGGCACGATGAGCAGCGTCAGCCAGCCGAACATCATCAGCGTCTGGCCGTGCTCGACCAGGATGTCGATGCGCTGGAGGCTCTGCGTCAGCCAGACGATCGCCGTCACGACCGCGGTCGCGAGCAGGAACGGGGTCCACATCTGGCGCAGGATGTATGCGTCGAGACTTTTCAATCCGATGCCCGGTTATGTCGTCTGTGATTCGGCTTTTAGGGACATTCGCGTAAAAGGTCGATTCGGCGAAATTGGCGGCTGTTGCCATGGGCAATCCAAGAGAATAGGAATCGCCGCCATTCTTTCGCGCGCATCCGGCCGGTCCGCTCCGATCGGACTTTCGAGCCGGACGCGGTTCACGACCCAAGAGGATTTCGAATGAAAATTGCGTTCTCCAAGGCCGCCCTTCCGGTCGGCGCTGCGATCATTGCGCCGGCGTTCGAAGACGGCGATCCCTCGACGGCGCAGGCGGTGCTTGACGCAACGACGTCGGGCGCCCTCGCCAAGGCGATCAAGGCGGCCAATTTCGGCGGAAAAAAAGGCCAGACGCTCGAACTCGTTGGGCTCACCGGCGCCGAGACGACGCGCATCGTCATGGTCGGCGCCGGCAAGCGCGCGGACTTTTCGCTGCTTGAAGCGGAGAATGTCGGCGGCAACGGCGTCGCCCCCTTGTTGAAGACGCAGGAGAAAGCCGCAGCCTTCGCCCTCGACGGATTCTCGACGGAGAAACTGAAAGCGGGCGAAATCGCTGCGCGCGTCGCGTTTGGCGCACAACTACGTTCCTATCGATTCGACAAGTACAGGACGCGCCTTGAGAAGGACCAGAAGCCGGCCCTCGACAAGCTGACGATCAATACGCCGGCGGCGGATGCAAAGACCAAATTCGCCGACCTTGAAAAGATCGCCGAAGGCGTTGCGCTGACGCGCGATCTCGTATCGGAGCCGCCGAATGTTCTTTATCCGGAGAGTTTCGCGGCGCGCTGCCGGGAGCTTGAAGCGTTAGGGCTCAAGGTGACTGTCCTTGGCGTCAAGGAAATGCAGAAACTCGGCATGGGGATGCTGCTCGGCGTCGGTCAGGGATCGATCCGCGAATCAAGACTGGTCGCCATGGAATGGATGGGCGGCAAGAAGGGCGAGGCGCCGGTCGCCTTCGTCGGCAAGGGCGTCTGCTTCGACACAGGCGGGATTTCCTTGAAGCCTGGCCCCGGTATGGAAGACATGAAATGGGACATGGGCGGCGCCGGCGCCGTCACCGGCGCGATGGCTGCGCTCGCCGGCCGCAATGCGAAGGCGAATGTCGTCGGCGTCATCGGCCTCGTCGAGAATATGCCGGACGGCGGCGCGCAGCGCCCATCCGACATCGTGAAATCGATGTCAGGCCAGACGGTTGAGATCCTCAACACGGACGCGGAGGGCCGGCTCGTTCTCGGCGACGCCGTCTGGTGGACGCAGGAAAAATACAAACCGAAAGCGCTCATCGATCTTGCAACGCTGACGGGCGCGATCATCATCAGCCTTGCGCACGAATATGCGGGCCTTTTCTCGCAGGACGACAAACTCGCCGATCAGATTCAGGCGGCGGCGAAAGCGTCGGGTGACGCGGTGTGGAGAATGCCGCTCGCCAAGGCGCATTTCGATCTGATCAAATCCGACGTCGCTGACATGAAGAATATCGGCCCGAAGGAAGGCGGATCGTCGACGGCGGCCGCTTTCATCGGCAAGTTCATCAAGGACGGCCAGTCATGGGCGCATCTCGATATCGCGGGCATGGCCTGGAACCAGAAAGACAAGCCGATCTGCCCGAAGGGCGGTTCCGGCTACGGGGTTCGCCTTCTCGATGAGTTTGTGAGGGCGAATTACGAATAGCGATGTTTACGCCGCCCCGTTATCGGCTTGACGATCCGCAAGCCGCCTTTGATCTGATCGACGATCATGGTTTTTGCGTGCTTGTCACCGTGACGGATCCGGCGCCCGCGATTTCACATCTTCCGATGATCGCCGATCGCGCGCGCAATATCCTTCGCGGGCATCTTGCGCGCGCCAATCCGCATACGGCGCTTTTGGACGGTCGTCGTCATATCGCGATTTTCACTGGCGCAAATGCCTATGTCTCGCCGAACTGGTATCGGGATCGCTCACGTGTGCCGACGTGGAATTACCTTACGGTCCATGTTGAAGGCGTCGGGCGCGTCATCGACGCGCCGGAGGACGTCGACGCGCTCCTCGCCGCGCTCTCGGCGCATTACGAGAGCCGCCGCCATGATCTTGCCGCCGACGAGGCGTGGACGATGGATAAGCTTCCGCCGGAAAAGCTTGCGCGATTGCGCCGCGGCATCGTCGCCTTCGAGATTGCAATCGACAGCGTTGCGGCGAAAGCGAAGCTCTCGCAATCCGATGACGAGGCCGATCGCGCCGGCGCAATTGAGGCTCTTTCATCGGGCGATGACATGCGGCGCGCAATTGCAAAAGCGATGCTCAGCGCAACACGAAAATCCGGATGACGCCGGACGCCGCACGAGTCCAAATGCGCATTGCGACGGCGTTGGCGGCTCTTGCAGTGGCGGGCTGTGCGGAGCGCGATCGCCTCGCCGCAGGCGAGGCGATCGCCTACCCGGAAGCGGAAGGATTGTTTCGGCAGGATCCGCGATGGCTGGGCGGCGAT
>JBMOOR010000230.1:0-8410 GCA_049324555.1 Pseudomonadota bacterium | reverse complement strand
CTTCGCTCTCGCCGCAAGCAGGTTCAGTTCATCGCCGCCAGCCGTCTTGCGGAAGATCCGTTCGGCCGCCCTAAGGCGCCTTAGCGCAACGCGAAGCTGGCGCGCGGCCTCGCTGTCATGCGCTTCCGCGCCGAGCGCTGCGGCCTCGATGACCCGCGCCGCGATCTGCTTCAGCGCTCCGCGCAAAACCTCGCAGGCCGCAGCGTCCTGTGAGAAGGCGATCCGGTCCTGCTTAGTCAGCCGGAACGCCGCCCCGGCGCGCAACGCGCGATCAAGCTTCGGCTCAACGCTGAGACGGAGCCGGCCGTCGAACCCGGCGATAAGCTGTCCTGCAATGTCGAAAAGGAGAGCCGGATCGCCCTTCATCAACTCGAGCTCGACTTCGGCTATCGGCGCCGACCTGCCCTCGGCGATGTTTTCCGCAGTCCCAATTTCCGCCGACGCCTCGACAAGCGCGCCGCCTGCATGAAGAAGCCGCGACCAGCGATCGGTCGTCGTGCGGGCGATCGGCGTCAGGTCGCCGTCGCTGGCGTCGATGACGGCGTCGATTTCCGGGCAACCGGTCTGGAAATCCCGGGCCGCGCCGGCAAGAACCCGCTCGCTTTCAAGCCGCAGGAGCGCATTGCCGCCGCGCGGCGTCAGCTTGGCCGTAAGCGTTTTAATTCCGGCCTCTTCTCGGATACGCAACGAAATTCCAGCCGCATCAAGGCGCCGATCGCCGCTGTCATAATAAGTGGAGACGAGTCGATCCCAGGCGCCGGGCGCGGCGGCGATCTGCTCGAATGGCGAGAAGTCTGGGACCGCAGCGACATCGCGCGCAGACCCTACCAATTTCAACTCAAACTCGGTCTTCGAATGCGCCATCGACGCGGCGTCCCGGCGATCATCGCGCTTTGGCGACTGCGTGCGTTCCTTTAGCTGCGCCAGAAAGGACGCGCTGTCATCCGCGCCTGACGGAAAACCGTTGATCTTCCGCATGCGGAACCGCAAAAAAATCAGGGTGTTGCCCGGCCATACCTCCCTTTGCGGGAAGCGCCTTGCGGGCCTTCCCGCGGGCGGAGAATCTCACCGGCAAGCTCAGCGCTACCCGCTCTGCGCAGAGCGCGCAAAAATGGCGCCTCCCGAGGGAAGGCGCCATCGCGCAAGAACTTAAAACCGATCAGCCTTCGGCGGAATCCGGGTAACAGGCGGCGATCGCCGTCTTGGTCGATTCATCCGCAGCTTCAAGGTCTTCAGGCGTATCGATGGCGGCAAGCGCATCGGCGAGCGCGGAATCTTCAGCCGCAGCCTCCCCGAGGCAGTCGCAGCCGGAGGCGTCGCCGCCGTTCTCAGCGATATACGCGCGGCACTCGTCCGCCGTGTCGTTCGCGGCGGCGGGCCCGGCGATCGCTGCGGCCGCGATCAGGGCGGCGAAAACAGTCTTCATCATCTCTATTTCTCCTCGTTACCGCGTGCAGGCGTCCATCGCGGCTTTCGCCTCGTCGGACGCAGCCTCATAACGCTCGGTCGGATCTTCGATCTCGCCGAGATCGCGGAATTCCTCTTCGAGCGCCGCGTTGCCGGTGATCCGGTCCTCAAGGCAGCCGCAGCCGGACGTGTCGCGCCCCTCGCCCGCGAGACGCGCAACGCATTTATCGGTCATTTCGCCGGCAAGCGCGACGCCGGTCACCGCCGCCGCAGCCGCGCCCATTGCAAAAATCAGTTTCATCAAAGCCCCTTATGAGGTTGGTTTCGCTCCCAGAGGCGCTTTTCTCGCGCAGCATGGTTAACGGCGTCAAGCGCAATGCGCCGAAGCGTCGCCTTCATGGATCGAAGTTAAGACGCCGCCGGAGAACATGCGCGCATTGATCTTCCCCCCGCGCTGCGCGAAGAACGCCTCATGAAACGCGACATGCACGGGACGACGATCCTCAGCGTCAGGCGGGACGGCGCCGTCGTCATCGGCGGCGACGGCCAGGTCAGCCTCGGGGCGACGATCGTCAAGGGTGACGCGCGCAAAGTGCGCCGCCTCGCCGGCGGGAAAGTCATCGCAGGGTTTGCCGGCGCGACCGCCGACGCTTTCACCCTGATCGAGCGGCTTGAAGGAAAGCTCGAGCAGCATCCCGCAAATTTGACGCGCGCCGCGGTCGAACTCGCCAAGGACTGGCGCACCGACCGCTATCTCCGGCGCCTTGAGGCGATGATGATCGTCGCCGACGACAAAACGACGCTCGTCCTGACCGGCGCGGGCGACGTCATCGAGCCGCCGCAGGGGATCGCCGCAATCGGCTCAGGGGGAGATTTCGCCCGCGCGGCGGCGCGCGCGCTTTATGAGGAAACGTCGCTCGGCGCCGAAGCGATCGTCAGAAAGGCGCTCGGCATCGCTGCGTCAATCTGTGTGTATACGAATGATCAGCTGACGGTTGAGGCGATGGGAAAGAGTGAATAGGGAATAACGGATGGCGAGCGGCTTTTTGCAGGCGCCGGCGGGAGGAGCTTAGCCGATCCCAAGCGCCGCATGATCCTGATCGCCATTCACCGTTAACCCTAACCCCCGTTATCCATATTGCTCCGTTAACGGAAAAGTTTTCATCTTTTTAAACGAGCCATAAACATCAAGCGTCAATAACTGACGTTGCATCCTTGCGCGGTCGGGAAGCCCGACGCGGGTTGCGGCGCCCAAAAGGCATTTTGACGGGGACGTATATGTCGGCATTCAATCTGAAATCGACGCTGAAGCGCGGCGCAACGTTCTTCAGGAACGATCATGGCGGCGCGGCGATCATCATGGGCCTGATGACGCCGATCATCATCGGCGGCCTCGCCTTCGGCGCCGAAGTCGGCGGTTGGGAGCTGACAAAGCGCCAGGTGCAGAATGCAGCGGACACGGCCGCTTTCGCCGCAGGCACGCAAGTTCGATCCGGCTCAAGCCTTTCGACCATCACGGCCGCCGCCGCCGCCGTTGCGCAAGAAAGCGGCTACGAGGGCGGCGTCGAGGGCGTCAGCGTCGAATATCCGCCTTCGACAGCGCCGCTTGCGGCGGACGGCGCGGATCCGAACGGCGACAATCGGTTCGTCTATGTGACGCTCACCCAGACCGAAGATCGTCTGTTCACGAAGTACTTCTCAAGCGGCTCCAACACGGTGACGTTCACATCTTCGGCGCTCGCCCGCGTCGAAAATGGCCGCCCCGCCTGCGTTCTTGCGCTCGATCCGGGCGCTGACGGCGCGATCACGGCTGGCGGATCCTCGGACGCGACATTGACCGGATGCGACATCGCCGCGAACTCGATTTCCCAATCCGCCGTATACATGCCGACATCGGCGCCCGACGTAGTGACCAATTGCGTGACATCGGTCGGCGGAACCGACATCGACCCGGAAGCGATCCACCTGACGGAATGCGCCGCGCCCATCGAAAACGCGCCGCTCACCGCTGACCCCTATCGCGACGTGCCGGAGCCTTCCGTGACCGGGTGCGTTCCGGCAAGCCAATTCACGTCCGGCGGCGGAGGCAGCGTCACCAAGGACCCCGGCTGCTACGGGACAAGCTCCGGCGCAAATACGACGATCAACGTGAATAAGACGATCAACCTCAATCCCGGAACCTATATTTTCAACAATGTCGACTTGAAGCTCAGCGGCAACGGCTGGATCAAGGGAACAGGCGTCACCCTCTATTTCGCGGGCGATTCAACCGTCACCGTTACAGGCAGCTCGAAGATCAACATCTTCGCGCCGCTCAGCGGAACCTACAAGGGAATCGCCATCTTCGGCGCGCGCGATCCCGCCGCAGGCGCGCTCGATCTCACCGGGAGTTCCGGCGTCGCGGTCGTCGGCGCGATTTACGCGCCAAAATCCGACGTAACGTTCACGGGCAGTACGGACGGCTTCAGCTCCGGCCATTGCACCCAGGTGATCGGCGGCACTGTCACTTTCTGGGGCAGCGCAGACTTCACCACAGACTGCACGAATTCCGGCACGGCCGAAATCAAAACGGCCCAATCGATAAAGATCGTAGGGTGATCGTCATGCGGAAGACTCTGCGCAACCTCGCGGCTTCTTTACGAAAGAACGCATCCGGATCAGCCGCGGTCGAATTTGCGATCGGCGCGCCGGTCCTGCTTGTCGGCCTTATCATCGTCACCGATATCGGCCTCGCCATCAGCGACCGGATGAACCTCGACCAGTCTGTGCGGGCGGGGGCGGAATTCGCCATGAACAGCGTCGAGGACGAAACGACACTTGAGGACATGGTGAAATCCGCAGCGACCGGCGCCTACGGCGCTGCGCTTAATGACGTCAATTCTTCCGATATTCCGACCGTCGATGTGACAAGGACCTGCGAGTGCCCCGATGCGCCCGGGGTTTCCTCATCGTGCACGACGCTCTGCACCGGCGATGTGCCGCCCTCGATCTATTACGACTTTCTCGCCAGCAAGAACTATCAGGGGATTTTCATCCCGGACTTTACGCTGGAGACCGAAATGACGGTGCAGGTGCGCTGAGATGAAGCGACGCAATTTCCTCCGCGGCTTTGCGGGCGACAGAAACGGCGCACAGGCGGTTGAATTCGCCATTATCGCGCCTGTCCTCTTCGCGTTCATGTTCGGCGTCTTCGAGATCGGGCGCTTGATGTATGAGGAAAGCCGGGTCGCCGCCGCCGCCGCGGCCGGCGCGCGCGCGGTCACGCTTTACGGCGCCGCCGACACGACGAATATCGAAGCGGCGATCAACGCAAAGCTTCCCTATGCGGCGACAATCACGCTGACCGACACGACATTCGGGACGCAGCCATTCAAGAAAATCGACATCACCTATGATTTCGATTTCCTTATCCAGTTCAATCGCGGCTGGAGCGGCGTCACCATCACAGCGACCCGCTACGCGCCGGCGCTGAGTTAGGTTTTAGGTGTTAGGTTCTAGGGGTTGGAGGCGGCGCATCGCAGCTTCGCCGTCCCCTAAAACCTAACACCTAAAACCTAATCCCTCCTTCCCCCTTGCCCGCGCCGCGCTTAAATGGCGCTCATGAACGCATTCTCCCCTCGCGAAATCGTCTCCGAACTCGACCGTTTCATCGTCGGCCAGCAGGCCGCCAAGCGCGCCGTCGCGATCGCACTCCGAAACCGCTGGCGCCGCCGCCAGGTCGAGGGCGCGATGCGCGAGGAAATCACGCCGAAAAACATCCTGATGATCGGGCCGACGGGCGTCGGCAAGACCGAGATCTCGCGCCGGCTCGCGCGCCTCGCCGGCGCGCCGTTCCTCAAGGTCGAGGCGACGAAATTCACCGAGGTCGGCTATGTCGGCCGCGACGTCGATCAGATTGTGCGCGACCTCGTTGAGGTTTCGATGTCGCTCGTGCGCGAGAAGCGGCGCGAGGACGTGAAGGCGCGGGCGCACCAGGCGGCGGAAGCGCGCGTTCTCGACGCTCTTGTCGGGGAGAGCGCAAGCGCGGCGACGCGGGCGAGCTTTCAGGAGAAGCTGCGCCGCGGCGAACTTGATGAGCGCGAAATCGAACTCGACCTCAAGGAACAGGGCGGCGCGGCGAGCCTTGAGATCCCCGGCATGCCCGGCGCGCAGATGGGCGTCGTCAACCTCTCGGACATTCTGGGGAAAGCCTTCGGCGGCCCCGTCAAGCGGCGGAAGCTCCGTGTAAAGAGCGCCTACGGCCCGCTGATCGCGGAGGAATCGGACAAGCTTCTCGACGAGGAGGCGATGGTGCGCGAGGCGGTCGATCTTGCGGAGAACGACGGCATCGTCTTCCTCGACGAGATCGACAAGATCGCGCGCGGCGGCGAGCATGGAGCCCGCGGCGCCGACGTCTCCCGCGAGGGGGTGCAGCGCGATCTCCTCCCCCTCATCGAAGGAGCGACAGTCGCGACCAAATACGGGCCGGTGAAGACGGACCACGTCCTCTTCATCGCGTCGGGCGCGTTTCACCTCTCAAAACCCTCGGACCTCCTCCCCGAGCTGCAGGGGCGCCTGCCGATCCGGGTCGAGCTTGACGCCCTCTCCCGCGATGACCTCAAACGCATCCTCACCGACACCGAGGCGAGCCTCATTCGGCAGTATTCGGCGCTCCTTGCAACGGAGGGGGTCGCCCTCGCCTTCGCCGACAGCGGCGTCGACGCGATCGCGGACGCCGCCGCCGCCGTCAACGCCTCGGTCGAGAACATCGGCGCGCGGCGGCTTGCGACCGTCCTTGAGACGGTGCTTGAGGACCTTTCCTTTTCCGCGACCGACCGGGCGGGCGAAAAGGTCGAGGTCGACGCCGCCTATGTCGAGGCGCGGGTGGGTAAAATCGCCCGCAACGCCGACCTCTCCCGGTATATCTTGTAGGCTTGCCCCGTGTCCGCGGGGCCACAGGGGAGAGCTGTCGCGCTCTTTCAACTTCCTTAATGGCGGGTTAATCTCCAAGGCTCTGAGCGTGGAGTGGGGCAAGGCCATGGCTGACGGCGCATCCAGTCATTCGATCCGGCGGTCTGCGCATGGGTCGCACGGCGGCCACGGAGGCGCGCCTGCGGCCGGTCACGGCGACCATGGCTCCGCCGGCTACGGCGGCGGCGGGCTTGGCCATGGGCACGGCCCCGAGCGCCCGCGCGTCGCCTTCACTGGAGAAGAATTCGGCTTTGGCTATCAGGCGGCGGAGGTCTTCGCCGGCAAGGGCCGTTCGCGCCCGATCTATGATGCGGGCCTTGCCGTCGCCAAGGCGCGCACGGAGCAGGAATTCCGCCTTTACGCCGACCGTTACGAAGGCGGCGAGAACAAGAAATTCGATTTCAGCGCGACGACCTGGCAGCCGCTAAGGACCAAAGAGCAGGCGCTGATGGCGGTCAAGCAGCACACGGCGGATTTCGCCGTCGTGCCGTTTTACCATCCCTATTTCGGTTACGATTTTGAATCTCTGCGCGCGCTCGGCTCTCTGATCTTCCTCCTCGGCGTCGAGCAGGTCGAAGCGACGGACAATTTCTGCCTCGCCGTGCATGAATCGCAGCTCTACGATCTCATCCAGTCAGCCCATCCCGGCACCGGCTTTTCAGCGCTTCAGCGCCGTTTCCGCAAATCCTGGGGCGCGATAGACAACGGCAGCGGCAACGCGCCCTCCACGCGCCTTGATGCGGAAATGCCGCGCGCCGGACTTCCGATCGACATGTCCGACCAGAAACTCATCCGTGACCGGATCGATGTCGTCTTCGCAGGTCCCGAAGCCGCCCGCCGCTGCAAGTCGAAACTCGACGGCCTGCGCTCGATCGGCGTCGACGTTCAGGAAACGGCGGCGATGATCGAGCCGCATCGCGAGCTGGCGCGGCGCGCCCGCGCGACCGCCAATTCGACCCGCCAGACCAACACGTTCTTTGATCCGGTCAGCGGCGAAACGCGCTTCTTCTCAAGCCTTGGCGCCGAGGCGCAGGGAACGAGGCTGTTCGGCATGGTGCTTCCCTATGAAGTCGCCATGCGGTCATCCGATTATGTGATCGTCGATCACAATTACGACGACGGCCCGGCGGCGAAAACCCGCTTCATGGCGGTCGAGGCGAACCCCGACCACACGCTTCTCGAAGACGCCTACAGAACAACCGATCAGAAGACGCGCTACTGGTATCGCCGCCTCAGCGCGCTTTCGATGGCGCCTGCCTCGCTCGAAACGAAGGGCGTCAGGACGGTCGGCGCGCTCGGCATGGCCGCAGGCCTTGCGATGATCGCGCTCGGCGTCATGAATTTCATGGGCTACGCGACGCCTGCGGCGCTGCAGTCGATCGCGGCCAGCCTGCCGGGCGCTGCGCCCGCCTTTATCCTTGCAGGCGCCGCCGTCGCCGCCTTCGGTTTTCTCCTGACGCAGACGCAAGGCGGCGCGAAGCAAGGCGTTCGCGTGATGCTTCGTTTCCTTCGCAACAATTCGGCGGCGTCGATCGGCGATGTTGAGAACTATCTTCGCAATCACGGCGTCCGTCACGCAGTCGTCCGCACCGACGAAGACAGCGAAGGCCATGAGCCGGCGCCGGTCATTCTCGACGTCGAATTCGCGCCGGAGGATTTCGCCTTCAATCCGCTGATGACCTTCGGCCGGCGACTGCAGAACTCGGTCGTCAACGGCGCCTTGAAGAAAGCTTTCGCGCGCTGGAAGAACCGCGGCGTCCTCGTCATCGCGGCGATGCCGATCGAACACGGCGCCTATCAGATGCCCGAACCGAAGAAGCGCCGCTGGTGGAATGAAGCGCTTGGCGCCTGGCTCGCCGACGCGGTCGAGACCTGGGTCGCGATCCGCCTTCCGCGCATATTGGTCTATTATCTCTTGCCCGCCGCCCTCGCCGTTTACGCCTTCTGGGCGCTGCTTGGCGGCGGCAAATAGAAATTCCGCGCGAGCGCGAATTACGGGCGCGGGGAAACCCCCGCGCCTTTCCGTTTCAGGAAAACATAGAAGGCGCCCGCT
>JBMOOR010000229.1:0-8411 GCA_049324555.1 Pseudomonadota bacterium | reverse complement strand
TCTCGCTGAAGGCTTCATAGCGGCGCGCGACCGCGGCTGGCGGGGCCAGCGCTACATCCTCGGCGGGGAAAACGTCTCGATGCGACGCTTGCTCGATGCGCTCGAGAAAATCTGCACACGGAAAATGCCCCGCGCTGAACTTCCCTACTGGGTCGCCCTTGCGGCGGGCGCCGTCGACACAGGGTTCGTCGCGCGCCTCTCGGGCAGGGCGCCGAAAGCGCCGTTGACAGGGGTGCGCCTTGCCGGAAGGCGCGTTTCCTTTTCGAGCGCAAGAGCGAAAGCGGAACTCGGCTGGGAATCGGCGCCGTTCGAAGGCGCATTGCGCGACGCTTTGCAGTGGTTCTCTGCGCAGCGATTGTCGTAGCGATTTTTCAGGCGGGATAAGTCCGCCCCTTCCATTGTCCGCCCATTCCTCGCGCATGATTGATCGCCGAGGCGATGGTCATCATCGTGTAAAGGAGTGCGGCGACAGGGAGAAAGAAGGCCTTCCACGGCGCCTGATCATAAACACGTGCGGTTGGAAGATAGGTGAGGGCCATCAGCGTCCATGCGGCTGCTGCGATCACAGCGGCGATCTCGTCGCCATGCAGCGGATAGGCGAGAGCGATGACTGTCGGCGCGGGATAAAGAATGATCATGCAGGCGACCGTTCCGATCAATAGAAGCCACGAATGACCAAGCTGCGCGAATGCCGATCGCGCGACCATCGACCAGATCGAAGCGAGCGAACGATTGTCGCGCAGCGAAATCGCTTCATCTTTTGCAAGCCCGATCCAGACCGGACGTCCGGATTTCTTCACAGCGGCGGCGAGCGCGCAGTCGTCGATGAGCCGGCCGCGTATCGCCTCGACGCCGCCGATCGCATCGAGCGCATCGCGCCGCAGGAGCATGCAGCCGCCTGCCGCGGCGGCGAGCGGCTTTCCCGGATCGTTGGCGTCATGAAAGGGGTAAAGCTTCTGGAAGAAATAGACGAAGGCTGGAATGAGGAGGCCTCCCCAGAACCCGCGCGCATCGAGCCGCGCCATCAGAGAAGTGAGCGCGGCGCCAGTTTCTTCCGCCTGTGCGACGAGCTTTCGCAACGTGTCGGGCGCAAACACGATATCGGCGTCAGCGAGGAGCACATAGCGAGCATTGGGCGCGATTTCGCTCACATGCGCGAGTCCCGCATTGACGGCCCATAATTTTCCGGTCCAGCCCGCCGGCAGGGGCGGCGCCTCGATGAGGCTCATCTTCCCGCCGGATGCGGCAATGACGCGCGCCGCCGTTTCATCCGTCGAATGATCGTCGACGATGACGACGGCGAGCGCGCCCGGGTAGTCGCTCGCAAAATGCGCGCGGATGACGGCGCCGATGGTCTCTTCTTCGTTCCTCGCCGGAATAACCGCGGCGACGCTGGGCGAGGCTCGTTGTGGAGCAGGCTGGCGAAGCCTCGGCGGCGGGGTGAGGATCGGCAGGCGGGTCGCCGCCAAGGCGATCCATGCGGCGAGGACGAGCAGCGAAAGAGCGGCCAGCGACATGGGCTTGGGGCGAGTTGTTCCAGTCCGGCGGGACGGCTTCTTGCCGGTTTTCAGCGGCGCAAAAAACCCCTACACCACGCCCGAACCGAAGCGAAAGGTCCTATGCGGGCGACCGCCGAGCAGGAAGGCGCGCCAAGCGCCGTTGAAGCGCCGTCCGGCAAGGGCGCGGCCGACGAGAATTTTCCCGTCGGCTCGTTCCTTTTGCCGAAGCGCCTGCGGCCGCACGTCGCCGCCTACTACGCCTTTGCGCGGGCGATCGACGACATCGCCGATGATGGTGCGCTGCCGCCTCGGGAGAAAATCCGCCGCCTCAAGGCGTTTGATGCGGCGCTGAAGGGCGAGCCGGGCTATGGCCCGGAATTCGCGAAGGCCCACCGCTTGCGCGAGAGCATGAGGACGACCGGAGTTCCGACTGCGCACGGTTCCGACCTTATCGCCGCCTTCGTCCAGGACTGCGAGAAGCTCCGCTATCAATCATGGGAGGAGGTTGTCGGCTATTGCGAGAAATCTGCGAACCCCGTGGGGCGCTATCTCCTCGATCTCCACGGCGAAGACAAATCCGGTTATCGCTATTCCGATGCTCTGTGCACGGTGTTGCAGATCGTCAATCATTTGCAGGATTGCGCCGACGACAAGCGCAATCTCGACCGCGTCTATGTCATTGAACCATGGCTCGCTGAAGAAAGCGGAAGCGTTGACGATATCGACGGCGCAACATGCTCGCCCGCGCTTCGCTGCGTCATCGATCGAATGCTCGGCGGATGCGACGCGCTGATGATCGATGCGCGCCGATTGCCGTTCGCTTTGAGGAGCCGGCATCTCGCCATGGAATCGGCGGTCATCGTGCGCCTTGCGGACCGCCTCATCGAGTTGCTGCGCAAGGGTGATCCGCTGGCGTCGCGCGTCGCGCTGAAAAAGCCCGACTTCGCCTTTGCAGGCATAGCGGGCGCTGTGTCCGGCTTCTTCGCGGCGGGGAGGGGCGCATGAGCGCCGCCGCAATCGACATCGCCGATGCGCGACGGCACGCTGAAGCCACGGTGAAGAAGTCCGGCACGTCCTTCGCCGCCGGCATGTCGATCCTGCCCAGGAAGCGGCGCGAGGCGATGCATGCGATCTATGCTTTCTGCCGCGAGGTCGATGACATCGCCGACGATGGCGGTCTGACGCAACAAGAGCGCCTCGAAGCGCTTGACGGATGGCGGACGGAGATCGACCGCCTTTATGACGGCGTCCCCGAGCTTCCAACGGGTGTTGCGCTGCTTGAGCCCGTTAATGCGTTCGACTTGCCGAAACAGGAATTCATCCTGCTGATCGAAGGCATGGAAATGGATGCGAAAGGCCCGATAGTTGCGCCGACGATGGAGCAGCTTTTCGCCTATACGCGCCGCGTTGCAGGCGCAGTCGGCATGTTGTCGATGCCGACCTTCGGCGCGCAGAAGGGCGAAGCGTCCGATCGCTTCGCGCTGTCCCTCGCCGATGCGCTCCAGTTGACGAATATCCTGCGCGATGTCGCGGAGGATGCGCGCGTGGGACGGCTTTATCTGCCCGCGGAGCTGTTGGAGAAACATGGAGCGCCGATGGAAGCGGCGGTCGTAGAGCGAGTTTTGACCCGCCAGCGCTCCGACCACGAGGACGATCTTCGCGGCGGGGAAGATGGCGGGTCAAGACCCGCCCTACAAGCCGTCGCGCACGATCTGGCGGAAGTTGCGAAACAGAAATTCGCAGATGCGCGCGCCGCGCTCAAAGACCTAGACTGGCGTACGGTCCGTCCGGCTCTGTTGATGATGGGCGTTTACGAAGCCTATCTCAAAAAACTCGAAGCGCGCGGCTGGGACAAGATCGGCGAGCCGCTCTCGATGTTGAAGGCGGAGAAGATTCTGATTTCCGTGCGCTACGCATTGGCGCCGCCAATAGGTCGTGCATAGGCGATGGCGAGCGTATTTTTATCATATTTCTATCCGGTCATTCCGGGATTGCCGAAGGCGGAACCCAGAATCCACTGCGCGGCGGGAGAAATATTGAAAAATGGACTCCGGGTTAGCGACTTCGTCGCGCCCCGGCGTGACGGTGAAAAGGTGTGAGCAATACATCGCCCAGCACCCACATCATCGGCGCTGGTCTTTCTGGGCTGTCGACCGCCGTGCGTCTTGCAGACGCCGGCGCGAAAGTGATCGTTCATGAATCCGCAGGCCATGCCGGCGGACGCTGCCGCAGCTTCTACGACAAGACGCTCGACCGCGAGATCGATAACGGCAATCATCTCATCATGTCGGGCAATCATTCGGCGCTCGATTATCTGAAGCGCATTGGATCTGATGACGCGCTGACAGGGCCCGTGAAGGCGGCCTATCCCTTTGTCGATGTGAAGTCGGGAAAGCGTTGGCGCGTTTGCATCAATAACGGGCTGATCCCGTTCTGGGTTTTCGACCCGAAATCGCGCGTGCCGGATACGAGGCTCTTCGATTATGTGAAGGCGGCGGGCATCGCTCTCGCGGGCAAGGATCAGACTGTCGCCAAAATTGTCGACAAGCGCAGCGTTCTTTATGCGCGCTTCTGGGAGCCGCTGACGCTCGCCGTCCTGAACACGACGCCCGATCTTGGTCAGGCTCATCTCCTGTGGTCGGTGATCCGCGAAACATTCCTGCTCGGCGGCGAGGCTTCGCGTCCGCTCGCTGCGAAGAAGGGGCTCGGCCCCGCTTTCATCGACCCGGCGGTGAGGCATCTCCAATCAAAAGGCGCCGAGATCCGCTTCAATGCGCGCCTGCGCGCGACGGAGTTTTCGAACGGGCGCATATCCGCGCTCGATTTCGGCGAGGAGAAGATCACGCTCGGCGATGAGGACGAAGTTGTCTTCGCCGTGCCGCCCTCTCGCCTCAAGCAGCTTGCTCCTGAACTCGATCCGCCGGACGACAACGCCTCGATCCTCAACGTGCATTACCGAACGCTCCATCCGGTTCCGCTCGGCGCTCTCGGCGATTCGCCCTTTATCGGCATGGTCTCGTCGGATGCGCACTGGGCGTTCGTCAGGGGCGATGTCGTGAGCCTCACTGTCTCGGCGAGCCATGCGATCGGCATGGATGATGTTCCAAATCAAAAGGCCGCTGACGACATGTGGCGCGAAACGCAAATCGCGCTCGATCTTGGAAACATGCCGTTTGAAGCGGTGCGCGTCATTCGCGAACGCCGCGCGACGCCCGATCAGTCGCCGGAGGCGGCGCAAAGGCGGCTGAAACCGGAGACCGAGTGGCGGAACCTGACGCTTGCCGGCGATCACACGGACACGAAAATTCCCGCAACCATTGAAGGATCGATCCGATCGGGCGATAGAGCGGCGACGATCATCTTGAAACGCCGGAGGGCCGCATGAGCGGATTTGTTGGAATCGTCTGCGGGCTGAAATCGGAGGCCGCCGCAGTTCATGCGAGCATGAAGGGAGCGGGGATCGACGCGAAGAAGGTCAGGATCGGCGTTTCAGGCGCGAACGCGGCGCGGGCCGAAATCATCGCGCAGGAATTTCTCGACGGCGGCGCGAAGGCGATCATCAGCGCAGGCCTCTGCGGCGGGCTCGATCCGGCGCTGAAGACGGGCGACGTCATCCTCGGCGAGCGCGTGGTCTCTGCGCAGGGCGATGTCGTCATCGCGGACAAAAAACTCGCCGCCGCAGCAGACAGATTCTCGCCGCGCCATGTCGCGATATTCGGATCGGATGAGATCGTCGATTCGGTCGAAAAGAAGAAAGCGCTTTTCCAACGCTATGCGGCGGAGACCGTCGACATGGAAAGCCATGGCGCGGCGCGCGCCGCGGCGAAGGCGGGCGTTCCCTTTATCGCAATCCGCGTCGTCGCAGATGCCGCGACCCGCGCGCTCCCCAAGGCGGCGCTCCGCGCGGTGACGCCGTCGGGCGGCGTCAATGTGATGAATGTTTTCGTCGACTGCGTGAGAGCGCCCCAGCAATTTGAGGAAATTGCGCTCTTGGGGCGCGATTCCGGCGCCGCGACGGAAGCCCTACGCCGCGATTTCGGCGGTTTCCTTGACGTCTTTCTTCGCGCTCTCGATCTTTGACATTTGGTCGGCGACGATCTTTTCGTGAACGTCGACCGCTTTGCGCGCTTTTGAAAGATCGATTTCCGGCGCCATCGGGCCTTCCGTCAGGATGCTGAACATATCCTTCAGCTTCATCAGCTTGAATGGGTTCTTGACGGCGTCCATCGCCGCCGTCGGCTCATAGCCGCAATGCGCCATGCAGTTTGAGCACTTCTCGTATTTGCCGGTGCCGTAGCTGTCCCAGTCCGTCGTCTCCATCAGCTCCTTGAAGGAGGAGACGTAGCCCTCTCCGAGAAGGTAGCAGGGCTTTTGCCAGCCGAAGACGTTGCGCGTCGGCGAGCCCCAGGGCGTGCAAAGATATTCCTCGTTCCCGGCGAGGAAGTTGAGGAAGAGCGTCGAGTGCGAGAGATTCCACTCGCGTCCGCGCTCCTTGCCGATACGGAAGACGTCGCGGAAGAGGTTCTTCGTCTTCTCGCGCGACAGGAAATGATCCTTGTCCTCGGCGCGCTCATAGGCGTAGCCTGGCGAGATCGAGATGTTGACGCCGAGATCGGTCGCAAAGTCGAGATAGTCCGCAACCTGCTTCGCCGACATGTTGTCGAAGATCGTCGCGTTGACGTTGACCTGGAAGCCCTTTTCTTGCGCCGCCTTGATCGCCTTCACGGCGATCTTGAACGTCCCCTTCTGGTCGACCGCGCGGTCGTGCTCTTCCTCAAGCCCGTCGAGGTGGACGGAAAAGAAGAGGAAGGGCGAAGGCTTGAAGAGGTCGAGCTTCTTCTCGAGAAGGAGCGCATTCGTGCACAGCGACACGAATTTCTTGCGCGCGACGATTCCTTCGACGATCTCGCCGATGTCCTTGTGGATGAGGGGCTCGCCGCCCGGAATGGCGACGACGGGCGCGCCGCATTCGTCGACCGCTTTCAGGCATTCATCGACCGAAAGGCGCTTGTTGAGGATCGGCGCCGGATAATCGATCTTGCCGCAGCCTGGGCAGGCGAGATTGCAGCGGAACAACGGCTCAAGAAAGAGGACCAGCGGATAGCGCTTTCGCCCCATGAGCGTCTGCTTCATGACATAGGCGCCGACGCGAATCTGCTGATGAAGCGAAACCGACATCCCCGTAACTCCCGTTCTTCGTGTCTTTGTCAGGCTGTTTCAACGGCCCAAGCGTCCATCGCCGCTTTCGGACGCGGCACGTCTGCAAGCTCTGCGGGCAACTTGAAATGGACGTTTTCGCGCACGCCGTCGAGCGTTTCGACGCTGACGTTTCGGACGCTGTGCAACTTCGCGATCGTCTCTTGAACGAGCGTTTCGGGCGCCGAGGCGCCGGCGGTGACGCCGATCGTTTCGACATCCTTGATCCAGTCGAGATTGAGCATCCCAGCATCTTCGATGAGATAGGCGGGAATGCCGAAATTCTCGCCGATTTCGCGCAGTCGATTGGAGTTCGACGAATTGTGCGCGCCGACGACGAGGAGGAGATCGACCTGTTTGCAGAGCTCGATGACCGCCGTCTGGCGGTTCTGCGTCGCATAGCAGATATCGCGCGTGTCGGGGCCGACGATCGTCGGGAAGCGTGCGCGCAGCGCGGCGATGACGTCCTTCGTGTCGTTGACCGAAAGCGTCGTCTGCGTGACGAAGGCGACGCGTTCCGGATCGCGAACCGTCAGCGTCGCGACTTCGTGCGGCTCGGAAATGACATGGACGACGCCCGGAATCTGGCCGAGCGTTCCTTCAACCTCCGGATGGCCGAGATGGCCGATGAGGACGATGTCGTATCCCTTTTCGGCGTAGCGCCTTCCTTCCTTGTGCACTTTGGTGACGAGGGGGCAAGTTGCGTCGATCACGTCGAGATCGCGCAGATCCGCGCCGTCCTCGACCTTCCGCGAAACGCCGTGCGCGGAGAAAATCGTCACCGCGCCTTCCGGCACTTCGTCGATTTCTTCGACGAAAATCGCCCCGCGATCGCGCAGCGTGTCGACGACGCGTTTGTTGTGAACGATTTCATGGCGGACATAGACTGGAGCGCCGTATTTCTCGAGGGCGCGCTCGACAATGTCGATCGCCCGTTCGACGCCCGCGCAGAACCCCCTCGGCTGGGCGAGGATCACGCGCAATGTTTTCCCCTCGTCGATCATCGCCGGCCTTCCATCCCTTCGCATCGGTCCCAAATACCCAGTCCGCCGCTAGGCGCTCGGGTCTTATTCCATGCGCCCGCCGGGGCGGCAACGCCTTCGCCGCCGGTTCCGGACCGGTGTTGCGGGGTCGCTATAACCCGATCTTTGCCGCAGTGCAAAATAAAGCCGCCCGGCAAGCCGCAGCGCCAGCGGCGTTCACGGCGAATTGAGCTCCTCGCCGAGGAGGTTGGCCGCAGCCGCTGCGTCCGATAGGCTCTCTCTGGGACAGGCGTTTGGGTATTTGCGGGGTGTAGGTGATCTCTTTTTTCAGTAGGAATTCCGGGGCGAGCCTGCCGGACGGCGTCTGGCCGAAGGCCAAGCTTCTGGCGACGCTCAAACGCCGTTATGTGGCGGTCGAGGAAATCGGGGAGGAGAGCGGCTTCCTCATCTATGCGGTGACGGACGGCGATATCCGCTTTGCTGTCGTCATGGCGACGGTCGACGGCGCCGCCGACAGGATTTCCGAGGTCGGCTTTCTCGCGCGCTTTTCCGGCTACAATTTCAGCCCGGCGCAACTCGACAGCGTCAATCGCAACCTTCACATCTCCATCGCGTCCTATCATTCGGACGGCGATCTCTACCTCATCGGCGGGGTGTCCGCCGCGGGTGACTATAATGAGGGAACATTCCTCCTCATCCTCGAGGCGTGGAGGCGGGACCTTCTTGTCATTCT
>JBMOOR010000228.1:0-8425 GCA_049324555.1 Pseudomonadota bacterium | reverse complement strand
CCGGGGGTGAGGGGGAGTCAAACAGCACTTACTTGAATTCACCACCTGTTGACGCCCCCTCACCCTAGCCCTCTCCCGCAAGCGGGAGAGGGAACAGAGCGCGCATGCGGCGATGGACGGCGTCCCTAAATATGCAGCGCATGGCCGAGCGTGCGGAGCGCCGCCTCTTGCAGCGCTTCGCCCTGCGTCGGGTGCGCGTGGATCGTGCCGGCGAAATCTTCAAGCCGCGCGCCCATTTCAAGTGCGAGACCGAACGCGGCGGAGAGTTCCGACGCGCCGCGGCCGACCGCCTGCAGGCCGAGGATGAGGTGGTTGTCCTCGCGCGCGACGGCGCGAACGAAGCCGTCTTCGGCCTCCATCGTCATCGCGCGGCCGTTTGCCGAGAACGGGAAATTCGCGGTCTTGATCTTATGACCCGCCGCTTTCGCTTCGTCTGGCGACAATCCGCAGGAGACGATCTCGGGATCGGTGAAACAGATCGCCGGGATCGCGACCTTGTCCCAGCGGCGATTATGGCCGGCGATGATCTCGGCGACCATCTCGCCTTGCGCCATCGCGCGGTGCGCCAGCATCGGCTCGCCGGTGACATCGCCGATCGCATAGATCCCGCGCATCGAGGTTTCGCAACGGTCGTTGATCTTCAGATGTCGGCCGTTCATGTCGAGCGCGAGTGTCTCGCGGCCCCAGCCTTCGGTCAGCGGTTTTCTTCCGACCGTGACGAGCACCTTGTCGGCGGGAATAGATTCCGCCTTGCCGTTCTGTTCGATCTCAAGCGATTTGCCGTCCTTCGAAAGACCTTTCGCTTTGGCGCCGAGAATGACCGTGACGCCAAGATCTTTGAGGCGTTTCGCCACGGGCTTCGTCAAGTCCGCGTCATAGGTCGGCAGGATGCGGTCCATCGCCTCGACGACCGTCACTTTCGAACCGAATTTCGCGAAGGCGATCCCGAGTTCCAATCCGATATAACCGGCGCCGACGATGGCGAAATTCTTCGGCGGCGCATCGAGCGTGAGCGCGCCGGTCGACGAAATGACGTTGGCGCCGAACTTCATGAACGGAAGCTCGACCGGAACCGAACCCGTCGCGATGACGATATTTTCCGCGCGAATGCGCTGAACGCCGTCCGCTGTTTTGACGTCGACCGTCTTGCCGTCGACGAACGTCGCCCAGCCCTTGATCGCCTTCACCTTGTTCTTCTTCAAAAGCCCGCCGACGCCGGTGGTCAGGCGCTTCACGATGCCGTCTTTCCACGCGACGGTTTTCGAAAGATCGAGTTTGGGCTTGCCCGCCGATATGCCGAGCGCGGAGGAATTGGCGAAGTGCAAAGCCTTCTCGAACTCGTCGGCCGCGTGAATGAGCGCCTTCGACGGGATGCAGCCGACATTGAGACACGTCCCGCCGAGCGCTTCCGCATCGACGACGATCGCATCAAGGCCTAGCTGGCCTGCGCGAATGCCGGCGACATAACCGCCCGGTCCGCCGCCGATGATGAGGAGTTTGGTGGTGAGATCGGTCATGCCGATTTGCCTTTCGATTTTCTCCTTGATGCAAGACTCACGTCAGCCCCGCAATTTTTACAGACCCAGTACTGCCACCATTTGCCATGCTGGCTCGGAGTGTTGCTCATCATAGAGGTTCGCGCAGCGCCGCAATTCGGGCAAAAACCGCGAAACATCGCCCTTGAGGTAAGCCATCGCCAAAAAAGCGCAAAGAGGCCGACAACCCCGATCAAAAAAACAATTACAGCGACCGCATCTATCGACACCTTCAGTCCTCAATAAAAATCATCGCCGGGTTCTCAAGCAGCGTCTTCACGCGCTGCACGAAAACGGCGGCGTTCCAGCCGTCGATGATGCGGTGGTCGAAAGCGCAGGAAAGATTCATCATCCGGCGCGGGACGAATTCATGGCCGTCCCAGTGCGGACGGATTTGCATCTTGTTGACGCCGACGATCGCGACTTCCGGGTGGTTGATGACCGGTGTCGTCACGATGCCGCCGAGCACGCCCAGGGATGTGATCGTGATCGTCGAACCCGTGAGTTCCTCGCGCGTCGCGGTTCCTTTTTTCGCCGCATCGGCGAGGCGCGCGACTTCCGCCGCGCAGTCCCACAGCCCCCTCGCCTCGACATGGCGAACGACCGGGACGACGAGGCCGCCATCCGTCTGCGCCGCGACGCCGATATGAATGCCGCCATACTGCTTCACGACGCCCGCCTCATCGTCATAGAGCGAATTGATCTGCGGCTGGTCGGCAATCGCTTTCGCCATGGCGCGCATCAGGAACGGCAGGATCGTCAGCTTCGCCTGTTCCGGCTTCTTCTCGGTGTTGAGTTTGGCGCGGAGGTCTTCGAGCGCCGTGACGTCGATTTCCTCGACGTAAACGATGTCAGGAATGCGGCTCCGCGAGATCGTCATCTTCTCCGCGATCTTGCGGCGAAGGCCGATGACGGGGATTTCCTTGACGCTCGCATCGGCGGCCCGGCCGCGCGCAGCGACGACGGTTGATCCGTGCTCGAAGTAAGCGTCGAGATCTTCATGCGTGATGCGCCCGGCGGGACCGGTTCCAGCCACGCGGCGAAGATCGACGCCGGAATCGGCCGCGCGTTTCCTCACCGCTGGCGATGCGAGCGGCTTTTCGCCTTCCTTGCGAGGGGCGCCGGAAGGCGGCATGGCGCGCTTCCCTTCTCCCGCTTGCGGGGTCAGACCATGCGTCTGACGGGTTAGGGGTGAGAGGGCGTCAACACGAGACGGCGCTGGCGGCTTTTCACGACCCCTCACCCCCGGCCCCTCTCCCGCCTTGCGGGAGAGGGGGGAAGCAGGATTCTCGTTCGCCTTCGGCGCTTCCTTCATCGCCGCCGCGTCTTCCCCCTTCGCATTGCCGGCGCCGTCTACTTCAAGCTTCACGATCGGCGAGCCGACGGCGACGGTGTCCCCCGCCTTCGCGCCGACCCAGATCACCTTGCCGATGACGGGCGAAGGGATTTCGACCGTCGCTTTATCAGTCATCACCGCCGCGAGGACTTGATCCTCCATCACATTATCGCCGGTCTTCACCATCCATTCGACCAGTTCGGCTTCGGCGACGCCTTCGCCGACATCCGGCAATTTGATGACATGAACGCCCATCAGGCAATCTCCGAATATGTATCGCAGGGTGATACGCGCGGCTTGACATATGTATCAAGTCGTGATACATGCCGCCGATGATCAGGTCGCTTAAAGGGCGCATTGCCGAAGCGGTGGCGGCAGGCAAGCGTCCGAAAGGGTTTCCACCGGACCTGATCGGCCGAGCCGAAAACAAGCTGGCGATGATAGACGCCGCCGCCCGTCTTGGCGATTTGCGGTCGCCGCCTGGAAACCGGCTTGAGGCGCTCAAAGGCGACCGTAAAGGCGCGTGGTCGATACGGATCAACGACCAGTGGCGCGTCTGTTTCGTTTGGGACGGCGACGGCGCGACTGAAGTCGAGATCGTTGGCTATCATGACTAGGTTTGAGGAGCTGCAGTGATGTTGAAATTCGCTGTTCACCCTGGGCGCATCCTTCGTGAGGAATTCATGGAGCCGATGGGGCTCTCGCCGATCGCGCTCGCCCGCCATATCGATGTTCCGCGCACGCGCATCGAACGGCTCGTCCGTGAAGAAACGGCCATGACGGTCGACACGGCGACGCGCCTCGCCGCCGCGTTTAAAACGAGCGCTGCTTTCTGGATGAATTTGCAAATCGCCTATGACCTCAAAACCGCGCCGCCGGTCAAAGGCATCAGGCCGATTCCAATTCCCGCCTGAGGAGCAGGCGCAGTCCATCAGACTACCTCCATCACTTTTTTCAGCGCCGCGCCGACGCGCTTTGGTCCGGGAAAATACTCCCATTCATGCGCATGCGGATAGGGCGTGTCATAGCCAGTCACGCGAATGACCGGCGCTTCGAGGTGATGGAAGCATCCTTCCATCACGACGGCCATCAGTTCCGCGGAAAAGCCGCACGTCTTCGTCGCCTCGACGACGATCACGCAACGTCCCGTTTTCCTCACCGACGCTTCGATCGCTTCGAGATCGAGCGGCAGCAGCGTTCTCAAGTCGACGACTTCAGCGTCGATCCCGGTTTCCTCGGCGGCGGCGAGCGCGACATGCACCATCGTGCCGTAAGTGAGAATGGTGACGTCGTTCCCTTCGCGCCGGATCGCCGCCTTGCCGAGCGGGACCGTGTAATAGCCGTCGGGCGCCTCGCTAAGCTCGTGCTTCTTCCACGGCGTCACCGGCTGGTCGTGATGGCCGTCGAAGGGGCCGTTGTAGAGGCGCTTGGGCTCCAAAAACATCACGGGATCATCGTCCTCGATCGATGCGATGAGGAGCCCCTTCGCGTCGTAAGGATTGGACGGGATGACGGTCTTCAGCCCGCACACATGCGCGAACAGCGCTTCCGGGCTCTGGCTGTGCGTCTGGCCGCCGAAAATGCCGCCGCCGGTCGGCATTCTCACCGTCATCGGCACGGTGAAATCCCCCGCCGAGCGATAGCGGATGCGCGCAGCTTCCGACGCAAGCTGATCGTAACCGGGATAGACATAGTCCGCAAACTGAATTTCGACGCAAGGGCGAAGGCCGTAGGCGGCCATGCCGATCGCCGCGCCGATGATGCCGCTTTCAGAGATCGGCGCATCGAAGCAACGCTGGTTGCCGTATTTCTTCTGCAATCCTTGAGTGCAGCGGAAGACGCCGCCGAAATAGCCGACATCCTCGCCGTAGACGACGACGTTCGGATCTTTCTCCATGGCGACATCCATGGCGCTGCGAATCGCTTCGATCATGGTCATGCGCGTCATGGATCAGATCCCCGCTTCCTGACGCTGCCGGACGAGATGGATCGGAGGCTCTTCGTAGACGTCCTCGAACATCGTTCCGGCGGGCGCATGCGGACCATTGTGCAAGGTGCCGTGCTCCTCGGCCTGTTTCTGCGCCTGCAGGATTTCGCTCTCGATTTCCGCCTTCGCCTGCGTGTGGCGTTCTTCCGACCATTTCCCGCGAAGGATGAGGTGCTTTTTCAGCCGCTCGATCGGATCGCCGAGCGGCCATGTCGAAGATTCGTCTTTTGGTCTGTATCCGGATGGATCGTCCGACGTTGAATGCGCGCCGGCGCGATAGGTGACAAACTCGATAAGCGTCGGGCCAAAGTTCATCCGCGCCCGGTCGATCGCCCATTTGGCGACGGCGTAGACGGCGAGATAGTCATTACCGTCGACCCTGAGCGAAGGAATGCCAAAGCCGAGCCCGCGCGAGGCGAAGGTCGCCGCGTTGCCGCGGGCGATCCCCTGAAAAGTCGAGATCGCCCACTGATTGTTGACGACATTGAGGACGACCGGCGCCTTGTAGGTCGAGGCGAAGACGAGCGCCGAATGGAAATCGTTTTCCGCCGTCGAGCCCTCGCCGATCCAGCCGGCGGCGACTTTGGTGTCGCCCTTGATCGCCGAGGCCATCGCCCACCCGACCGCCTGAATGAACTGCGTCGCGAGATTGCCGGAGATGGTGAAATAGCCGTCCTCCTTCGACGAATACATGACCGGCAATTGGCGGCCCTTCATCGGATCGAGCTCGTTCGAGTAGATCTGGTTCATCATCGTGAGGATGGAATAGCCGCCGGCGATGAGAAGTCCCTGCTGCCGGTAGGTGGGGAAATTCATGTCGCCCTTGCGCATCGCCCGGCGGAAAGCGCAGGCGACCGCCTCCTCGCCGAGCGCCTGCATGTAGAACGAGGTCTTGCCCTGCCGCTGCGCCATCAGCATGCGCGCGTCGAAGGCCCTGACCGTCATCATATGGCGCAGCCCTTCGACAAGCTCCTCATCGGAGAGCCGCCCCGCCCCCAAATTTTCAGCCCACGGCCCGACCGCCTCGCCCTTGTCGTTCAGCACACGGATGACAGAATAGGCGAGGTCGTGAATGTGCAAGGGTTCGACATCGACCGGCGGCATGCGGACGGCGCCCGCTTCGGGGATCAGCATCTCGCCGAAATCGGGATGATCGCCGGGACGGCATTCAGGCTCGGGCACGAAAAGGCTCAAGGGGACCCTCTCGCCCTTTGTGTCGCTCATGTCTCACTCCCGATGGGCGCGGGCGAACCCGCCGCACCTACTGAAACGTCTTTCCATGTGGCTCTAGCCATCAAGGAAAGAGTACGCAATGCCACAAAACCTCAAGCCGATCATCGCTTTAGCGCGAGATTCCCCGCCTTGGCGGAAGCCGCGATGTTAGCCTATCCAGAACGGTCTGCGCGGCGGAAAATCGCGCCGGGCCCCTGTTGAATGGCGCGATATTGCTGCATGTCTCATTTCGGCTTGTAGACCGATTTCGCCCGCGCTGCGCTGACAAATCCGGCCCGAACGTCGCGCGCGACAAGATCAGGATCACGCGCGGAGGGATCGCCGATTCCGCCGCCGCCCGGCGTCTCGACGACGAGGCGTTTTCCGGCCGGGATCAAATCGCGCCCCATGCCGCGCATTCTCGTTCCATCGTCGAGACGCGCCGCCCCCTTCCCGCCGCCGCCGCCGCCATCGCGCCCGCGCGCAGGATGCCGGATGCGATCGAACATCTTCGAGACCGCGAAGGCGGCGCCCTGCGCATGGCCGAACTCCAAAGTCTGGCCGAGCCCGCCGCGCAGACATCCGGCGCCGCCGGAGTCCGTTCGGTATTCCTTCTTCCAGATGACGACCGGCGCCGCCGCCTCGTTGATTTCGACCGGCGTATTGCGGACGCCTGATGGAAACGCGGTGCACGAGAGGCCGTCCTTGCCGGGACGGGCGCCGGCGCCGCCCGTGTAAAACGGATTGACGATGAAATCGTCACCGCCGCCGACGCCGCGCCCGCCAAGCAGCACCGGCAGATAGAGGCATGAGGCGCCTTCCGCGGGCGTCCTCTCCGGGATCGCTTTCGACAACGCGCCGAGCACGACATCGGGCAGCATCTGTCCGACGGTGTGGCGTGCGGAAACTGCGCACGGGCGCGGCGCATTGAGGATCGAGCCTTCGGGCGCCGTCACGCGCACGACGCCGAGCGAGCCCGCATTGTTCGGAACCATGTTGCCGATGACGCAGCGGACGCCGAATGAAGCGTAAGCCTGCGTATAGGTCAGCGGCACATTGACGCCGTGCGCTGAAATCGCGGACGAGCCTGTAAAATCGACATCGACGCCCGTCTCGCCGACCGCCACCGCGGCGACGAGATCGACCGGCTCGTCATAGCCGTCGATCCGCATTGCATAAACATAGTGTCCAAACGGAACCTGTTTCACTTCCTCGAGCATGGCGGCCCGCGAATTCTCGATGATCATCGCGCCGACGTCATCGAGATCGTCGAGCCCGAATTCCTCAAGCGTTTCAAGAAGCCGGGCGCGCCCCGCTTCGTTGCAGGCCGCGAGCGAATAAAGATCGCCTTCCGCCGCGTGCGGGTCGCGCACATTGGCGCGGATCAGCTCGATGAGGGTCGCGTTTGGTTCGCCTCTTCTGAAAAGATGCGAGATCGGAACCAGAAGGCCTTCTTCATAGACCTGCCGCGCGTCGGGTCCGAACCCGAGCCCGCCGACATCGGCGATATGCGAGGTCGCGGCGAAGAGCGCGATCGCTTTTCCATCTTTGAACGCCGGCGTCACCACGGTGAAATCGTTGAGATGCCCGGTCCCCTCCCAAGGATCATTAGTGACGAGAACGTCGCCTTCGGTGAGCCCGCCGATCGGGAATTTCCTCAGAAAGAATCCGACGCTCGCCGCCATGGCGTTGACATGGCCTGGCGTTCCCGTGACCGCCTGCGCCAGCATCCGTCCCTTGGTATCGAAGACGCCGGCGGAAAGATCGCCCGCCTCGCGCACCGTCGCGGAAAACGCCGTCCGCATCAGCGTCTGCGCCTGCTCTTCGACGATCGCGATCAATCGCGACCACAGAAGCTGAGGGCGAATTTGGTCGGCGGCGCTCATGCTTTCGCCTTTCGCGTCAGGACAATGTTGCGCGCATCATCGATGGCGGCGTCGAAGTGCGCGGTCACCACCGTCGTCGTCTGCGCTTCAACAATCAGCGCAGGACCGCCGATATGGGCGCCCGGCTCAAGCGCAGCGCGTTGATAAACGCCGTACGAAAGCCGGCTCTCCGATCCGGCGTCAAAGACATCCCGCTTTCCGTTCGCAATTGCAGCCCGCCGATTCCTGGTCTCGCGGGTTTTCTCCAAGTGCGGCCCCGGCGCCGCGACGCGCAAAGACCAGCTCAATATCTCGATCGCCATGCCGGGAATCGTGCGGCCGTAGAGCCGGCGATAGGCGATCTCGAAAGCTTCTTGAAATTTGGCCGCCGAAATCTCTCGCAACGCTTGAGCTGGATTCCCCTCTCCCGCTTGCGGGAGAGGGGTGAGGGGTGAGGGTTCTTCATCATCCAAAAGTTCGCTTCGTGACT
>JBMOOR010000227.1:4517-8553 GCA_049324555.1 Pseudomonadota bacterium | reverse complement strand
GCGATCGGAGATCCCAAGACGCCAGGACGATGCATAGCCGGGGGTCGGGAAATCGGCTTCGCCGGCGACATGAAGCGTCGTTCCGGCGCCGTCCGTCGTCGTCCATGCTTTCCAGTTGCGGCTGTCGATGACGGGGCAAGGCATGGCGGCCTCTTCAACGGCTGGAGTTTCGGGTTCTGCGGCTGTCTCCGCCGCCGCAGGCGGGGCGACCGCCTCCGCCGCCGGTTCGGCGACTGAGGGTTCAGCCTGCGCCGCCGCGGGCGCCTCCTCCTTCTTCGCGCAGGCGCAAAGCGCCAGAAGCGCGGATGCTGTCAGCAGATATTTCATGCGGTCTGTCTCCCTTGTCCGCGCGCGGCCTGGTGGCGGCGCAAGGGGCGAATTTAGGCCTCCGGGAGGGGCAAGGCCAGCGCGCCGCCGTCCTTTAAATCGGCATGCGCATGATTTCCTGGTAAGCTTCGATGACGCGGTTCCTGACGGCGAGCGCCGTCTCGAGGCTGACTTCTGCCGCCGAAATCGCGGTGACGACATCGACGAGGCTCGCCTCGCCCGCCGCAACCTGCGCGGCGGCTTCTTCGCCGGCCTTAAGGCTTTGCGCCGTCTCGGCGATCGCGCCCTTCACCAGCGCGCCGAAGTCCGGTTTCGCCGGATCGGCGGGCGCATCGGCTCTGCCGGCGATCGCGACGCGGGCGGCCGCGGCGTAGGCTGCGGCGGCGCGAAGGGAATCGATCGACATCCGCCTACTCCAGAATGCGCAAGGTCGCCGCCGCCATCGAGCGCACCTGATCGAGCGCGCCGAGATTGGCTTCATAGCTCCTTTGCGCTTCGCGAAGGTCCATCATCTCGATCAGCGGATTGACGTTCGGAAGTTGCACGTATCCTTCAGCGTCGGCCGCCGGATGGCTTGGATCAAAGCGCAGGGTGAACGCCGACTGATCAAGTTCGATGCGCGCCATCTTCACGAGGCTCGCGCCGGCGTCGCGGTCAAGATAGCTTGAAAAGACCGGAACCTGGCGGCGGTAGGGGTCGAGCCCCGGCGCGGACGCCGTCGAATTGGCGTTGGCGAGGTTTTCGGCGACGATCCGTATGCGTCCTGATTGCGCGCGCATGCCTGAAGCGGAAACCGCGAGCGCCGTGTTGAGATCATCCATCGCTCAGCTCCTACCTTCCCCCGCGCGCGGCGAGGCGAATGAGTTCAAGTCCCTTGCGGTAAACGGTCGAAGCGAGCTGGTAATCCATGCGCGTCTCGGAAAGCTTCATCATCTGCGTTTCGACGGAAACCTCGTTTCCGTTGAGCGAGGCTTCCCCATCGGGTGCTGAATGCGGGCGCGCCGGCGTTCCTGAAGAACCCGCCGTCATGTGCCGCGGGTCGCTCACCTTCAGCGCCGCGACGCGCTTGCCGAACTCGGGCGCTGCAAGATCGCGCGCGATGAAGCCAGGCGTATCGGCGTTCGCGATGTTCTCCGCAATGACGTTCGTGCGCGCCGCCAGAAACTCTAAGCGGCCCGCAAGTCCCGCAAACAGCGACGACTTCATCAGGTCCATGGCGCTCCAGCCTTTCCCTCGGCCCGACCCTCGCGCCTTATGGTTAAGCAGTGTTGAAGGACGCGCGCCCTCGCGCCACAATGCGGCTTAACAAATCCTTGCGCGGGGAGCGCTTCTCGCCGTGACGAAAAAACTGGGGCTGGTGCTCGGATCTGGCGCGGCGCGCGGGTGGGCGCATGTCGGCGTCCTCCGCGCGCTCGAAGAGATCGGCGTCAGGCCGGACATCGTCGCGGGCTGTTCGGTCGGCGCGCTCGTCGGCGGCGCCTGGCTCGTCGGCGCGCTCGAGGAGTTCGAAGCCTGGGGACGCGAGCTTTCGCCGCTGTCCGCCTTCGGCGCCTTCACCTTCTGGGTCAATCGCGGCGGGCTCGTCGATGCGCGCCCCGCCTTTGACGCTTTCGCCGCCTTCGACCGGAAGATCGAGGACCTGCCTGTCAAATTCGGGGCGGTCGCCGCCGATCTCGGCACCGGCGAGGAGGTCTGGATCACGCAAGGCTCCGTCATCGAGGCCGCGCGCGCCTCAAGCGCCATTCCTGTCCTCTTTCATGCGGTGCAGCGCGGACCGCGCTGGCTCGTCGACGGCGCCGTCGCCAACCCGGCGCCGGTGTCGCTCGCGCGGTTTTTAGGCGCCGACATCGTCATCTCGGTCGATCTCAACGCCAATCCGCGCGTTCTCGCCCGCTTCAATCCGCCCCCGCCAAGCGTTCCCGCGCTTGAGCCGGCCCCGCCCGCAGCGCCTGAAGAAGCCTTTCCCGGCGCGATCGCGAAATTCATCGAGGAGACGCGCAGCCGGATCGGCCGCCAGCTTGCGATCGCCAAGTCGCGGAGCCAGGCCAAGCCCCAACTTTTTGAGACGGCCTATGCGGCGATCGATATTTTCCAGATGCACCTGACGCGGCTCCGCGCCGAAACCTCCCCGCCCGACATTCACCTGACGCCGGACATGCGCGACGCGCTGCCGAACGCCTTCGACCGCGCCGACGAATTCATTGAAAAGGGGCGGATCGCGCTCTTCGACAAGCGCGAGGAAATCGAGGCGCTGCTGAAGGATTGAGCAGGAGCGCTCGCGGCGGCTTATGATCCGCTTGCGGAGCGACTTCTCTTCTCTCGCGCCGGTTGAGCGTCCGCATACGGAGCGCCTGCCGGCGGCAGGCGAGATTCGCGCGGGCGGCGAGTGCGGCGGCAACCTGAAGTCGCCGCCGGTTCGTTTCGGATGCGGAATCCTAACCGACTGATTCGTCAGTATAAAGATGGTTAATTCGCGCAAGGGTTGCGGAGTTATCCCCCGGGTTATCCCACAACTTATGGGAATTATATACTTGACAAGTAGCGCCAGAAAGCGAGCCGCCCGCCCATCTAAAGTTTGACGGCCTCCTCGCGTGTCCGTTTCCGGGGCGAGGCAACCGCTGCTGCGACGCAGGGCGGGCGCGCTGCAATCGGTTTCGAAGTGAAGCATAACTCATCCCTTGTCGGAATGAGCGCGAAACCGATACGCTACCACTGGCATGGCAGCCTTAACGCTTGGCTCTATTCTGTCCCCAGAGCATCGCACCCAAGATGCCAGTCGAGGGCTTCAGATTAGGGACGCTTATAACGCGGGCGATCATAGGACCTCCGAATTACCGCATCCCCAAACGGGACACCCGTTTTGATTGCAAATCTGGTGCCGCCAGTCACTTGTGCGGCTTCGGCGGCTTCTTGGCCAAGACGCCTAGAACGGCTTCAGCCTCGGATTTCTTTTCGTCGGCTTCTGCCTCGCGCGCTGCCTTGATGAAGGCGCGCGATTGCGCGGGATCGTCGCGGCGTGGCGGTTTAGTTTTCTTAGGCGATTTAGCCATGCTCCTTGTTCTTCCTGTTGGCGTGGTCAAACAATGGGCCATCGCCCTGCGGAACATCAAGCTTGGCCTTTATCTTCTTCTTTCGCGCCTCCGCCGCCCTGCGTTCAATCTTCAATAGCTTCGGGTCCTTATTGGGAACCAATCGCAACTTGCCATCCTCAGTCCACTTACACGGCACAACATAAAACGATTTCTTCGACCGCGCTCTCTTGATCTTGGCAGTGATAACCGGCCACCAAAGCACGAGCAGCGCGACCTTGCGCCAAAACTTCCATTCGTTCCACTGCGATTCAAAAAAGATGACGATAAAACCATGCTCAATGAGGGCTAGCCGCTCGTGCGGCTGGTGCCGCATCTTAACGTCGCCGGAAATAACAACTTTTCCGCCGTCGTCGGCAAATCGCTTCAGCCAAGGCGTATCATCGTTCGGGCGATAGTCCGTGTCGCCTAGTTTGGGCGCATAATCCTCGGCGGCCTTGATCTCAAAGTTGCCAGATATTTTTCGAAATTGCCGCTCGTTGGCAAAGGCGCGAAGAACCCTCACCATTCCAATGGGAATGTTCTGGTCAAATGCTACCTTCAAGCAGCCTTCGCTAAGTGCTCCTCGAACTTCACTGCCTCGCGGACGTGACGCTCGGAAATGTCGAAGATATTCGCAA
>JBMOOR010000227.1:0-4507 GCA_049324555.1 Pseudomonadota bacterium | reverse complement strand
CCTGCGCTGCCTTCGACCTTGACCGCCTTGGCGATAGTCTCAGTCGGGATGCGGCTGCGCCTCAACACGGGATGACCAAAGGCGATACGGGGATGGACGATCACATTCGGCGCAATATCGGGCCGTGGTGTCCATTCGACTGCTTCGCCCTTCAGATTAAAGACAACATTCTCCTTCAAAGATTTCAGGATAACAGACTGCATCTCATAATTCTTGGAATGCAGATCATAGACAAGATTTAGGCCATGCTTTCGCGCAATCTCCGCAACGATTTTGCGCCCATCTGTCTTGAACACTGTGTTGGTCGCGAAAGGGTGGGGGTGCCTTATCAGTTCTCGCACCTCGTTCATGATCTTTCGAATTTCATTAAGGCGCACGCCCGCATTCGCAAAGCGTGCGACGAACCGAAGTTCCATCAAGTTTGCGAAGCTGACTGCAGTTTTTCCGCCAACGCGACCAAGCTGATTTTGGATTACGGGGTCCTGCAGACCCTTTCGACCCTCAACCCAAATCCGCACATCCGCCTGCGGCGCATCGACAAGTTCGGCGACTTCCGGAATGGTGTAGATGCCTATTTCGAGTAAGTCCGGACCGGCCATTGTAATTCGCCTTATCTGCCGCCGACCGACGAGTCCCGATAGGTCAGCCGCTTACCAATGATGCCGCCAACAAGTCTGTCCGCCCTCACGGCGTCGCTGACGCCGAGAGCGTCGCGATTGTTGTAGCGGAAGTCAAATTCGGCAAGGTACCGCTTGAGGTGCTGCGGGCTAACGTGATGATATGTCCCGTTAATTCCGCGCTTAAGGATGGAGAAATAGCCCTCGACCGAATTCGTATGAACCGGGCCGCGCACGTATTCGCCGATGCTGTGATTGACGGAGTCGTGCTTGGCGAACTCTTTCCCGATTTGAGCGCCGCCGCCGTCGCTATAGAGCGTCGTCGCTTCGTGCATTTGCTTCGCCAAGATCGGGCGGAGCGTTTTGGCGCTCACGGTCGCGACATGGTGAGAACGGACGCCGCCTTCGCGCTCGACTAGAGAGAACACGATTTCCTTGCTGACGCCGCCGCGTCCTTTGTGCGGACGCTTGTTGGCGTGCTTATTCTTGTCTTTTCCGCCGACGTAAGTTTCGTCAATTTCGACGGTTTTGCCGTCGCCGCCGAGAGGCGTTGCGGGATGCAGTTCGCGCATCGCTTCACGCAAGCGATGCTCCATGAACCACGCGGTTTTGTAGGTGACCTGCAACGTCCGGTGCAGTTGATGAGCGCTGACGCCTTTCTTGCTGGACGCCATAAGATGCGCGGCCTGAAACCATTTTCTAAGCGGCACCTTGCTGCGCTCGAAGATAGTTCCGACCGTCACCGTAAATTCGCGCTTGCACGGTCCGCAGCGACGCAGGCCAGCGCGCCCGCCTTTGACCGGCGTGATCCGGTCGAACCCGCCGCAGCGGGGGCAGTGCGGACCTTGCGGCCACACGATTTCCTCAAGGCGCGCGCGGGCGGCGTCTTCATTGTGGAAGTGCGGTGCGGACAACAAGCTCATAGGAAACCCCCTTGTTCCTATGATATGGGAGAGTCGGACTTACTTGTCAAGTATATAATTCCCCAACTTATCCCCCTCCCCTTTGGCTCCCTTACGATGCCCTTCAGTCAAGGCGCGGAAAAAGGAAACAGGGAATGCCGGATTGGAAGAAACCATCGCGAACGTCGCCCATCGCCGCATGCGCAAGGACAAGCGCGCGTTCGGAGCGGTCGTGCGCGACCGCCGGTTTCCGCCCTCTCAGAGAAGTCTGGGGGTTTTCCCCCGCTCCCGGAGCTTCCGCGTCACCAGCCGCACTGCCGGCCGGCGTTCTCGGTCTCAAGATAATCCATCAGCGGCTTGAAGTAGGCGATGATCGCCGAACCGTCCATCCGGCGGCTTCCCGTGAACGCCTCAAGCGCTTCCGGCCAGGGTTTCGACGCGCCCATCTCCATCATGGCGTTGAATTTCTGTCCGACCTCCTTCGATCCGTAGAAGGAGCATCGGTGAAGCGGCCCAGTCCAGCCGATCTCATCGCAGGCCGCCTTGTAGAACTGGAACTGCAGGATGCGGGCGAGGAAATAGCGCGTGTAGGGAACGCTGTTCGGAACATGATATTTCGCGCCGGCGTCAAAGCCGCCGGCGGGACGGGCCGAGGGCGGGCGAATGCCCTGATACTGCGTGCGGAGCGCCCACCAGCCGTCATTGTAATGATCGGGCGCGATCTCGCCGGAAAAGATCTTCCAGCGATATTTGTCAACGATGAGGCCGAACGGCAGAAAGGCGATCTTGTCGAGCGCCTGGCGCATCAAAAGCGAGAGATCCTCCGAGGCCGGAGGAACCGCGTCGATGAGACCGATCTGTTTCAGGTATTCCGGCGTGATCGAGAGAGCGATCATGTCGCCGATCGCCTCATGAAAGCCGTCATTGGCGCCGTTCTGGAAGAGAACCGGCTGATCCTTGTAGGCGCGCTGATAAAAATTGTGGCCGAGCTCATGATGGATCGTCGTGAAATCTTCAGCGCCGACCGTCGTGCACATCTTGATCCGGAGATCATCCTTCGCATCGAGGTCCCAGGCGGATGCGTGACAGACGACCTCGCGGTCTTTCGGCTTGGTTATCAGCGAGCGCTCCCAGAAGGTCTCGGGAAGCGGCGCAAAGCCGAGCGAGGTGAAGAAGGTCTCGCCGGTCTTGACCATTTTGACGGGATCGTAGGCTTTCGCGACGAGAAGCTTGTCGAGGTCGATCGACCGGCTGGCGGCGCCGACCGAGACGATGTCGCCGATCGAACCCCATTCTTGCGCCCACATGTTGCCGAGGAGATCGGCTCTGATCGGCTGGTCGAGCGGGACGACGCCGTCGCCGTATTTCTCATTGAGTTCGGCGCGCACGAAACAGTGAAGCTGATCGTAGAGCGGCTTCACCTGGCCCCAGAGGCGATCGGTTTCCGCTTCAAATTCCTCGGGCGTCATGTCGTAACCCGAACGCCAGAGCGCGCCGACATCCTTGTAGCCGAGCTCCTTTGCGCCCTCATTCGCGATCTCGACCATGCGCATGTAGTCGCCCTTCATCGCCGCCGCGTAGTCGTTCCATTTCGTCCAGACTTCGGCGAGCTGGTCGGGGTTTCTGAGCTGGCGCATCAGGAGTTCGGTTTCGTCCTGGCGGACTTTTGCGCCGGAAAGATCGGCGTTCGCCCCGCGAATGGCGGCGAGCGCCGATTCATACGCCGCGTCATCGAGACTGATCGTCCCGGTCGAGTAGGTCGAGCCCAATCGCGTCGTGATCTCGGCGAGTTCCTCGGCCGCGCCCTCTTTGCCCGGCGCCGGAAGGACGATGCCGAGCTTCATGAAATCGAGCTTTCTTCGAAGGTCGGGCGCAAGGTCCGTTCCGCCGAACCTCGCCGCCTCCTTCGCAAAATCGACCGACATCTTCGTCAGTTCGCCGGCGCTTTTGGCGGCGAGCCAGTCGGTGTCGTAATTGATGTAGGTCGCATTCACCCACTGGATGCGGCCCGCCTCCTCGAACGCTTCCGCATAGGTCGCCTCGACCTTGTCGACGAACGCCTGCGCTTCCTCCGCGGGCGGCGTCTTGCCGGCCTCGTCGGGCGTTTTGGTCTTTCCGCAGGCGGCGGCGATTGCAATCAGCGACACGGCGCCGAGCGCGCGAGCAAGGCGCATGGGAGAAGAATTCATTGTGGGATCCCGGTATGACTGGACTTCGAGGCCGGAGCCTATCGCGAACAAAGGCCAAGGGCAAAAGCCCCGAGGCCTCAGATTTTCTCGGACAATCTTATTGCGGCGCGGCAGCCGGCCTGAATGACCGCCTTCAGGATCGGATAGCCCGGCGCCTTCGCGGCGCCGTGCGCTTCGGCGGTCGCCTTATGCTCAAGCTCATCGTTGCGAAACGCGCGGACGGTTTCAGCGAGAGCCGGGTCGGCGGCGGCGAGTTCTTCAGCCTGCGCCGCATAATGCTTCTCGATGACTTCCTCGACCGCCGCCGTGCACGCCATCGCGGCTTTCTCGCCCATGAGCGCGGTCGCTGCGCCAAGAGAGAAGCCGGCGAGGCTCCAGAGAGGCGAGAGGAATGTCGGCCGGACGCGACGCTCGGCGAGAAGGCGGTCGAACGTTTGAAGATGATCGGCTTCGGCCTCCTCCATCGCGCGCAGCAGGATTGCAAGGCCCTCTTTTTTCGGCAGCGCGGCGAAGACAGCGCGCTGCCCGCGGTAGATTTCAACTGCGCCGTATTCGCCGGCGTGATCGACCCTCAACATTTCGCCAAGACGCGATTGCGGCGGGCCGGGCCGCAGTCGCTCCATCCGGCGTGTTGCGCGCCGTCCGTTGATCACAAGGACGCTCCCTTCGCCGCGCGTGAGGCGCGCCTTGCATCCCGCCCGGCGCCGACAGCGGCGACAAGACAGAGCGCGAAAAGGCCTGCGGAAATGAGGAGATTGTATCCGGCCATCGAAACGCCGAGCAATCGCCAGGCGGCCTC
>JBMOOR010000226.1:0-8600 GCA_049324555.1 Pseudomonadota bacterium | reverse complement strand
GAAAAAGACTCAGTGACGTGTTTGGCGCTGCGGTTTCTCATGCTGACGGTGGCGCGTACGAGCGAAGTGCGGTTCGCGACCTTCGATGAGATCGAGGGCGATGTCTGGATACTACCGGCCGCGCGCACCAAATCAAACCGTGAGCACCGTATTCCGCTTTCGGATGACGCGCTGAAGGTGGTCGAGCAAGCACGTTCGTTGTCGAAACAGCCGCTACTCTTTCCGTCGCCATCTGGCAAGGCGCTCTCAGACGCCGCCATGGCGAAGTTCATGAAGGACAACGGCTATGACGCCCGGCCGCATGGTTTCCGTGCGACGTTCCGGACGTGGGTCGAAGAGCAGACGGATGCTGACTACGAAACGAAAGAGGCGGCCTTAGGCCACGCTGTCGATAGCGGCGTGGTGCGGGCGTATCAGCGGTCTGATCGGTTTGAGAAAAGACGGGCGGTGATGGTGCGGTGGGCGGACTACCTCGCCGAATAATGATTAGCGCTTCTAACGAAGTTGGCGGGCGTCTCGGACTGATTCGCGGCGTCTCGGTTGCCCAGAATACCAGCGGAAATACCAACGAGCGGAGAGGGCATGAAGGTTCGAGTCCGCCTAGTATGGCAATTTGCCATCAGTTTAATCGATGAGGTTAAGCTGCTTTTCGGCAGCGGAGGAAGTATGCGCGTCGCCTATGGCGACCAAAAATTCCTTGCGAAGAGGCCCTAGTTCGTCCATGGTACTTGGCCCTAGTTGCGTAGCCTTTGAATTAATGGAGTTATTTCAAACAGTTAGCATCGAAAGGGCTAAGATGAACATCAAGTCAAACGTTGCATCGATCTCCCTGCGCCAGCGGCTAGCTGGCGATCCCACACTTTTTCGTCGAATGATGGATCTCAATCACGCTGCTCTTAAAGAACGGATGGTTGTCAAGTACGGGTGGACGGCAGAGTTCACGGAAGAGCTTTTTGTCGAATTGAAAAAGTTTCTCTATCTGTGTGCAACAAATGACGAGGCGATGGCTCCACCAGAAGACATCGACGAAATTTGGCACAACTTTATCCTTTTCACCGGCGACTACGCCGCTTACTGCAAATCGACTGTCGGCTTCTTCTTGCATCATCAGCCGCTAACACAAGCTCAGCGAACGTCTAGCGATGGTTCCATGGTCCGGAATACAATAGCGGCGGCGGAGCGAGCGTTCGGCGAGCTTTCATCTCACTGGTCCTTCAACAAGATTCCGGGCAGCTGCGGTCCCGGCGTTTGCGGTGCTTCGACGAACTGCCAAGACGGGTAACCTCGCGTTCGATATTGTAGGATTGTTTTTGGCCGGAGCGCATGCTCCGGCCTTTTTGTTGGATTGGCACAGGAAACGGTTATTCAGAGGAAAACAACATAGTGATCTACATCCGCCTCGCAACACCGAACGATCCTGAGCTGCTAAATCTCCTCATGAAGAGAGTCGCTCAAGAAACCGACAATTTGCTATTCGAACTTGATGAGGTGCCGAGTGCTGCCCAGCTGTCAAACCGGATATCGGGTGCTGCCCAAAGCGGCAACTGCGCTTATATGATCGCAAGCTATCATAGCGTTGATGTGGGCTACGCCGCGTTGTTTCGTGGGGCGTTCCGAAGAAATCGCGGGGTTGGTAGTCTCGCGCTGGCCGTGATTGAAGAATTTCAACGCCGCGGCGTAGGTAAAGCCCTGATCGCAAAAATAATTCAATGGGCGAAAGAAAATCAATTTTACAGGATTCAATTGCTTGTCGATGTTGAAAATCTTCATGCTATTCGTCTGTATCAGTCGTTTTCGTTCGAAATGGAAGGAACATGCCGTCGATCCGCTTTTGTTGATGGCCGATACATCGATAAGTACCAGATGGCACTTCTTCTATAAAATTTGCCAAAATTGCAGTGTTCCGTACAATGATTAAATTTCAGGAGTTATGAATGATGAAATTTTTAGATGGGATCAGTGCTTTGCATCCGGTAGAGAGTTTAATCCTCTTAACGAAATATTGCTTGACAAAATAATCGACTATGTTGGAAGCGAGTGCCACTTCGCGCTCGATCTTGGGTGCGGCACCGGCGATTCAACTATCAAACTTGCACGGAAAGGCTTCGACGTAACGGGCGTCGACTGGTCGCGATCTGCCGTCCAAAAAGCTCGTGAACGAATTGAAGGGGCGGGACTGAGCGACTTGGCGAATGTGCAAATAGCAAACTTGAATCATCTCGCAGATGCAAAGCTAACCTCGCAATTAGTCGACATGGTCCTCTGCAAACTCGTCCTGAAATATGTTTTGAATATTGAATCTTTTTTGAAGGCTACAAAAGCGCTTATGTCACCGACCGGCTCGCTGGTTATTATCACTCCTGTATTGCACGAAGGGTATCAATACACAGAAAGAGAAAAACCTGAAACAGCGATTGATTATAACGTTGTGATTTCTCTTCTATCTAAAGAATTCGCCTTTGTAGAAGAAATCAACCACTCTTACTTCTCAAATACAGGAGATCTGGCGACAATTATTTGTCATGATCAATGAGCTCTGATTTAATCGTTTTGTTGATCAAAGGAAAATCGTAAATACGTAGGTCGATGTCGAGATCCGCCAGCATTTTTGTTGAATCGGAGGTTCGATTTGCGGAACTGTGCGGTGGACCACACAGGGTGTGCGAGGCATTTTGCAGCGCCCCAAGCCAAAACGAGGGCTCTAGATATACGTTTTTCCCTCGCACGCTCCGGTTCGAGAACGCCAATTTCGCTATTTCGCGCTTTTGCTCCGTTCCGGCGATTCCGAAGCTTAAATAAAGGTTTTTCGCGAGTTCGAGAAATTGTTCGAAGCGGCGCTGTCTTTCACTTTTTTGAGCCCGCCGGGCGTTCGTTTCTCGCCATCGCGCCTGCTCATGCAGTATCTCCGCTTTCTTCTGGCTGAAGGCGTCGTCGTCGAGGACGCCATCAAGCAGCTTGTCGGTGAGGCGCGATAGCCGCTCATCCAGTTTCGCCATCTCGAAGTCGATATTGGTCGCCGCCGCATATTGATCCTCGGCGTCGAGCGCGGCGGCGAAGCGCTCGCGCAGAGATGCCGCTTGCGCGCCGGTGAGGGTGTAACGCTGCAACGCGTCGGTGATGGCCTGTTCGATAACTTCTTCCCGCACAGTCCTTGTGGGGCAGGCCGTCGTCTGGCAGCGATAGTAGACATGGCCTTTCTGGAGTTCCGGGATCATCCCGCGCCGACATTCGCCGCATCGAAAGAGGCCGTGATAGCGGTGATTGTGCTTCGTGACTTTTTTGATCTCACGCCCCTTGCGAACAGCCGTCACCTGGTCGAACAGCGCTTGCGAAATCAGGGGCTTGTGCGCCCCGCTGAAGGTCTCCCCGGTGCGCTTGATCCGGATAATGCCGATGTAGAAAGGGTTGCGGAGAATTTCTTCGATGCCGGTTTTCGTGACCGTGCCGTCGGCCCGGTTGCGCAGTCCCCGGCGATGCATTTCCGGTACGAGCGCGGCCTGCGAGTAGTTGCCGGCCGCATAAAGCTCAAAGAGGGTGCGAATGAGCGGTCCCTTGACAGGATCGATGGTTTTCGGCTTGCCGCCGCCATTGTCGAGGTAGCCGAGCGGCGCGCCGAATGGATAGAGGCCCTGCTTGAGGCGGCCATAAATGCCCTTGATGCATTCCTCACGCAAATTCCGAACATAGTCTGCTGCGATCACCGCCTGGATGTCGGCGGTGAGGCGTCCGCCGCGCGATCGGAAGTCGAGATTCTCGTTCGCGAAATAGATGTCGATGCCAGCATCGGAGAGATCGCCGATCTTCGCCCAGTCGGCGAAGTTCCGCGCCGAGCGATCGATCTTGTGGACGATGAGGCCGGCGGCGTTCCCGCGCATTAGTTCGCCGACCATCTTCGTGAACACCGGCCGCCCGCGTTTGGCGGCGGTTTCTTTCTCCTCAAACCATTTGGCGATTACGATCTCATGCCGGGCGGCGAACGCCTCGATGGCGTCGCGCTGCGCTTCGAGCGAAACGCCGTCACCCTGTTTGACGGTCGAGACACGCACATAGGCAAAGCATGATTTCATGAATTCGGGGGATTATCTTTCGACTCTATCGAATCTTCGGATTTTGTCGAATCGGCCGCCCACAGCCACGTCCCGTCACGCTCCATCTGTTCGTAGATGCGCTTGCAGATTTGAAAATACTCTTCGAGGAATGTGTCTTCGCCCATGCCGCCATTGTATGGGCGGATCGGCTGCCGGCTAGTGGTCTCCTTATGCCGCCGCGTCATGTGGAAAGGGATAAGTGGTCGCCGAGAACGTCTTCGATTTGAGGCCCCGGACCATAAGCTGCGCATACGCATGATAGTTCGGCTGGCTGACAAGATCGCGGATCGAAATGTCGTGTAGCTGCTTGACGAACAGCGGAGCGTCAAGGGCGCCGATGCGGAACGCCATGATGGTTCCGACATTGCCGATGATCGCCTCGATCACCGCCTTCTCGGCCTGCTCAAGATATTGCTGCGCGAGGACGAGGCCGAGGCGGTACTTGCGCAGTTCCGAGAGCATGCCGGCGAAGGCGGTCGTCGAGAACGCCGGAAACTCGTCGACATAGAGGAAGAACGGCCGGCGCGCGGCTTCGGGCTGATCATGCCGCGAAAACGCGGCGTTGGTGATGCTGGAGACGAGGAGGCCGCCGAGGACGTTGGCGACATCAGCGCCGAGCCGGCCTTTGGCGAGATTGACGATGATGATCTCGCCCGCGTCCATGATGCGACGGAAGCGCAACGGCTCAACCGGTTCGCAGATCGCCTTGCGGACAATCGGGTGGGCGAGGAAAGCGCCGATCTTGTTGGCGATCGGGGCGACGCCGTCGATCGCTGATTTGTAGTTCATGGCGGGAAACTCCTTTCGCCAGAACTCCTGCACCTGCGGATCGGTGACATTGGCGGCGACCCGCCGCCGCAATTCCTTGTCATGAAACAGCGGGACGATCTCGCGGAGGTCGGTGCGCGGCTGTTCGAGGAGCGCCAGAATGGCGTAGCGGAGGAGGTGCTCCATGCGCGCGCCCCAGGCGTCCGCCCACTGTTTTTTGAGCGTGCCGATGAGACCGGAGGCGACGAGCGGGCGGAGTTCGGCGGTCACCGCAGTGAGCGGATTGTATCCGTAGGGACTTAAAGGGTCCGCGACGTTCCAGTAGCGGTGCGGGGCGGTGAGATTCTTGGAGAGGTGACTCGCCAGATCGCCATGCGGATCGATGAGGCAAAAGCCGATGCCGGCGGCGGCGTCCTGACGCGCCAGATTGGCGATGAGCGTCGATTTTCCAGCGCCGGTTTGCCCGATGAGATACATATGGAAGAGGCGATCGGGGAGGGCGATCCCGAACGGCAAATCGCCATAGCGCCGGTGCGCGACGCCGATCTCGCTATATCCGTCATTCGAGGAAGCCATGCCGCCATTATCGAGCGGCGGCGCACGCGCGAGCTAGGGGGCGTTTCATGCGCGGCGTGCATATTGTGGCCTCTAGCTTTTTGAGCTGATGATCCGGTACGCTGATCATCTGACACGCTCCGCCGCAAGCGGACATCCGTCATCACGCACTCGGCATGTCGCGATCCGGAGGGGTTCCACCCCTCCGGTGCGAAACGCGGTCATGCCGAGAGAGATGGATTTCTGATAGCGTGGGGTTGCGTCGCTGCGACTTATGAACGTTGTGCATAAAGTGGCCACTAGGCCGCGGAAGCGCCGCCAGATACACTGCTCTCGTTATCAGTTTAATCGAAAACATAATCATTCATCAAAATACAACGTATGCTTACCGACTTCGCCCTCGACCTGCGGCTGGCGCGCCGCCGCTCGGGGCTGTCGCAACACGATGTTGCGCATTTATTGGCCGTGGAGCAATCGACCCTGTCACGTTTGGAGCAAGGAAAACGGCCGCCGACCGTGCGGCAGTTCATCCAGCTCTCCTTGATCTACGGTCGCTCGTTCCGATCGCTGCTTGCGGAGATCATGCGGGAAGTGAAGCCGGAACTGGCTTTGCGTCTCGACGAACTGCCGCAACGAAATCGCCCGCGGGTCGCCATGTTCAACCGCGCATACACGCTGAAGGGCATGCGGGCGCGCCTTGCCGACGATGCGCATGGCGGCGCTTAGGCTCTTGGCGGTCGCCGCCACGTCGCGCCGCGTCGGCCATGTGTTCTTCATCGGCAACCAGCTGATGGAGTGGCGCACGGCCGCCGCGCCGGCGCGGTCGAGCGTCAAGGCGGCGGGCGCGCTCCAGGAGCTCATCAACACGTTCCGGCCCGATGTGGTCGTGACCGAAAGGCTGGGCTCCAGGGATCGCAAAGGCGATCGTGCGCGGGAGATCACCGCCGCCTTGCAACGCATCGCCGCCGAGAACTACGTGCTCGATGTGAGCGTCGAGCGCATCCAAATCTTCGATAACAAATACGAAGAGGCCGACGCGCTCGCCGCACTCTATCCGGCGATCAAGCCGTGGGTGCCGCGCAAACGCCGGCACTTCGACAGCGAGCCGGCGGCGATGGTGCTCTTCGACGCTCTCGCGGCCGCACACGTCGTCCTGCAAAGACCAACCACAACCTTGGCCGCCGCCATGTCCTGAGCGATCTGGCGGAGGGGCCTCACGTTCCTTAGTTCCTCCAGTTCCCAGTTCTTTGATCGGGCGGTTGAAGGCCAAAGGCGCGACCGCTTGCTCCGACGACGGTTCGGCACTCTGTTCCGATCTTTTCTCCTTTCGTCGTCGGGTGCGCCGGAAATCACTCCGACCCACCCGACGAAAGGAGAAAGCAATGTCGAAAAACCAAGCGGACGAATCGAATGCGCACACGGCGAAGATACGCGACCTCAACGATCAATTCCGCATTCGCGGGATGGGCAACGGGTCGCTAATGATCACCGCCGGGGTCAGCGCGCTCGGCGACGCCTGCGTCGCTGCGATCATCGCCGCCGTGCGGACGTTTGCTGCGTTCACCGCCGATAACGATCCGCATGGCGAGCATGATTTCGGGTCGCTCGAACTCAGTGGCGAAAAACTCTTCTGGAAGATCGACTATTACGATCCTTCCCTCGAAGCCGGTTCGCCCGATCCGGCCGACGAAGCCGTGACGCGCCGCGTGCTCACCATCATGTTGGCGAGCGAGTATTGAGCCAAACCGCCCTCATTTTTTGAGGGCGGTTTTCTTGTTCTGCTCCAAGGAGCGCCGGCAAGCCCTTCATGGAGCCTGGGGCTCCTATTGACTCCCCGCCGCTCCAAAGCTTCGATGCGAGCGGCGGCTGAACCTCTCGTGGGCGCGAACGGAGCCCTTATGGGATATGACACTCTCGACGAACGCCTGCGTTTCGACATCGGCTTCCTGATCGGCCGCATTTCAAAATCGGAGTTAAAGGCGCTCAGCGGGCGCGACTGCACCGAACAAGACCGCGTCCGGTATCAGATCGGCGAACGCATTGCGAAGCGGCTGCGTGAAGGCTACCGGATCGAATGCCTCGACCGAAAGCCTCCGCTGCACAGCACTTCGTTCGGTGCGCCCGAGAAGGCGGAATGACGCATGTGCGGTCGCGGCGACCAGTCGCTGACGTGGGAGCAGATCAACACGCTTTTGCGCATCGACGGCTCGTCGCCGCGCAGCAACCTGGAGCCGCGATACAACATCGCGCCGACCACCGACGTGAAGATCGTCAGGCAGGTCGATGGCAAGCGCCTCCTGCAATCGGCGCGGTGGGACCTGATCCCGGCGTGGTGGAAAAAGCCGCTCAAGGAAAAGAAGTTCTCGACGTTCAACGCGCGTGTCGAGACCTTGCGCGAAACCGCCTCATACCGGACGCCGTGGCGCAAGGGCCAGCGTTGCATCGCGCCGATGAACTTCTACGAATGGAAGCGGCCCCGGACAAAAGGCGAAGGCCCCTTTCATATCTATCCCAAACACGATCCGGCGCTTTTGCTCGCGGGCGTCTGGGACGAATGGAAGGACCCGGATACCGGCAAGGCAGTTCTCACTTTTTCAATCGTCACGGTTCCGGCGAATGAACTGATCGAGCCGCTCCATGACCGCATGCCGGCGATCCTCAGCAAGCAACAAGCGGACGATTGGTTCAACGCGCCTCCGGAGGAAGCTTTCTTGATGTTGAAGCCGTGTCCTTCCGAGTGGCTGTCGCTCACAAGAGTGAGCCCCTACGTGAACAATTCCAGAAATCAGGGGCCTGATTGCATCAAGCCGGAAGAAGTACAGTGAGCTTTTAGGTCGATCCGTTGCGTGCGCGAGCGATGTGCGCGGCGGCAGTCTCGCGCGGCGCGACGCCGCTTTGAAAGCCAGTCGCCTCATCGGCGGCGGCGATGGCGCGCTTTGCAGCGAGCGACAAGGATTGGTGGGGGCAGCGCATGATGTGCCTCGCATGTAATAATTTCAATTGGTTATCAGACACCACGAAACCATTTTTCTAAGGCGGCAAAGGTGTTAGCTTGTCGATGGGGTAATCATTGGGGGGGCAATGCGTTTCAACGCGTCTGACGTAATATTTTTGAAGTTACTACAGCAAATTCAACTTCCCACAGGGTCGAAACGCAGCCAGTCCAACAGACATGGCGCGCAGAATTAC
>JBMOOR010000225.1:0-8601 GCA_049324555.1 Pseudomonadota bacterium | reverse complement strand
GTCGCCGCGATGAAGGAAGGCGACGCCGACGAAGTCGATGGCGCGCTCCTTTATCTCGGCCCTCGCGTATCAGTTCTCGCCTTGCGGCGCGCACTCGCGGAAGAGATTGCGCCGATGCTCGGCGCGGCGGCGCACGCGCCAATCCTCCTTGCTGAATTGCCGCGCCTTGAAGCGCGCCTGCCGAGCGCTGCGGGGCTCTTGCGTGCGCCGCTCCGGTCCATCGCCAAAATGGCGGACGCGCGACTTGCCTGGCATGAAGACGCAGATGCGGCGGCCTTTGACGGCGACGCGGAGACGGCGCTTTTCGAGCGCCTCGCCGCGCCGCCGCTGGTCCTTTCGGTTTCCGCTTATATTGCGCCGATGATGCTCGCGGTCGAAGCGGACGGTTATGCGGAGAGATTGCTCGGCGATGTGACACGCGGTCTGCCCGTTGAGGCGGCCTCGCGCGTTATCCTCCGCGCGGGCGCTCATTCAATGCTGCAGGATGATGCGGAGCATGCGCCCTATGGCTGGAGCCACGCGCTCACCATGCCTCAGGCGGTTCTTGCGAACGCCGATGTCGCCGCCGACCGGACGGCGCTCATCCGCATCGCCGCAACGCATGCGCTCGGCTTTCGTGCGACGCTCGGCAAGGCGCCGCTTTGCGATGAGCCGCCGCCGCGCCCGCGCCGTTTTTCTCTCGCTGATGTCTCGCCGATTGAAGCGGCGGGCGCTGTCTTTCACGCAGACGAGTCGGGGATCGGCGAAATCAGAACGATGCTCGCAACTCGCGCATCGATGCATGGCGACGCTCATCTTGCGAAATATACGCTCGCAGCGTTCGACGCAGCGGCGCGGGACAGGGAGGCGTCGCGCCTTTTCCTTGCGGCGGCGGCCTATCTCGGCGCGTGGTGGGACGCCCATCCCGATGCGGCGTTCGAATGATCAGCGCCCGGCGTTCGGCGGAAGCGGCATCACCACTTTGCGCTCGACTTCGCGCAGGGTGAAGCTCGATTCAACGGTCGCGACTTTCGGCATCCTCAAGATCGTCTCGGACAGGAATACTTCGTAGGCGGAAAGGCTTGGGATGACGACGCGGATGAAATAGTCGAACTTGCCGGTGACGAGATAGCATTCCATCACTTCCGGGCGTTTTTTGATCGCCGCCTCGAATTCGCGAAGCGTGTGATCGTCCTCGCGTTCGAGCTTTACAAGAATGATGACTGTGACATTGACGCCGAGCGCTTCACGGTTGAGTTCTGCGTGATAGCCTTTGATGATGCCGTCCGCTTCAAGTCGGCGAAGGCGCCTGAGGCAGGGCGTCGGCGACAGGCCGACTTTTTCGGCGAGGTCGGCGTTGGTGATCCGCGCGTCTTGCTGGAGGTAGCGCAGGATGTTGTGGTCGATCTGGTCAAGCTTCATGAAGGGACAGTTCCAAAGTCGCCGGCATCGCGCCAGAAAGCGCCACTTATTTAGCAGCATCTGCTAACTGTCAAGCTGCCGCGTCCCGCGTTTGGCGAAAATCGCTTTGCCGTTTGGCGTAAGGAATCGCCTCAAAGGCGCCGGCTGTTCGTCGTGTCTCAAATGCCGCGCCGGGAGGAACCATGAAAGCGCAGGAACTCACCGTTGACGGGTGGAAAAAGGTCGTTCGCTTCACCGAGGATGAAAGCGGCCTTAACGCCATCATCGCCGTCCATGATGCGACGCTCGGGCCCGCATGCGGCGGCTGCCGCATCAGGCCGTATGAATCGTTTGACGCCGCGCTTGACGACGTGAAGCGCCTCTCGCGCGGCATGACGTTCAAGAATGCGCTCGGCGGCATTCCCTTCGGCGGCGGCAAGGCGGTCATCATCGCCGATCCGAAAGCGCAAAAGACGCCGGAGATGATGCGCGCCTTCGGCCGCGCCGTCGATTCGCTCGGCGGCCTCTATTACACGGCAGAGGACTCAGGCGTCACCGAACACGATATGGAAATCGTCCGCGGCGTGACGAAATATGTCGCGGGGATCTCGCAAAAAGGCGTCGGCGGCAACCCGTCGCCTTATACCGCGCGCGGCGTCTGGCGCGGCGTCGAGGCGGCGATCAAGGCAAGGCTCGGACGCTCCTCGCTCAAGGATGTGCGCGTCGCGATCCTCGGCGTCGGCGCGGTCGGCATGTCGCTCGCCGAATTGCTGCATGAAGCGGGCGCAAGGCTCATCGTCGCGGATGTGAACGAAGCGGCGGTGAAGGAAGCCGTTCAGCGCTTTGGCGCGATGGCGGTGTCGCCGGGCGATTGCGTCGCCGCCGATGTCGATGTTTTCAGTCCCTGCGCGCTCGGTGGCGCCATCAACACGAATACGATTGGCCGCCTCAAGGCGACAACCGTCGCCGGCGCCGCCAACAATCAGCTTGCGACGCCCGACATGGACAGGGCGCTCTTCGATCGCGGAATCTTCTATGCGCCGGATTATGTCATCAACGCCGCCGGCGTTATTTCGGTCGGCCTCGAGATATTGGGCAAGTGGAGCGAGCGCGAGCTTAACGTGCGGATCGACGCGATCGGCGCGACGCTCGCCGGCATTTTCGAGCGCTCGGCGCGCGAGAAGCGCCCGACCGGGGAAATCGCCGATGAAATGGCGCTCGAAGTGATCGCGAAAGCGAAGATGGCGGCGTAGGCAAAGTTTCCGTCTCTGAAATTGTCGCTCCGGGGCGCGACGAAGTCGCGAACCCGGAGTCCGTCAGCAATCGCCTGCGGCCTGAGAAATGGATTCCGGGTTCCTCGCTTCGCTCAGCCCCGGAATGACGGCTTTCTATTTGATCCTACTCCGCCGGAACGGTAAGCGCGCTTTCTATCTGCGCCCGCTTTGCGCGGTATTGCTCGCGCAACACCTTGCTCGTGACGCTTTTGCCGTCCGGGGCCCAGCCCGGCGGGCCGAATAATGTCGCGAGCCAGTGCTGCGGATGGCGCTTTTTCAGGTCTTCAAACATCCGCACCCACTCATGAAACGCGATCGTGACAGGATTGGTCGAGCCGACGGGCTTCACAAGACCGTATTCGACGGGTTCGTCCTCGCGCTCCTCTACATAGGTGCCGAAAAGACGATCGAAGATCATGGTGACGCCGCCGTGATTGCGGTCGAGATAATCGGCGTTCTTCGCATGATGCACGCGATGGGCTGACGGCGTGTTGAGAACGCCCTCGACCAGGCCAAGCTTGCCGATCAGATTTGTGTGCAGCCAGGACTGATAAAAGAGGTTGAGCGCGAGCATCGTTGCGACCGAAGCCGGCGAAAATCCGATCCACATGAGCGGCAGATTGACGAGGTAGGCCATTGAAATTTTCGACGTCCAGCCGAGCCGGTAGGAGCCCAATATGTTCATTTCCTCGATTGAGTGGTGAACAGCGTGGGTCGCCCAGAACCAGCGCACCTCGTGGCTGAGGCGGTGATACCAGTAATAGGTGAATTCAACGCCGAGGAAGAGCAGCGCGAGGACCCGCCAGTCGTCGAGCGGCATCGTATAAAAGCGGTTCTCGTAGACAAGCACGCCGAGATAGCCGGTGAGGCTGATTTTGATGAGGCCGATGAGGCGCTGGACGACGCCGATCGCGATCGAGGCGATTGTTTCCTCGCGCGTGTAGAGCGTGAGGCCGCGCTTCTTTCCGACCCAGATCTCCGCCGCGATCATGAGAATGAAGACCGGCAGGAAGTAAAAAAACATCGGTCCGTTGATGCCCATGACGCGATCCTTGACTGTCGCCCCTAATATGTGAGGATTGCTCAGTTTCTGGAACTCGCATTTCCGGGCAAGGGAGGAGAGGCCGGCGTGTCTTCGCAACCCATTGTTAAAATGAGGAAAAATCCGACACAGGCAAGGGCCGCGGCGACCATCGAGGCGATCGTCGAAGCCGCCGCTCAGATATTGCAGAAAGAGGGGGAGGACGCGCTGACCACGGCGAAGATCGCCGAACGCGCCGGCGTCTCGATCGGATCGCTCTATCAGTATTTTCCGAACAGAGAGACGATACTGCTCGCGCTCATCCGTCAGGAGCGCGAGGCGATCGCGGCGGACGTCGCGCGCCGGATCGCCGGGATGGAGCCGACGAACGGCGAAGCGATGGTGCGCGGCGTCATGGCGACGCTCGTCGCCGCCTTTCGTCCGCGGCGCAAGCGGCGAAAGCTCGTCGCGCTGATGGCCTCGCTCTCCGTCGATCGCGACAATTCAGGGCTCGAACTGCGCGACCGCATCGGCGATCTCATCGTCTCGGCGTCGCGTCAGTACCCGGAAATGGCGGCGAGACCGTTGACGCCGGCGGCGGCCTATGTGCTGACGCGCGCGGTTCTGGGCGCCATCCGCTCGGCGATCGTCGAAAACTCGAAAATTCTCGACGACCCGCAATTCGAGGAGGAGCTTTGCCGGCTGGCGATTGCGTATTTGAAAGGGTGAGGCGCCTGCTTATCTTCGGGTAAGTTCGCCTCAGTTGATCTGATTTTCCGATCCCAACGAAGTCCTTCCGCATGACCTTCCCGCTAAAATCTGATCGCATGCCGCAAACGACGGAGTGAAGCCATGAAAGATGATGAAATACGCATCCGAAGCGTTATCGCCGACTGGATCGAGGCGACGGCTGAAGGCGATCTTGATCGCGTTCTTTCGCTGATGACCGACGACGTTGAGTTCGTCACGCCTGCGCGCGCGCCCTTCGGTAAAAAGGAATACGCCGAGAACGGGCGCGCCATGAAGGGCGCGGCGTTTTCCGGCGCGCCCGATATTCGCGAGATCGTCGTCGCCGGGCGATACGCTTTCGTGCGCAACGACCTGTCGGTCGAGATAACCCTGCCGGGCGACGCTCTCATGCATCTTAAGGGACCGATCCTTTCCGTCTTCCGCAAGGACGAGGACGGAAAATGGCGGCTCTGGCGCGACGCCAATTTCGTGGCGCCCGTAAACGGCGCGTCGTGACCGCCTTTCGCCGCGTAGCGGCGGGATGATCTTCTTTGCCCTCTCCCGCTTGCGGGAGAGGGCAGGGTGAGGGGCGGCAACACGCACCGGCTCGCTTTGACTCCCCCTCACCCCCGACCCCTCTCCCGCAAGCGGGAGAGGGGAGAAGAAACTTGAACGCCGAAAGGTTTCCGCGCGCGATTTGAGAGAGTAAAAGTCGGCCGGACGAAGACAGCCAGAAGGAGCCTCCCATGAAAGAAGAAATCATCATCGCCGGCATGGCGAGAACCCCGATCGGCAATTTTCAGGGCGCATTCACCGGCGTTCCGGCGACGGCGCTCGGGAGCCATGCGATCAAGGCGGCGCTCTCGCGCGCCGGAACGAAAGCGGACGAAGTTCAGGAAGTCCTCATGGGCTGCGTCCTCCCGGCCGGGCTCGGGCAGGCGCCCGCGCGTCAGGCGTCCCTCGGCGCGGGGCTTCCGAAATCGGCGGGCTGCGTCACACTGAACAAGGTCTGCGGCTCCGGCATGAAAGCGGTGATGCTCGCCCATGACTCGATTGCGGCGGGAACGAACGACATCGTTGTCGCGGGCGGCATGGAATCGATGACGAACGCGCCGCATCTCCTGCCGACGGGGCGCTCCGGCATTAAATACGGACACGGAGAAATCCTCGACCACATGGCGTGGGACGGCCTTGAGGACGCCTATAAGAAGCGCACGGCGATGGGCGTCTTCGCCGAAATGTGCGCGCGCGAACATCAGTTTTCGCGCGCGGCGCAGGACGAATTTTCGATGCGCTCGGTGACGCGCGCGCAAGCCGCGATCAAGGACGGCCTCTTCAGGGACGAAATCGCCGCCTTCGAAGTCGCGGGCCGCAAGGGTCCCGTTACGGTCGCGGACGATGAAAAGCCCGGTACGGTCGACGCCGGCAAAATCCCGTCGCTGCGTCCCGCCTTCGAGAAAGACGGCACCGTGACGGCGGGCTCCTCGTCGGCGATTTCTGACGGCGCGGCGGCGCTCGTCGTCACCCGCGCGTCGAAAGCCGCGAGCGCCGTCGCCCGCATTGTCGGCCATGCGACGCACAGCCAGGAGCCCGAATGGTTCACGACGGCGCCGGTCGGCTCGATCGCGAAACTCCTTGAGAAAATCGGCTGGAGCGCGCGTGACGTCGATCTCTTCGAGATCAACGAAGCCTTCGCGGTCGTGCCGATGGCGGCGATGAAGGAGCTGAAGATTCCGGCGGAGAAAGTGAACGTCAATGGCGGCGCGATCGCGCTCGGCCATCCGATCGGCTGTTCCGGCGCGCGCCTCATCGTGACGCTTGTCCACGCGCTGAAGGCGCGGGGCGGCAAGCGCGGAATCGCCTCGCTCTGCATCGGCGGCGGCGAAGCGACAAGTTTGGCGGTGGAGTTGGTGTGAGCCGGAAGCCCGTCAGGGCGCCCGCTAAGAAAGTCAGTGCAAAGAGGACGCCGCCGAAAGAAAAGGCGGCGCCCGTCAAATCAGCAGCAAAGGAAGCGGACGTCGGCGCTTTCTTCGCCTCGCTGAAACACCCGCTCAAAAAAGAAATCGCCGAAGTTCGTGCGATCATCCTCGGCGCGGACAAATCAATTTCTGAAGGCGTCAAATGGAACTCGCTGAGTTTCAAAACATCGGACTATTTCGCGACGATCCATCTTCGCTCGACAAACGCCGTGCAACTTGTCTTTCATCGCGGCGCGAAGTCGAAGGACGGCGGGAAGGAGATGGCGGTTCCGGACCCGAAGGGCCTGATGAAATGGCTCTCGTCCGATCGTTGCTTGGTGATGCTCGGCAAGGGGCGGGACATCGCGGCGAACCGCAAGTCTTTCGAGACCATCGTCAAGGCGTGGGTCGCGCAGCTTTGACCTCAGCGAATGGGCTGGCTAGAAGGCTCGCCAAAACCCCAGGGTGACTCATGGCCGACGCGAAAAATGTTTTCAAATGGGAAGATCCGCTCTCCCTCGAAACGCAACTCTCGGATGAGGAGCGGATGATCCGCGACGCGGCGCGCGGGTATGCTGAAACGAAACTCGCGCCGCGCGTCATCGAAGCGAACCGCAAGGAGCGCTTTGACCGCGAGATCATGACCGAGATGGGCGCGCAAGGGCTCCTCGGCGCGACGGTCGCGGAGGAATATGGCGGCGGCGGCGCCTCGCATGTCGCCTACGGATTGATCGCGCGCGAGGTCGAGCGGGTCGATAGCGGCTACCGCTCGGCGATGTCGGTGCAATCATCGCTTGTCATGTATCCGATCGAGGCGTTCGGCTCCGCGGAACAGAAGAAAAAATATCTCCCGAAACTCGCGACCGGAGAATGGGTCGGCTGCTTCGGATTGACCGAACCCGACGGCGGATCGGATCCGGGCTCGATGCGAACGCGCGCCGACGCGGTGGAGGGCGGCTATCGCCTCAACGGCTCCAAAATGTGGATCACCAATTCGCCGATCGCGGACATCGCGGTCGTCTGGGCGAAACTCGACGGCGACATCAGGGGGTTCATCGTCGAACGCGGCATGGACGGGTTCAAGACGCCGAAGATCGAAGGCAAGCTCAGCCTGCGCGCCTCGGTCACCGGCGAGATCGCGCTCGACGAAGTGCTCGTTCCGAAAGAAAATCTCCTGCCGAACGTCAAAGGTCTTCGCGGACCGTTCTCTTGCCTCAACAAGGCGCGCTACGGCATTTCGTGGGGCGCGATGGGCGCGGCGGAATTCTGCTGGATGGCGGCGCGGCAATACGCGATGGACCGCATCGTCTTCGGCAAGCCGATCGCCGGCACGCAACTCGTTCAAAAAAAACTCGCCGACATGCAGACGGAAATCGCGCTGGGGCTTCAGGGCTCACTGGCGCTCGGGCGTATGCTCGACGCCGGCGCCTATGTCCCGGAGGCGATCTCGATGATGAAGCGGAACAATTGCGGCAAGGCGCTCGAGATTGCGCGTGTTGCAAGGGACATCCACGGCGGCAACGGCATTTCGGATGAGTATCACGTCCTTCGCCACGCGGTGAATCTCGAAACCGTCAACACCTATGAAGGAACGCACGATATTCACGCGCTCATCCTCGGGCGCGCGATGACGGGAATTCAGGCGTTCAGCTGATCGGAGTCGCCTTTCGCTCCCGCTTGCGCGAGGATGAACCGAACCCTACTCCGCAACCTGCTCTTTCCGGCCGCGTTTCATCCGTTTACGGATGGAGCGCGGCCAGAAATGCGTGATCCTGAGCGCGGAGGCGGGGATCACAGTCCGGCTGAGGAAGGATTTGCGCTTCTTCGCCGCCGGCTTTTCCTCGGTCCTGATCGCAACCGTTTCTTCAACCCAGCGAACGCCGGCTTTCACTGTCGGAATCTCATCTTCGCCAAGGTCAGCCTCGGCCGGTTCGGATTCAGGGGCGGCTCTTGCGACAGAGGGCGCGGCCCGTTCCGGCGTTGGCGCTTTTTCGGGCTCAAACGGCTCCACCCGGTGAAGATCGCCAAGTTCGTCCGGCCGCATCGGCTCGGGGCCGCTGACGCGGATGGTCGGGGTGAAATGGGCTGTGGCGTTCGGCACCGCCATGCGAGCGTCATTCGGCATGGATGCGTCATCTGTCTGCGGATGGGCCGCCTGCGAATGAATTGGTCGGGCGCCGGCCTCGGTCGGGTTAGCTTCATCCTGCACGAGGTCGGCGTCCGGCGCCAACCCCCGCGG
>JBMOOR010000224.1:0-8658 GCA_049324555.1 Pseudomonadota bacterium | reverse complement strand
CACTTCCGCGTCGTAAAGGCTGAGCGCCGGCGAAAGGCGAAGACTCGCCGCGTCGAGCGTCGAGACATAGGCGCGATAGGCGCCCGTCGCACGCGCGAGTTCCTCTTCGGCGGCGCGAAGATTTTCCTCACTTGTTTTCAGGAGGCTCAATTCCTCTTCGCGCGCTGCGAAATAGCGGCCGGCTGCGGTCTTCATGCTGTCCGATGACAGGCGGACCCCTTGCGCGGCGAGAGCGGCGTCCTCGCCGGCCGCGCGCGCATGGTCGATCTGGCGCGCGAGGGCGGCGCCTTCAAGCCCATCGATCGCCGCGAGCGCCGTCTTTGCTCCGTCCATGCTCGATTTGGCGGCGGCGGTGTCGGCGCGAAGCTCCATCACCCGTTCGATGAGGACCGCCTTGGCGTCAACGCCGCGACGCTCAAGCGAATCGTAAACGGCGGAGGCGCAGCCGGCGAGCGTAAGCGCGGCGGCGATTGTCAGTATGCGCATGGACGAGAACTCCTCTTCATGATTCAGCGCGCGGGCGAGAAATTGAGCCTTAAGCCGGGTCGCGGCCAGCGGACCTTGGCGAGGCGGCCCGTGCCGGAAAGCGTGATGAACGCCTCGCGCCGGTCGGCGCCGCCGAAACAGATATTGGTCGGGAAAAGATCAGGCATCGCGACTTGCTCGCAGGCGCCGTCGGGCGCAACGACCGTGATCCCGCCATTCAGAAGCGTCGCGACGCAGATATTGCCGCCTTCTTCGACGGCGAGACTGTCGAGAAACTGGTAACCTGGAAGCGTTGCGATCGGGCGTCCCGGAATGGGGATTGCGGAGGGCGCAAGCTCGCCAGGACCCGCAAGATCGAGCGCAAGGACGCGGCCCGTGAACGTGTCGGCGACATAGACTGTCTTCTCATTGGGCGAGAGGCCGACGCCGTTCGGCGAAAAAATGGGGTAAGCGGCCTCGACGATTTTTGAGCCGTCCGGCTTTGCATAATAGAGCCCGCCGTGATCGCGCGTTCTCGCATAGGATTTGCCGAGATCGGTGAACCAGAAGCCGCCCGTCCTGTCGAAGACGATGTCGTTCGGGCCTTTGAGACGATGGCCGCCGACCTCCGTATAGAGCGTTTCAACCTTGCCGGATCGGAGATCGACGACGTCTATTGATCCGCCGCGATAGTCGTGCGGCGCGTCGCCCGAGATCGTCTGGCCCATCACTTCGCGCCACTCAAAGCCGCCATTGTTGCAGACATAGATGCGGCCGTCCGGCCCGAAGGCGGCGCCGTTCGGCCCGCCCGGAATCTCGGCGATGACTTCTTTCCCGCCGTCGGCGAATATGCGCGTCAGAGTCTGGCGTTTGATCTCGACAAGGATCACCGATCCGTCCGGCATGGCGATCGGACCTTCCGGGAACTGAAGGCCTTCGGCGACGATTTCGGTTTCCACGATAACCCCCCGCTTGCGACGGCATTGCTGACCCCGGCGACGACGCCTACATTACCGATCCTCGCGCAGGCGTCCAATGGCCCGCCGCCAAAAGGAATGGCGCCGCCAACAAATAAGGAGACCCCATGTCAGGCTTTATGATCTTCCTGATCGTCGTCGTCCTCATCGTTCTCTTTGTCATCGGCATATATAACCGCATCGTCGGGCTCAATCAGCGAGGCGATCAGGCCTTCGCCGATATCGACGTGCAGCTGCGCCAGCGCCATGATCTCATCCCGAACCTTGTTGAGACCGTTAAAGGCTATGCGACCCATGAGCGGGGAACGCTCGACGCTGTCATTCAGGCGCGGAACGCCGCCTCGGCCGCGCATGGACCCGCAGCGCAGGCGCAGGCGGAAGGAATGCTCAACGCCGCGCTCGGAAAACTTTTCGCGCTCGCCGAAGCCTATCCTGATCTCAAGGCCAACACGAATTTCCTCGAATTGCAACGCGAACTCTCCGACGTTGAAAACAAGATCGCGGCCGCACGCCGCTTCTTCAACAACGCCATTCAGGAGTTCAACACGGCGATCCATCAGATCCCCGGAAATTTCATCGCTCCGCTCGGCGGCTTCAAGGCGCGCGAGTTCTTTGAATTGCCCGAAAGCTCGCGCGCGGCGATCGAAGCGGCGCCGAGCGTGAAGTTTTAGAGGGGAGTGATCAGCGCGTGATCGCGAACCGCCGACCCGGCGAGGAGCGCTGAGGGCATGGGCGCTTACGGTCTCCAGACGCACATCTGGAACAACAATCTGAAATCCATCCTGCTGCTCGCCGGATTCCCGCTGCTGCTGCTCATCCTCATGTATGCGCTCAATGTCGGCTATGTCGGGCTGACGACAGACATATCGAGCGTCGAACAGGGACTCGTTCTTGCGCTCGACAACATGAACCGAACATGGCCGTTCGCGTTCCTCGCCGCCGGCCTTTGGTTCCTGATCGCATGGATGTCGCATCAGGCGCTCGTCAACCTGTCGACGGGCGCAAAGGCCGTGACGCGGGCCGAAGCGCCCGACCTCTACAATATGCTTGAAAATCTCTGCATCTCGCGCGGCATTTCGATGCCGAAGCTTTCGATCATTGACACCCCGGCGCTCAATGCCTTTGCAAGCGGGGTGAGCGACCGGAACTATTCGATCACCCTGACGCGAGGGCTCGTCGAGGCGCTCGATAAGCATGAACTTGAAGCGGTGATGGCGCATGAATTGACGCACATCCGCAATCGTGATGTGCGTCTTCTTATTGTCGCTGTCATTTTCGTCGGCATTTTTTCCTTCTTCGGCGAGCTGGTTTTTCGCGGCATCTTTCGCACCGGCGTTCGCGTCGGCGGCCACACGTCAGGCCGCAAGGGCGACAGCCGCGGCGGCGGCGTCCTCATCCTCTTGGCGATAGCGCTCATTGTCATCGCCTACATTCTCGCGCAGGTGATCCGGTTTTCATTGTCCCAGAAGCGCGAATTTCTCGCCGACGCCGGGGCGGTCGATCTCACCAGGAATCCGGACGGCATGATCTCCGCGCTGCAGAAAATTTCCGGTCGCTCGGCGATCGACGCGCCGGGAGAAATCCGCCAGATGATGCTCGACAATACTGCGCAATTCGCCGGCCTTTTTGCGACCCATCCCTCGATCGAGAAGCGCATTGCGGCCTTGCAGGAATATGCGGGCGGTCAATCGTAAAGCTGGTCCGGCAGCCACGTCGCCATGCCGGGCTCAAGCGCGAGAATGACGAGCGCCAAAATCTGTATCAGGATGAAGGGAACGACGCCGCGGTAGATGTCGAGCGTCCTGACTGAGGGCGGCGCGACGCCGCGCAGGTAAAAGAGCGCAAAGCCGAAGGGCGGCGTCAGGAACGACGTCTGCAAGTTGACCGCCATCATCACGCCAAGCCAAACGGGATCAACGCCCATTTTGAGGAGAGCGGGCGCGACGAGCGGCACGACGACAAGCGTGATCTCGATGAAGTCGAGGAAAAAGCCGAGAATGAACATCACGGCCATGACGCCGATGACGGCGCCGACAACGCCGCCGGGGAGCGCAGCGAGCGCGCGATGAACGGTTTCTTCGCCGCCAAGGCCGCGGAAGACGAGGGAGAACATCGCCGCGCCAATGAGGATCGTGAACACCATCGAGGTGATGCGGGCGGTCTGGTCTGCGATCGGGCGGAGCGACTTCTCGCGCGCGAGGGCGGCGGCGCTCGCAACGACGCCCCATGGGATGAGCGCGCAAAGGATGACGGCGAGAATGACGCCGGCCTTTTCGATTTCTGTCGGCGCTGAGCGCCCAAGGCGAAGATCGACAAAGGCGGTGAGCGCGAGAATGCCGATGATCGCAGCTGCGGAGGTGAAGACAGCAAGGCGACCGTCAAGCAAACCATTCTTCGGAGCAAGCCGCGCGCCGGCGATCAAAAGCGCGCCGACGGCGCCGACGCTTGAGGCTTCGGTCGGCGTTGCGACGCCGGCGAGGATTGAACCGAGAACCGCGATGATGAGAAGAAGGGGTGCGGGCAGCGTTTTCATCGCGGCGCGCCAGACCTCCGCGCGATTGCCGAGTTCCGCTGCAGGGATCGCCGGCGCTTTCTTGCCGTCGAAGATCGCGACCAGAATCTGGTAGATGATGTAAAGGCCGACCAGCGACAGTCCGGGGATCAGCGCGCCGGCGAAAAGATCGCCGACCGAAATCGCTTCCGGTGCCGTGACGCCCATTTCAAGCTGGGCTTTCTGATAGGCGTTCGAAATGACGTCGCCGAGAAGGATAAGAACAATCGACGGCGGAATGATCTGTCCAAGCGTTCCCGCCGCGGCGATTGATCCGCAGGCGAACGCCTTGTCATAGCCCCGTCGCAACATCGTCGGCAGGCTGAGCAATCCCATGGTGACGACGGTCGCGCCGACAATGCCGGTCGAGGCGGCGAGGAGCGCGCCGACGACCATGACAGAGATCCCGAGGCCGCCGCGCAAGGTTCCAAAGAGCTTGGCCATCTCGTCAAGCAGTTCTTCGGCGATTTTCGCCTTTTCGAGAATGACGCCCATCAGGATGAACATCGGCACAGCGATGAGCGTTGTGTTGGTGACAGCGCCGTAGACGCGCTGCGGCAGGGGACGAATGTAGCCGATGTCGAAGACGCCCATCGAAAGGCCGAAAAAGGCGAAGATGAGCGCCGTGCCGGCGAGGCTGAAGGCGACTGGATAACCCGCGAGGATAAGGACGCAAAGCGCGACGATCATCAAAACGTCAAGCCACGGCGCAAGGCCGCAGAGACAAAACCCGTGCGCGCCCGCAAGCTCCATTGATCAGACGCTCCGGTTCTTGAGGAGCGCGGCGGCGCGCGTCGCCTGCACGAAGCCCGCGAGCGCGAGCAGCGTCAAATAGATCGGAATGAGCGTTTTCAGGAGATAGACGCCCTTGATCCCCGATTGTTCCATCGACCCCTCGCGCACCGCCCAGGAATTGTCGACATAGGGACCGGCCGCCCACAATGCGACGAGGCAGAAGGGAAGGAGGAAGAGATAGGTTCCCGCAAGATCAATCAGCGCCTTCGTGTGCGGACGCGCCTCCCGATAGAAAATGTCGACGCGGACGTGATCGTCCGTCAGCAGCGCGTAGCCGCCAGCGAGCAGGAAGACGGCGCCATGCATGTAAGTGACGCTTTCCTGCATGGCGATGAAATTGAGACCGAAAACGTAGCGAAGGATGACGATTGCGAACTGGACACCGGCCATGAAGAGGATGAGATAGAGCGAAATGCGCCCAACGCCGCGGACGACCGCGTCAATCGGCGCGGCAAGGCGTTCAGCGAGGCGCGCCGCGCCCGTCGATGCGATGAGGAGGACGCCGACTGCAAGCCCCGCGATGATCGTTGCGACGAGGCCCGCTGTGAGGCGAGGAGCGTTGAGATCGACGGCGAGATGGGCGAACAGCGCGGCAGCCGCGTAAATGAGCGCTATCGAAGCGAGCCAGAGGAACGCGCTCTTTCTGCGTCCGTCGACGAGCGAGGCGAGGGGCAGCATCATGAATGGAAAGAAGACGCCGGCCGCAAGCCAGTTGAGGATATCGCCGATGGTCGTCAACATCGTCAAAACGAAAAGACCGTGCGTCGCGCCTGCATGAACGCCTCGTCAGAAATCTCGCTCCATTTCTGCGTCTTCAGGACCGAGGTCTTGTAGCTTTCAAAAACGCGCCGCGTGATGTCGTCGCTCGCGGCGGCCTCTTCGAGGACATTTTTTGATTCGCGCGCGAGAGCGGCGAGAACATCATCGGGAAGGCGGCGCACTTCAACGCCGTGATCTTTCACGAGTTGTTCAAGTGCGACGCCATTGAACTGCGTGAATTCGGCGAGGCAGAGATAATTGGCGCGGTGGCACGCGGCCTTGAAGATCGCCTGCTCCTGCGCAGTAAGCGATTTCCAGACATCGAGGTTGACCCCGACGCCGATCTGCGCGCCGGGCTCGTGAAAGCCCGGCCAGTAGTAATATTTCGCCTCTCGATAAAAGCCGAAAGCAAGATCGTTCCACGGGCCGACCCACTCGGCGCCGTCGATCGCGCCCGATTGAAGGGCGGCGTAAATCTCTCCGCCTGCGAGCGCGACAGCGGAAGCGCCGACGCGGCGCAGGACTTCGCCGCCGACGCCGGGCATCCTCACCTTCATGCCTTTCAAGTCTTCAAGCGAATTGATCGGCCGCTTGAACCAGCCGGCGAGCTGATGGCCGGTATTGCCGGCGACGAGCGGCTTGATGTTGAAGCGCGCGGAGAGTTCGTCCCACAATTCCTGGCCGCCGCCGAATTCCGTCCAGCCGATGATTTCCGACGCCGTCATGCCGAACGGAACCGCGGTGAAGAAGGGGTAAGCCTTGGACTTGCCCGCCCAGTAATACTCGGCGCCGTGATACATATCGGCCGAGCCGTTCGAGACGGCGTCGAAACTGTCGAAGGCGCCGACAAGTTCGCCAGCCGAAAAGACGTGGACGCGAATGACGCCGCCCGACATTTCAGTGATGAACTGCGCAACGCGCGCGGCGGCGGTTCCAAGACCTGGAAAATCCTTCGGCCAGGTCGTCACCATCTTCAGTTCGCGCTCGCGGATCGCGCCGGCGGCCGCAACGGGAAGTCCCGCCGGCGCCCCGCAGTCGCAGCCCGACGCAAAGCCGGCCGCGCCGGCCGCGAGCAAATTTCGACGATTGATCACGGGTTCCGCCCAATCGGTTCTTGTTGGGCGCAGTCTGGCCCGCGCCGCGGCGGATTAAAAGCGGTGGACTAAAAACAGTCGGAGGCCATCCTTGTCCAGCCGCCTGCGGTCAGCCGCTCGAGCGGCTGGTAGGCCTTCTTGTAATCCATCTTGTCCGAGCCATCGACCCAATAGCCGAGATAGACGTAGGGAAGGCCGAACTCGCGGGCGAGCGCGACATGATCGAGGATCATGTAGGAGCCGAGGCTCCGCGCGCTTTCTTCCGGCTCGAAGAATGAGTAGACCATCGAAAGCCCATCCGCGAGACGATCGGTCAGCGCGGCTGCAAGCAGCGTCTCGCCTCCCTCATCGCGCCGCCAATACTCGATGACGATCGTGTCGACTGCGGTCTCCTCGACCATCGAAGCGTAATCGAGGACCGTCATCTCGGCCATGCCGCCGTCATGATGGCGGGCGTCGAGATAGGCCCTAAGGACCGAGAACTGCTCCGACGTCGCTCGAGGGCCGCGAATGCGGCGCTCAAGGTCGCAATTGCGGGAGAGAGTCCTCTTGCGCGAGCGCGTCGTCTCAAATTCGCCAACGACGATGCGAACCGGGGTGCAAGCTCTGCATCCGTCGCAGGCCGGGATGTAAATGATGTTCTGGGAGCGGCGAAATCCGCGCTTTGAAAGGAGCGCGTTCAACGCAGGCGCCGACGGTCCCCCGAGATAGGAGAAAACCTTCCGCTCCATCCGGCCTTTGAGATAAGGGCACGGCGAGGCGGCGGTGATGTAAAAATCCCCGCCCTCAAGGCCCAGCCGGCGGGAAATTTCCTCGTTGCGCATCGACCCATCCTACGAAGAGAATCTTAGCGGTCGATTAGCAATCGGGCAACGGGCGGCTTGGGAGGGCGGAACCTAATCGTTCCGCCCGATCGTCTCGGCGACAAACTTGTCGAGTTCCTTGAGCGTCTGGAGGCGCGTTTCGCTCGTCGAGAGCCAGTGATCGCCTTCTTTCTGCTTAATGAAAGTGACGTTCTTACCGGCCTTCTTCAGCTCGTTCTCCATTCTGATGCTTTGGCCGATCGGAACGACGGTGTCGTCATTGCCATGGATGAGGAGAACGGGCGCTTTGAACGTGTCTGCGGAATTGGCGGGCGAAATCGCTGCGATCTTCGCCTTGTCCTTGCTCTTGTCGCCGATCAGCTTTTTCCAATACTCGTAGACGGCGCTGTCGCCGCCGGATTCCCGTTTTTCGAGTGTCAGCATCCAGTTGAGGTCGGTGACGGGAGCGATTGCAGCAACGCATTTGTAGAGGTCGGGCGTGTAGGCGCCGCCGGCAAGCGCAGCGTAGCCGCCGTAGGAACCGCCGATGATGCAAGTGCGGTTCGGATCGGCCCATTGCTTCTTGATAAGCAGATTGACGCCGTCCGTGATGTCGTCTTGCATCTTGCCGCCCCACTCGCCGTGGCCGGCCTCGCGATGGGCGCGGCCAAAGCCGTAGGACCCGCGGAAATTCGGCTGGAAGACCAGATAGCCGCGGCTCGCGAAATATTGCGCCATCCAGTCGAAACCGACCGCATCATAGGCTTCCGGTCCGCCATGCGGCATGACGATCAGCGGCAGCGATTGCCCGAGAGTTGCTCCTCGAGGCATCGTCAGGATTGATGGGATCTTGAGACCATCTCGCGCCCTGTACTCGATGGTGACGACGGGATTGATGTCACTATCGCTTATTTCAGCGTATTTCTGCGCAAGCTTGCCGATTTGGCGTTTCGCACGATCGAAAATGAAATAAGCGGGCGCTGTTGCGCCGCCTTCGATCGAAATCACCAGCTTCCCGAAATCCTCAGTCCACCCCTGAAGATACACGACATCGTCCGGATACATTCCGGCGAGAACGCTCATATCGGCTGTCAGCGACGCGTCAAAGAAATCATAGGCAGGGCGCAGCCCTGAATAGACGACCCCAATCATGACGCGGTTATGGTCAGTCAGGACGCCGTCGATCGATGCGCCTCCGTGCGCGAATAATTGGT
>JBMOOR010000223.1:0-8668 GCA_049324555.1 Pseudomonadota bacterium | reverse complement strand
CGCAAAGGCGATATAGATCGGCGTATAAAGGGCGACAGCCGCCGCGACGAGCGCAAGATAGGGAGCGCATTCGACCAGGCGCTGGAAATCGAGCCGCCGGCTGGTTGAAATCGGCGGCATCGCCGTCTCCCTAGCCGGCGAGAGCCGCGCCGATAATCTCGGCCTCGACCTGGCGCAGCGCCGCATTGAGATTTTGGAGTTCAGGCAGGCGATCTTGATGGCGGCGCGTGACGACGAACACGCTTCCCGCGGCCGACCACACATATTGCGCGTCCGCGATCGATCCGAACGGCGTCGTCATGACGATCACGACATCATAGGCGCAACGAAGATAGTCAAAGGTCAGGCGGAGCGTTTCGGCGCACAGGAGCTCGATTGCGTCCGTCGCATGATCTCCCGCCGTCAGCACGCTGAGATTGGCGATGACCGTCGGCCTGATCGCCTTTCTGATATCGCATTCGCCAAGGAGAGTCTCCTTGAGGCCCGGCCCCGAAGGAACCGCGAACCGCGATGAAAGCCGATGCGCGCGCAGGTCCGCGTCGACGATGAGGACCCGCTTTCCAAGCTGGGCGAACGAAGCGGCCATATTGATGGCGACGTGGTCGGCTTCGCGCGACGACCCGCTCGCGGCGATCGCAAACAGGTTGAGCTTTTCGCTCTCCTTCGATGTCATGAGCCGGGTGCGAAGCGCGCGGAACTGCTCCGCCTCCCGCGACGAAGGACGCCGCACGATAACCGCGTTCGCCGGCAGGCGCCCTTCCCCTTCGCCCTCGCGCAGGAAGCCGTTCTGGACTGCGAGCGCCGTCACGAAATCTTCCTTCGTCAGGAGCCCCAGTTTTGACGCAGCTTTCGCGAAGGGCGCATTTGACTGGCGCTGCATCTCGGCGATGCGGTCGATCGCGTCCTGATTGAGCTTGCCGAGACGAACGAGCGTTGCGCCGAGGCGGCGATCGCGCTCGACGCGCGACTGGACGTCGGCGCTCGCATGCGACCGCCTCATCGTCGCATCTGTTCGCTCGGTGCTGCGGCGTTCTGCGGCTCTCATAGGGCGAGCCTTAACCGGGTGCGCCTTGTTTGCGGGCGAAAGGCGTCGATCTCGCAGACAATCTGCGTGCGGAGGCCCCGCTTGACGACCGCCGCATTGCGGATCCGGCCTTCGAAGAGTTCAACGACGATCGCCGTCGAAGCGCCGACCGCGGCGCCGGCGATTGCGCCAAGGAGGGCGATCACCCACAGGGGCGGCGTAGCCGGATCGGCCGGCGGCGTTGCGCGGGAGAGCAGGAATACGTCGATCGTATCGACGCGCGACTGCAGCGACTCCTGCAGCGATCGCGTTGTCACGAGATTATAGGTTTCCTGGCTCGCGCGAACCTTTTCTTCGAGCAGATCGTAATTCTCGCGCGTCTTCTGCATGCTGGTGACGACAACCTTCAGCTCCGCGGCCTGTTTTTCGAGCGCTTTGAGGCGGCTCGCCGCGTAATCCGCACGGTCGCGGATCGATTGCAGTATGTTGTCTTCAAGCGCCGCTTTCTCTTGCGCGGTCTCGATATAGTCAGGGTATCTTTCGCCGTAGCGCTCGGCGATCCGCGCAAGCGCCGCCGTCACCGGACCGAGCCGATCCTGCGCCATGCGCCCCGCCAAGGCGTCGTAGGGCATTGGGAAGTTGATGAGCTCGCTGCGCGGGGTTGAATTCGCCTGATGGACGAGGGACTGGGCTTCCGCATTGTCGGCGCGCGCTTGTGCGAGCCGCTCGGTCAGCGTCGTCAATTCGATTTCGGCCGCTTCAAGGCGCTGTTCGCCCATCGGCAGAATGCCCGATTCCTCCCGGTAATCGGCGAGATCGCTTTGAGCGTCGGCGACATCTTGCGCGAGCGCCTTTGTCTCGTCGGAGAAATTCTCGGCCTTGCGCGCAAAACGGCGCTGCTTGTGGTCGAGGACGGTCGACATGTAGGCCGAAGCGAATGCATTTGCGACGCGCGCCGCCTGTGCGGGGTCGTCGGACTTGAAGCCAAGTTCGATCGTGCTGCCCATTTCGTCAGCGGTGACGACAACGTCGCGCAAAAGCTCATCGGCGACCCACAGCCGCAGATCATTGCCGGCGATCAGCTCGCCGCCGGTTTCGCGCCGCCAGCGATCTTCGAAATCCGACAGGATGATGAAGCCTTCGTCCGAGAGGCGGTTGATGACTTCGAGCGCGACGGTGCGGCTCGAGGCGACGGCCGCCTGCTGGCCGAGATATTCGGCGACGCGCATGCGCGGCTCGGCAAGACCGGTCAAGGAATTGTGCTGGATGGAATCGACCTGAACCTTCGCGATCGACAGATATTTCGTCGGCAGGATGAAGGCGAGCGCAACTCCGACGCCAAGGCCGACGAACGTCGCCCAGAGGACGATCAGCCTTCTGACCTTCAAGACGTTGAAGAAATCGAGGACGCCCATCTTATTTTTTCTCAGGCGCTGCGGCGGGTTTCGGCGCCGAGGTCGGGCGGTAATAGGCGACGGCGGCGTCCTTCCTGAGACGCGTCATAAGTTCTTCTGCGCGTTTGGCCGCTCCCTCTTCAAGAAGAAGCCGCCGGGCGAGCGGCGGCCATTCCGCCGGCGCGCTCTTCTCGTCGCGCACGGCGACAATCTTCATGATCCGCGTTTCCTGATCGCCTTTGATCACGATGTTGTCGCGCGCCGAATATTTCGCGAGCTGCTCGCGGATCGGCGCAGGAAAGACGACGCCGGACTGCGCAGCGCCGGCTATCGAATAGCCCGCGCCGGCCTTGTCGAGCACCGCCGCGAGGCGCGAAAAGTCCGACTCGCGATCGAACAAGGGCGTCAGCGCCTCCTCATTGAAATTCTTCGTCTCGAGCGTCATCACCGAAAAGTCGTAGACTTTCCTGTTCGAAAACAGCGAAGGATTGCGGCGAATGAAATCGCCGATCTCTTCGCGCGACGGCTCCGCGGGCTGGCTGGCGAGCGCGAGGTAATAGTCGGCGAGGGCCTGATCCTGCGCCGCATACATGCGCGCCATCGTTTCAGGCTTTCGGTGAAGCTGCGCGTCGCGCGCCGCCTTTGCGAGAAGCGTTCTCGTCAACAGGCTCTCAAGCGCGATCCGTTCAGCGTTCGGATCGGCTGGGGCGAGGCCGAGACGCCCCATTTCGAGGCGCAACTCGCTCAACGTGATCTCTCGGCCGCCCGCTTTCGCCACGACCTGCGTCTTGCCGCCGGCGGCCGTCTTCTTTTCGGCAAGCGCTGACGGCGACGCGAGCGCAGCCATGCACAGAGCCGCCGCAAGAATCGTATTCGTCGCCTTCCTCTTCATCTCGCCCCTCAGTCGCTCCCCCCTCAGTCGCTCCCAAGAAGCGCCGCCATTTTCCTGGCGCGCCACCAGCGAATTTTCGCCAGCACCAGCGCCGCCGCTTTCCTGTCCCGCGCGGATTTCAGCTCCGCGCTTGTGAAGACCCGCCACAGATGCGGCGCCGCCGACAGCGCCGTTGCGACAGCAAGACCCGCCCATGCAGCATTGCGAGCGGCCCCGCGAATTTTGAACCCCGCCCGGCGTTCGGCGATGATCCGGTCCCATTTCCGGGTCAGTTCGCTCCAGTCCCGACGCGCCGGGTGGCTGACAATTGATTTAGGGTTAAATGCTAAATGAAACCCTAGCGCGACCCCGCGGCGGCACCAGTCGACGTCTTCCGATAAACCATTTGTAAACGGACCGATCGCGCGCGCCGCTTCGCTCCGTACGAAGAGGTTCGCCGTGGCGGAGAACCGCTTCCACTCGACATAATCGCGCTGACGGAAGGCGAAAACGCGCTCGAACGCCTCAACCGGCGTCGGGCGCGCTTCGTCCTCAACGGCGACGATAATGCGCCCGCCTGACATGTCGGCGTCTGCAAGCGCCGCGACGCCGCGTTCGAGCCAGTCTTCGGCCGCGACGCAGTCGGCGTCGATGAAGGCGATCGCTTCGCCCCTTGCAATCCTCAGCGCCGCATTGCGCGCATGCGCCGCGCCGCGCTCTGCCGCGGATGTGAATTTGACGAGGGGAAAGCGCCGCATCAGCTCATCGACGCCGCCCGGGGTGCCGTTATCGGCGACAATGACCTCGCAGCGCGAACGCGAAAGCGTCTGGCGTTCGAGGCTCTCAAGACATTTCGACAGCAGCGCCGTCTGGTTGAAATGCGGGATGACGACGCTGACCGTGGGGCGCGCGTCTGTCATGGCTGCGCCGCCTGCGGCGCAGGACGCAGTCGCCAAATCTTCCGCGGGGCGGGCTCGAACGCCTTGGCGTAAGCGTGAAGGAGCGCCGGCGCTGAATGCGCCCAGCTGAACTGACGCACGATGCGCTCGCGGCCGATGGCTCCCATGTCGCGGCGGAGAACGGGATCGCCGAGAAGCATGTCGATCTTCATGGCGAAGTCGGCGACATTGTCCGCGCGCGCATAAAGCGAGGCGCCGCCGGCGGAGCGCCGCCCTTCGGTCAGATCGAATTGAACGATCGGCTTTCCTAGCGCCATATATTCGAGGATCTTGTTCATGGTCGATTTGTCGTTCATCGCGCAGCACCGGTCGGCGTTGACGCAGATGTCGGCGGTGTTGAGCACGCTGAGGAAGAGATCGTCCGGCACGCGCCCGTAAAACGTGAAATAGTCGGCGACGCCCTTTTCCTCAGCGAGCGCCTTGATTGCGGGAAGTTCGGGCCCGTCGCCGATGATCGCGAAATGCGTATCCGTCCGGCCGAGATGTCCGACGAGGTGGGAAACGGCGCCGACGAGAAGATCGAGACCTTCCTGTTTTCCGATCACGCCGAGATAGCCGACGAGGCGCTCGCGGCCGCATTTAAGAGAGGGATCGCCCGGGCCGATCACCAGCCGGTCGAGGCGCGGGCCGGATCTTACGACAAAGACGCGCTCAGGGCGCATGCGGCCGCGACCGACGGCGATGTCGCGATAGGACTCGTTTGTCGCAATCGACACGTCGGCAAGCGCAAAAGTTGCGCGTTCAAGAAGCAGCAGCGCCTGATGAAAAACGCCCCTGCGGCCGAATTTCGCTTCGAACAGTTCCGGGGAAAGATCGTGATGATCGAAGATGAAGCGCGTTCCAAACGCAAGCTTGAAGAGCGCGGCGACGAGAAAGATGAGATCGGGCGGATTGCAGGCGTGAATGACGTCAAAGCCGCGCTCGCGCCGCACGCGGAAGGCGAGCCTTGCCTGGCTTGCAAGCGCGCCTGCGTATTCCCTGATGTAGCCGAAGCAGGAATCGCCCGCCTCATGCAGTCTGTGCCGGTAAATGTGGACCCTGTCGATGACCTCATATTCCGCGTCATACCCTTTCAGCATCGGCGAGATGACGCTGACGTCACAGCCAGCCTCGGCGAGCGTCGTCGCTTCCGCCCAGACGCGGCGGTCAAACGGCACAGGAAGATTCTCGACGATGATGAGGACGCGGCGAGGCGCAGGAACATCCTTCGGCCGCAGCGCACGCCGCGCGAAGACGCCGACTGCCGAGTGACCAACTGCGGAATGAAATGCAGTCCTGACGGCGACCTCGGTCGCCGCCGCTTGGCGGGTTTGCACGATTTTATTCTCACCAGACTTCGCCCGCCGGAAAGAATCCGGCGAGCAGCAACTCGCCGCCATTAGCGCATGGATTGCTTTCCCGATTGCAAACTCAGCGCCGCTTTTTTGCGGTTCCTGAGCTAACTATTTGGACATGGATTGCATCGAGCGGGGGTCTCGCCCGCCTGCAGCGGGATGCGGTCAAGATGAACTCGCCGAATTCGTACGGGCGCGTCTCGCGTGTCGACGGCGCTCGCCCTCGCCGCTCGCGCTTCATTCGATCGAATGTGATAGCATCACGGCAAGACTGAAATTTTCGTCCGTACCCTGACCTTATCGGGGCCAGCCCGAAAAATCGGAATTAATTCAACAATCTAGAAAATTTTGGCGCGCGAATTTAAGTCTCTTTTAATCAATTTGCGGTCTACTCCGCCTGTGCAATCCCCTTGCACTAGGCGGGTTTCACCAGACCTGCAACTCCAGAGGCGCAGACGCGTTGATATCGCGCGTCTGCGCCCACTAGCCAAATAGCGGCGCACATCTTGGAACTGATGCAATGCTCCGCTCTTCGGAAAACTCCGACGGCCGCAACTGGTTTTTTGTTAGTCCCCTAAACTCCAGCTAGCGATAACGTTAGACCCATCTCGTAAACATCCAGTTAATCCGTTCCGCATTTCAGAATATTAATCGCTCGCAATCGCAAACGCGATTGGCCGGCCGCCGCCGCGCCTCGTGCCGGGCGTTTGTTTCTGAGCCGAAAGCACACATGCGAAGCAATCGCTGCGGGTCAAGGCCGCAAGCGCCGGCAAATCGCCCAACGATCTAGAAGCTCAGCCCCACTTCGCTTTCGTTTTGCCAGCGGATTTGCACGGATCGATCAAATCCGAGTTGCGGAATCCGCAGGCGCGCCTCCCTCGGCAGCCTATAAGCGCCTTGCAGCGACACCCGTGCGCCCGAGTTCGTGATGTCAAGAACGATGCAGTCCATTGAAGTCTGCCGTCCGGTCGTCAATGTCGCGAATTTGTAGACGCGCTCACGATCGCCGGCGCGCAGGTCTTTCCTGCCGCTTTTCTGGGCCGGCGAAGGCAATGACAGTCGAGACGGCGCAGCAAGGCGCGCCAACCGCTCTTGGAGTCGATTTCCAGACATATACGCACCAGTTCCGCCGTAAACTGTAGTGCGGAATGGTTGACCGGTTGATAACTTCGTTCGCCGCGCGTTGACGCTCTCAGATCCGTTAGCGAAGCGTTCAGTTCGCCCGGGCGATAATGTTTCAGCAAAGATTTCAACCCGGCTGACCCCCTCGTGCGACACGACCCACTCCGTAGACGAAAGGGAGCGCTTATCGCTTCGATTGCAGCCGCCTTTTCGTTGGCGGCGACGGGCGCCGGCGCGGCGACCGCAACATTTGATTCATCGCAACCCTTCACGCCGGGGCCGATGACCGCGCTCTCGACCGCGGGCGACGGCGCCGGATCTTTTGTCGGCCTTACTGAATGGATTTCGCTGCTGTTCGCGCAACCCTTCGGCGTTTCGAAAACCGACACGGTGTCGATCTTCACGCTCGCGCCGCCGGTCGGCGACGCGCGCCTTACGATCAGCTTCGGCCGCTATAACAACGGATCTCCGATCTTCGTCGATACGAAGAGCGTGAACGCCGGAGGCGTCCTGACCGTCAATAACCTCTTCCAGCAAGGGTGTTCCGCGCTCGGCGGCTGCGATTTCATCTTCATTACGACGACCAGAGCCCGGCGCGGCGCGACCGGCGCGACGGTCGACTATGTCAACGTCAACGGCGTCGCGACCGAGGTGACGGCGCCGACGCCGGAGCCCTCGACCTGGGCGCTGATGATAATGGGCTTTGCGGGCCTCGCCTTTCGGCTCAAGGCCGCGCGCGGCGCCTATCGCGGATCGCCCTCTTCCTCGGCGAAGGGCGCGCTCGCGATGTGCAGCAGGTAGAACGAGCCGGCGATCAGGAGAAGCACGGCGCCGACGCCTCCGCCGTTATTGCCGAGCCAGTTTGAGACCGCGCAGACGAGCGAAATGAGAATATACGGCGCGAGCGGCGGATTCTCGCTCCGAAAGCGATAAAAAAAGATGCCCGCCGCCGCGATGAACAGCGTCACGGACATCATATCGTAGAGCGTTTCCATGCCGCCAGACTGTTGACGGCGATAGCTTAACGAAGCGCTAGCCGCCTTCCGGCAATTTTACTCGCCGCCGCGCGAAGCGTCCCGGACTGCGCGAAATTCGTTGCCCTCGCGCCAGTTCGGCCAGTCGCTCGATCCGGCGAGGCGCGCGCCGACTTCATAAAGAATGTTCATCGACTGCGCCATGCCGGAGAGATCCCACTCGGGGGAATATTCGTCCGACGGCTGATGATAGCGGTTCGCCGTGTAATCGTCGCTCGCCGCGCGCCCCTTCTTCTCTCCGCCGTCGACAAGGTCGAACCCCGCGTCGGAATAGAGCATCGGCACGCCCTTCTTGGCGAAATTGACATGATCCGAACGGTAGAAATACCCCTTCTCCGGCTCGGCGTCGGGACGCAGATATTTGCCGTTCGCCTCAGCGATTTCCTTCAGGATGTCTTCAAGTTCAGACGCCCCATAGCCGATGACGATCATGTCTTTCGAGGCGGGGAGCGGCAGGACGCCGTCGATATTGACGCCGCCGACGATGTTCCTGAGCGGCACGGGCGGGTTTTCCGCCATGAAGGCCGACCCGAGGAGGCCCGATTCCTCGCCCGTCACCGCTGCGAAGAGAATTGAGCGCCGCGGCCGTTCGCCGGCCGCGAATTTCTCCGCGATCTCGAGAATCGAAGCGACGCCCGTCGCGTTGTCGACGGCGCCGTTATAGATCTTGTCCTCGCCTTCATCCGTCGGGTTGACGCCGAGATGGTCCCAATGCCCCATATAAAGGACGTATTCGTCCGGCGCTTGGCTTCCCTTCAGGACGCCGATGACGTTGGCGTCGCTTGAACGTTTGATCGTCTGCGCGATCCTTGCGGAGGCCTTAAGGCCCGTCATTGGAACCGCCCTGAAGCCGCGCTTGTTTGCGGCGGCGGTCAGTTCGGCGAGATCGAGCCCCGAGGCTTCGAAGAGCGACCGCGCCACGTCATTTTG
>JBMOOR010000222.1:7528-8669 GCA_049324555.1 Pseudomonadota bacterium | reverse complement strand
ACCGCCGGCTGCGGCGTCGAATCGGCCTCAACCACGAAAACGACCTCGTCGGCATGACGAGCGAGCGCGATCGCCTCGGTCGTCGCCAGCATCGGCGGGGCGTCGACCAGGACAAGCCCGTCGGCGCATTGGGCGGACAGGCCGGCGAAAAACCGTTTTGCTTCAAGGGATCCGAAGAGTTCAGTCGCATTGGGAACCTGCGAGCCTTCGCCGATGACGGCGAGCGGGAGGTCCTTCGCCGTCCGGCAGACCGCCGGCAGCGGGATCGTCGGATCGGCGAGGATATCCCCAAGGCCAGGTCCAAGCGGCAGATCGAAATAGGACCTAACGCGCGGGCGCATGGGGTCGCCGTCGATCAGGACGACCGGAACCCCCTCTTCGAGGGCGAGGCTCAGCGCGAGATTGACCGCAGCGAAAGACTTCCCCTCCCCCGGCCGGGTCGACGTCAGGAGAACGAGATTGCGGCAGCGACCCGACGCCTGCACCTGACGGCGGTCGCGCCCGGCGCGTTGCAGAAAGCCGACGCGGCGAAGCAGCCGGCGCTTGATGGCGCGCAGTTCAAACGCCTGCGCCTCCTCGCGCGCGGCGGGCGTGAAGACGCCCTTCGATTTCAAAAGCGTAAAATCGAGCGCGAAGGGCGCGCCCTGAGGAAGGGCGGAAACTTTTCCGCGCGCCGCAGCATCCCCCTTTTTTGCGGTGACGCCGATTGCGCGTTCGATCAGTCCCATTTTGAGCCGCTCCTATCGCGCCTCAGCTGTCCTGACGGCGAGTTCACTCTCCAATGATGCAGTTGCGGCGCCGTCAAAGGAGACTGCCGGCAGGCGCACGACCTCCCAGTAAATGTAAAACGCCGCGGCCGCCGCGAGCGCCGCCGCTGCGCCCGCAAGGCGGCGAATGTCGCGCCGCCGCTCGTCAAGAACTGCAACGGACCGCACCTCCGACAGGGCGCCAAGGACGGGAAGACCGAACGCAGTTTGCAGTTCCGCCGACTGCGAGAAGGATTTCTGCATCCAGGTGAGAATGAGCGCCGCGGCGAGCCCCGCGCCAAGCGCCATCAGCGAGACGCCGGCGATCAGCAGCATGCGGAACTGCTGCGAGGCGGGAATGAGCGAGACTTCGGGGCGTTCGAAGATTTTGTATT
>JBMOOR010000222.1:0-7518 GCA_049324555.1 Pseudomonadota bacterium | reverse complement strand
CGGCGCCGAGATTGGCGGTGATCGACAGGCGGTCGCGCCGTTCGATCAGTTCTTCGTAATTCTTCTGGGTCTGCTCATAATCGCGCTCGATGCGCTTTAGCTCCGCAACGACGCGCGGGGCCTGACCGATCGTGAAGGCGAGCGCGTCGAGTTCGGCGCGGATCCGTTTCTGGCGATCCTGAAGGCCGGCGGCAATATCCTGCGCGGCGCGAAGTTCGGCGGAAAGGCGCTTGTATTCTGGGTTTGAAGGAAGCGCGCTCGCCCCGCCCGCCTGCAGTTGTCCGATCCGCGCCTTTAACGCCTCAATGTCAGGATAATTCTCCTGATACTGGCTTCGGAGCGCTGCAAGCTCAACCATCAGCTTGTCGAGTTCAGGTCCCGACGACGTCGCCGCCGTCGAAGAAAGAAGGCTCCTCGCCGTTGAGACGCGACGTTCGGCGAGCGCAAGTTCGTCGGTGACGCGCGAAAGATCCGCCTCAAGGAGGTCGCGTCGGCGGTCATTTCCTTCAACGAGCGCGAGTTCTTCGGCATTGCGGCGGCGGAAAGCGGCGACTTCCTGCTCCTTCGCCGTCAGCCGCTCGTCGAAGGCGGCGACTTCCGCATCGAGACGCTTGCGCGCGTCCTCGTTCTCGGAAAGGCTTGCGCCGAGATCCTGTTCGATGAGGAGGTTCAGCGCCGCGTCGACGATATTGCGCGCAATCGTCGGATCGGAATGCTTGTAGTCGATGACGAAATACATCTCCTGCGGGCTTGTGATGGTGATATTCCCCGCCACCCAGTCGATGAGCTTTTCCATCTGCGCGCGCTTTTCGCGCGGATTGCTCGCGGTGACTTCCCTGTCGAGGCCGGCGCGGTAGATGATCTCTTCGACGTTGGGCCGCGTGAGAAGTTGAAGCTTCATCACTTCGACGCGCTTTTCGTAATTCGGGCGCGCGGTGACGCCGTTCATGACGGGATCGAGCACGGTCTCCGTCTGCACATAGACCTGCGCGCGCGATTCATATTTGTCGGGGATAAGCCAGAGCGCAAACCAGCCGAGAAGCGCGGCGATCCACGTCACGGCGGCGACCGTCCAGCGGCGCCGCCACAGGCCGACGCCATAACGGATAATGGGCTGCGGCAGGTCGGCGATATCGAAACTCAACACCATCCCCCAAACACCACCTGATGGTCGGGCGCCTCATGGGGCGAGGCGCCCGATAGCAATCCCTAGAAAATGCTTTCCGGGATCAAAATGACATCGCCCGGAAGGACGGGGACGTTCGCGGATATGTTCCCCTTGCGGAGCAAATCATCGAGCCGCAGCCGATAGGACTGGCGGTCTTCGCCCTTGCCGCGGATCAGCACCGACTTGTTGCCGGCCGCGAAATCGGTGAGGCCGCCGACGGCGACCATCACGTCAAGAACGGTCATGCCCGACTGATAGGGAAGCGCGATCGGCTTTTGCGCCTCGCCAAGGACGCGCACCTGCTGATCGAAGGTCGAGGTGAAGTTCGAAACGATCACCGACACCTGCGGCGTCTTCACATACTGGCTGAGCGAGTTTTCAAGATCTTTCGCGAGGCGGGTCGGCGTCTTGCCGGCGGCGACCATGTCTTCAACGAGCGGCGTTGAAATGCGCCCATCGGGGCGCACGGTGACTTTGGTTGAGAGTTCCGGCGCGCGCCAGACGAAGACTTCAAGCTGATCGAGCGGCCCGATGAGATAATCGGGCGACGCGGCGCTCGGCGAAGACGCGGCGACGCTTTCGGGCGATGCGCGCAGCTGCTCGGAACTGAGCACGTCGCCGGAAGCGCAGCTGGCGAGAACCATGGCGAAAACTGCGGCGGTAAAGGCGCGGATAAACATAAGGGTTAACCTCATTCTTTCTAAATCGGGTCCGCCCGCGGCGGTTGAGCCGCGAATCGCCGTTACCCTAGACGCTGAGCAATTTCTTTGCCATGCCGGCGGGGCCAACAGGCGCCTTTGCGTTGCGCATTGTTAATCCGGGAATCGGCCCGCTTTCCTCGCCTACGATTCAAGCGCGGCCCTGGCGGCGACCGCTTCCGGCCGGCGACGGAGAATTTCTTCAAGAAAAGAGCGCGCTTCGTCCGTCCGCCCCTGCCGCGCCATCGATTCTAGATAAAGCGCCGGCGATTGAGGATTAACCGGGTCGTCGATCAGCGCCCGGCGGAATGCCGCCGCCGCGCCCGAATCATCGCCTGCCGCCGCATGCACCTTGCCGAGCGTAAGCGCCGACGGAGCGGCGTCCATCGCCGCTTCGAGCGTCGATCGGATCGCCTCGGGGCCGATGCTCGCCGCCGCTTTCGCGAATCGAATCGCTGCTTCCTCGTCCGCGAATACCGCCGAGGGGGGGACCGCCGCATAGCTCGCATAGGCCGCACGCACGGCGCCGATGTCAGCCTCGTTGGCCGCAAGTGCAAGCTGCGCCGCGACGTCGCCCGGATTGTGCTTCAGGAAATCGCGGATCAACCCGATCGCCGCCGCGCTGTTTTCGCGTTGAACGAAAAGCCCTGCGCGCAACCGCACCGGCGTGAAAAATTGCGACGCCGGCGCGGAAGCGCGCTCTAGCGCATCGGCAGCGCGATTGAAATCGCGCGCGCGAAGGAATGCTTCGCCCGCCAGCGTTAACGCGATCGGCGAGGAACTCGCGTCACATGCAGCGTTCGCCGCCTTCAAGATCGCGCGCACGTCGCCTTTATTGAGCGCCGACGCGAGCGAGGCGATAAGGAGATCGTCTTTCCCTGGTTCCGCAACCGCGCGCGGCAGATGCGCATCCCCGCCGAGAAGCGCGGCCGCGACCCCGCCGGCGGCGAGATCATCCCCCTCAATTGATAGACCGGCGTAGATTGAATCAAGGTTCGCCGGACTTTCTTCGAGACGCATCTTGCGAAGAATTGCGAGCGCCGGCCTTTGCGCGGCGAGCCTTTTTGCAAGAGCCGCCGCCTCTTCATTGCGATTGAGATCGCGCGCGAGCCCGAGCGCAAGGTCAAGCGCCATCCAGTTTTCGGGCGCCGCCGACAGGACGCCGGTCGCCAGCGAATAGCCTTGCGCCAGATCGCCGCTCATCCATTTGGCGAGCGCTGCAAGAAGACGCGCGCGCACCTTCTCCCCCGTCGCAAGGCTCGCATCGCTGAAGAGGCGCGCCGCCGACCGCGCGTCGCCGGTCTTCAGCTTCAGCATCGCCGCGAGATGATAATCATCGTCATTTAATGATCGCCGATATCGCCGCGCGCGCGCGGCGAGTTTCTCAACAGCGAACGCGACGTCGCCGGCGCGGATCGCCGCCTCAATGCCGACCGCTTCGACGCGGCGCGGATCGCCGCCCGCCTCCTCCGCGCGGCGCGCCGCCGCCTTCGCCGTGTCGAAATCATTGGCGTCGAGCGCAAGGCGCGCACGGAAGAGCCAGGCGTCCGCCGTCAGTTCCCTCGGCCCCCGGAGAGCGCGGCTGAGATCGTCCGCCGACTGTTCCGCGCGTGCAGTGAGTGCGTAGCCCGCCCGCGCGCGCGCGTAGGCGAGATAGGGATTGTCACCGCTGCCCGCCGCCTTCGCGGCGGCGAACGCTTCTTCAAAGCGCCCCTGCCGGAGCGTTGCTTCCGCGCGAAAGACTGAGGCGGCGCGCGCGTCGCCGGCAAGAAGGCCGCGCTCGCTGATCTCGGTCAGCAATTCATCGTAAAGGCCCGCCGCAACCAGCGACTGCGCGTAGTCGAGCGCAAGCGCCGGCGTCGGCGAAGCGCGCCAGCGTGCGCCAAGAGCGCGCGCTTCGGCCGCCGACGGCGCTTTGATCGCGCGATCGGCGCTCCGGCCGTCGCCCTGCAGGGCGACATGAGAAACTCCGCCAATAAGCGCTGCGCCCGCAAGACCGATGAGAAGAATCGCCAGTGCTGTTTTGCGCTTCATCGCTCGCCGTTCAATCCGCACGGCGCGGCTCCTTATTAACGACTGCCGATCCCGAGGAGTGCGACGCGAACAGTCATCAGCACAATGATGAGATCGAGGATCGGCGAGAAATGCTTGATGTAGTAAAGATCGTAAGCGAGCTTGTCGCGCGCGCCCTCGACGGACGCCGTGTAGACGTATTTGACCTGCGCCCAGCCGGTGATGCCGGGCTTGACGATATGGCGATCGTGATAGTGCGGGATTTCCTTTTCAAGGAGACGCACAAATTCCGGCCGTTCGGGCCGCGGGCCGACAAAGCTCATTTCGCCCTTGAGGATGTTGATCGCCTGCGGGATTTCGTCGATCCGCGTGCGCCGAATGAAACGGCCGACGCGCGTGATGCGATCGTCGTCTTCCGCCGCCCACCGCGCGCCGTTCTTCTCCGCATCCTCACGCATCGAGCGGAACTTGAAAATCTCGAATTCCCGGCCGGCGAATCCGATGCGCCGCTGCCGGTAGAGGATCGGCCCCTGCGAATCGAGGCGGATCGCGATCGCGGTTAAAATGAGAACGGGCGAGAGGCAGACAAGGAGCGACAGCGCGGCGGCGATGTCGAAGAACCGCTTGCCCGCACGCAAGAGCCCCGGCGTCAGCGCCGCGGCGCCCTTCTCGAGATCTTCCCTCGAGACCCTTTCGATGTCGACGCGCCCAATGCCTTTTTCGAGCAACCGATTTTCAGCGCCGACTGCTGCGACAGCCCGCCTCGCTGTGAAAGACTTCCGAACCCGAAGCGCCGCCTCCGACACGCTCGCACCGCACTGCTTGAACTTGAGCCGTCGCCTGTGCCGCTCCGGCACAGATCGGCGGCTGCAAAGCGAAAAACGCGCCTAACAGGAAGTTAAGAAGGCGGACGGCGCATTAACCAAATGATCCGGATTTTTATCGACAATCCGCACCGACCCGCCTGTTCCGAACGGACGATGAAGCTTCTCACTGTCTCAACGCTTTACCCGAACGCCGCGGCGCCATCGCATGGCGTGTTCGTGGAAAACCGCCTTGACGCCTGGCGGCGCCATTCCGGCGGCGAAGCGCGCGTCATCGCGCCGGTTTCATATTTCCCGTTCAATGCGCCGATCTTTGGAAAATATGCGAAATACGCTGCGGCTCCGTTCGCCGAACGCCGCCGCGACATCGGCATTCGCCATCCGCGCTATTTCCTTTTGCCGAAGGTTGGGATGAGTCTTGCGCCGGCCTCGCTCGCCCGCACAATCGAGAAGTCAGCGCGCGAGGCGCTCGCGGACGGCTATGATTTCGACCTCATCGACGCGCATTATCTTTATCCGGACGGCGTCGCCGCGGTCGCCGCCGCGCGCGCTCTCGGAAAGCCGGTCGTCCTCACCGCGCGCGGCAGCGACGTAACGCAGATTGCGGCCTATCCGCGCCAGCAGGCGATGATCCTCAACGCGATTTTCCGCGCCGACGCCGTCATCGCAGTCGCCGAAGCGCTGAAAGATGACCTCATCCGGCTGGGCGCGCCGACCGAAAAGATCACGGTGTTGAGGAACGGCGTCGATCTTGCGCGCTTTCGCCCGCTCGACCGCGATGAGATACGCAGGCGGATGAAGCTCAAGGGTCCCGTCATCGCCTCGGTCGGCCATCTCATTGACCGCAAGGGACACGACATCGTCATCAAAGCGCTTGCTGAAATGCCGGAGACGACGCTCCTCGTCATTGGCGAAGGCGGCGCCGAACGAAAATTGAAGGCCCTAGCGGCGTTGCTCGGCGTTGCGGGACGCGTGCGCTTTCTCGGCGCGCTTTCGCACGAAAGCCTCGCTGAAATCTACAATGCGGCGGACGCGCTTGTTCTCGCCTCGACACGCGAAGGCTGGCCGAACGTGCTGCTCGAAGCGATGGCGTGCGGAACGCCCGCGATCGCCTCCAACGCCGGCGGGTCGGCTGAAGCCGTTGCAACGCCCGCCGCCGGGCGCATCGTCGCCGATCGGACGCCCGCCGCGTTCGCCGCCGCCTTGAGGGAGGTTTTTCAATCGAGCGATCGCGATGCGACGCGCGCGCACGCCGAAACCTTCTCATGGGACGAGACGTCGGCAGGTCTTTCGGCGATCTATTCGGCGGTCATGACGCGCGCAAAGACGCGCGCCTCCATTCGTTTTGCGCCGGCGATTTCGGATAGCCGCGGAAAACCAAGACTCATCGTCACAATCGACGCCGAAGAGGAACTCGACTGGCGCCGCTTTTCTCCCGCCGCCTCAAAGGTGAGCCCGCCGCAAAATCTCGACCGGTTTCAGGCGCTCTGCGAAGAATTCGGCGCACGGCCGCTCTATTTCATCACCTACCCGCTTCTCGCCGACGCAAAGAGCGCTGCATATTTCAGGAGGCTCCATGAAGAGGGGCGCGCCGATCTCGGCCTCCATCTCCATCAATGGGCGACGCCGCCGATCGGCGGCTATGAGGGCGAATATTATTCCTGGCAATGCAATCTGCCGTCCGCCGTTCATGATGCGAAACTCAAGGCGCTCGCGCGCGCGTTCGAACAAGCGTTCGGTTTTCGCGCCGTCGCGCACCGCGCCGGGCGCTACGGCGTTTCGGCCGAAGCCTATAACGAGATCGCCGGCGCCGGAATTCGTTACGATTTCAGCCCCTCGCCAGCGTTCGATTTTTCTCCGCGCGGCGGGCCCGATTTTTCCGGCGCCTCCAATCGTCCGTTTACGGTCGGCACGGAACGCGGAGAGGTTTTCGTGACGCCGGTCAGCGGCGCCCGCGCCCTCCGCGGCGGGAGAATGTTCTTCAATGACGAAGCCGAACCGGGGCTTCCTGCGCGGGCGCGCCGACGTTTCGGCATTCTCGCCGCGCCGCTCCGCCTCACCTGCGAGCAGGCGAGATTTCAGGAACTCGTTTCGCTGACGAAGAGTCTCGTCAAGCAAGGAACGCCCCTCGTTGCATTTTCCATGCACTCGACGACGATGACGCCGGGCGGCAATCCTTACGCGCCCGACAAAAGCGCAGTCGATGCGCGCCTCGCTCTCATCCGTCGCTATTACGATTTCTTTACCAAAAAGCTCGGCGGCGAATTCATTGGGCTTTCCGGCCTCGCCGATCTCCGCCCGTCGCAGAATTAACCTTAACTGGCCATTAAGCGGCCAATTCTAATTCTAAGCTTGGTGAGGAACCCTCACGCAAGGATGACGCTCATGGAACTCATCGACATCGCCCGCATCGTCTTCGCCCTCATCGCCGTCATCGGCATGATCGGTCTCGCCGCGGTAGCCGCAAGAAAGCTCGGACTTCAGAACGGCGCCTTGTCGCTCGCCCGGGCGCGCCGGCTTTCGCTCGTTGAAACGCTTCCCATCGACCAGCGCCGGCGCGCGGCGATCATCGCCTGCGACGGGCGCGAACATCTCATCATTCTCGACGCCGCGCGCGTCACCGTCATCGAACGCGGTCTTCCCCAGCGCGAAACCGCGTCCGGCGAGGAGCCCGTCGCAGTTCGCGCGCACGCTACGCCCTCGCATGCGCTGCATGTCCCTGCGGCCGTTTCGAGATTCCTCAAGCGCGCCGGGCGCGACCAGATCGGCGCATTCCGCGCCGCAGGAGCGCTATGACGGCGCGCACGCGCATTTT
>JBMOOR010000221.1:7194-8693 GCA_049324555.1 Pseudomonadota bacterium | reverse complement strand
CAACTTCTTGGTGATCACCAAGGGCGCGGGACGCATGGCCGAAGTCGGCGCGCGCTTTGCGCTTGACGGCATGCCGGGCAAACAGCTTGCGATCGACAGCGACGTCGCCGCCGGCGCAATCAGCCATGAGGAGGCGCGCGAGCGCCGCCGGATCGAGCAGGAAGAGACGACCTTTTTCGGATCGCTCGACGGCGCGTCGAAATTCGTCAAGGGCGACGCAGTCGCCGGGCTTCTGATCACCTTGCTCAATCTTGTGGTCGGAATGGGAATGGGGATCGGCGCTCACGGGTTATCCGTCGGGGAGGCGATTGAAACTTACTCGATCCTGACGGTCGGCGACGGGCTTGTGTCGCAGATTCCATCGGTCGTCATTTCCGTCGCCGCCGCCATGCTGCTGTCAAAGGGCGGCGCTTCGGGCTCGGCGGACAAAGTTCTCGGGCGGCAATTGAGCGCGCATCCGTTAGCGATATTCACAGTCGCCGGTTGCATGGCGTTTTTCGCGTTCGTTCCGGGACTGCCTTTCGCGCCGTTCTTAGCGGGCGCCATCCTCCTCGCCGGCGCGGGCTTTTATCTCCACCGCCGGAACGAAACGGCCGCCGCCGCAGTCCCGGCGAGCGAGGCCGCGCCTGCGCCCGTCGAACGCTCGCTCGGCGATCTCCTCAGTCTCGATGAAATCCAGGTCGAGTTTGCGACGGACCTTGTTCCGCTCGCGCTCGACATGGCGACAGGGCTCGACATGCGGATTGGCAAGATTCGAAAGCACGTCGCGTCGGAATTCGGCTTCATCGTTCCCCCGATCCGCCTCACCGACAATGGAGACCTGGAGACCGGCGTCTATGCAATCTGGATTCACGGCGTTGAATGCGCGCGCTTTCGCCTGAAGGCGGGCGAGCTTTTGATTCTCGCCGATGAAAACGAAGCGCTCCCCTTCGGCGGCGAGCAAGTCGAAGAACCCGTCTACGGCGCGCCTGCGCGATGGATTGCGGCGACGCGCCGGCGGGAGGCCGCCGCGCTCGGCTGCCCGATCATCGAACCGACGGAAGTTCTCGCAACGCACCTTCTTGAAACCATCAAGGCGAATTTCGGCCGCCTGATGACGCGCCGCGCCCTCCGCAAAGTGCTGGACGAATATGTGAAGACGACGGATCCCGCCAAGTCCGCCGCGAACCGCAGTCTTCTCGACGAATTCATCCCCGACAAGGTTCCGGTCGAAACCCTGCAGACAGTGTTGCGCCGTCTTCTCGAAGAGGGCGTGTCGATCCGCAATCTCCCGGTCATTCTCGAAGCGACGGCGGAAGCGCGGCCATGGTGCGCGAACGCGGAAAAGATCGCCGAGCATGTGCGCCGCCGGCTCGGCCGTCAAATTTCAGCGAGCCTCAAAAACAATGACGGGCGAATTCCGATCATCCAGCTCTCTCCGGAATGGGAAGCTATCTTTGCGAGACATGAAGTGACGAATGAGGCGCAGGAGAAAGATGTCGCGCTGCCTCCCGATGAGT
>JBMOOR010000221.1:0-7184 GCA_049324555.1 Pseudomonadota bacterium | reverse complement strand
CAACCGCCTCGCGCGCTCGATTTCCGAACAGATCCGCCGCGCCGCCGCCGAGAAGCATTTCCCGGCGATCGTCGCCTTTCGCGAACGGCGGCGGTTCATCCGCGAAGTGCTCCACGCTAAAGGCGTTCGCAACCCCGTCATCGCCTATGACGAACTCGACCCGCAGGCGAAACCCCTTCTGGTCGGAACAGCGTGACGCCGCCCGAACTCCTCGCGGTGATTGAACGGCTAGCCTTGGCCGCTGGGGTCGGTCTGCCGCTCGTCGCCGCAGTTCTCGCCCGGATGTCGGCGATCGCGTTCCTTGCGCCGGGTCTTGGCGAACGGGCGACGCCGATGCGCGTGCGCCTCGCCGCCGTCATCGCCTTGACGATGATCGTCGCGCCGCCTCTCGCTCCAGCCTTCACACCGGCGCTGTATGGGCCGGTCGAACTCGCCGCCCTCATCGGGACGGAAGCGCTGATCGGCCTCGTCATCGGTTTTGCGCTGCGGTTATCGATTTTCATCCTTCAAATAGCCGGCGCAATCATCGCCCAGCACATCTCGCTCTCGCAGCTTTTCGGACTGGGGCTTGGGCATGAGCAGGAAACGCAATTGTCGACGATCCTGATCATGGGCGGGCTCGCCGTCGCCGCATCGTCCGATCTTCACATTGAAATTGCGGCCGCGCTGATCAATTCCTATTCGATATTTCCACTGGGCGCTTTGCCCGCAGCGGGCGATGTTGGGGAATGGGCCTCTCGCGAAAGCGGGGCGGCGATCGGCGTCGCCTTTGCGCTGTCGGCGCCGTTCACCATTCTCGGCTTCATCTATTCGCTGACGCTCGCCGCGATGAGCCGCGCGATGCCGCAGCTGACTTCAAGTTTTGTCGGCGCGCCCGCGATCCTTTTCGCCGGCCTCGCGCTTTTCGCTGGAACGGCGAGCGTCACGATCGGACGCTGGACCGAATTGCTCGCGGCGCTCATCGATAATCCGGTCGGAAGCATCCGATGAGCGGCGGCGGGGCGGCGGATGGTCAGGACAAGAGCTTTGATCCGACGCCCGGCCGGCTCGAAAGGGCGCGGCGCGAAGGAGATGTTGCGCTCTCGCGCGAGGCGAACGCGGCGGCCTCTTATGGCGGGCTCTATCTTGCGATTGTCGCCGGCGCCGGGGGCGCATGCCTTGCTCTTGCGCCCATCTTGTCGCGCTTTTACATGTTTCCGGAGGATTACATGCCGGGCGGCGGTTCGGCGGCCAGTCTCATTGCGGCGTCGACCGCGAAGGCAGCCGAAGCCGCCGCGGTATTCTTTGCAGGCCCCGCTATCCTCGTCCTTCTTTCGATTGTCGCGCAGCGGGGTCTTGTCTTTGCGCCGGCAAAACTCGCCCCGAAATGGTCGCGGCTGTCGCTCGTCAACAACGCGAAGCACAAGTTCGGGCCGCAGGGTCTTGGCGAGTTTGCAATCAGCGCAGCTAAGCTCTTCGGCGTTCTTGCGCTGTTCGCGTCCATCTTCCTTGGGCGGTTCATGGATCTTCCGGGCGCCGCGCTTCTCCCCGTGACGGCGATCCTCCCGGCGCTGCAGCGCGAGGCGGTCCTGTTCGTCGGCGCCATTCTGATTTTTTCAGTTGCGGCGGCGGCGTTCGACCTTGTTCGCGTCAGAGCCGAGCACCGCAGACGGCTGATGATGACGCTTGAGGAAGTGCGGCAGGAAAGCAGGGAAAACGAAGGCGACCCGCATTTCAAACAGTCGCGCCGCGAACGCGCAAAAGCGCTTGCGACAAACCGCATGCTGGTCGACGTGCCGGCGGCGAGCGTCGTCATCGTCAACCCGACACATTTCGCCGTGGCGCTCAAATGGGAAGGACCGAAATCCGGCGCCCCGCAATGCGTCGCCAAGGGCGTTGATGAAATGGCGGCGAAGATCCGCGAACTCGCGGCGGCGAATGGGGTACCGATTCGGCGCGATGCGCCGACCGCGCGCGCCATTTATGGCGCCGTCGAGGTCGGTGAGGAAATCCGGCGCGAACATTACGTTGCAGTCGCCGCCGCAATTCATTTCGCCGACAGGATTCGCGCGGAAGCGAGGGTGCGATGAGCGCACAGAAAGTCAGGCGGCTGTCAAAGATTTGCGCCGCGCTCGCCGCGAAGCTCAATTCCACAGAATACGCGCTTGCAGCGGCGGTCCGCGACCTCGCCGAAGCGGAGCGCGTTTTTTCGGGCTTGTGCGCCGAACACGCCGTCAAGCCTGAGATGGACGATCCCGCGTTCGCGGCCTTCACAGAACGGCGGCGGGCTCTCATCCGAGAGCGCCTCGCCGCCCTTCAATCGACGATCGCCATGCTAATCGAGAAAAAGGAAATGCGCCGACGCGAAGTCGAAAGCGTTCTCCGCCAGAAGATCGCCGTCGAATCTGCGCGCGACGCATTGATGGTGGAGCGCAAGCGAGAGCTTGCGCGCCGAGCCTGAATGCTATTTGGAAAGAACGCCCGGCCAGTTCGCGTCCGCTTTCTCGATGAAACCATCCGGATCTTTCAGCCAGTCGGCCTGAACCTTGTCATTGTAATTGAGATAGAGCTTTCCGCCGCGCACCGACCAGTTATCCGGATTGCCCGGCGCCGTGTATCCCTGCGAGACAGCCCATGCGCAATAGCCGCCATATTGCGGCGCATAGGCGGCGGGGTCCGCCTTGAACGTCTCGAGATTTTCCTGAGACGAAAAACGCCAGGTGGCGCCGTTATAGTCGTAGGAATAGTCTTTCGAGCCTTTGACGGGCGCGCCTTCCTCGAAATAGGCGACGGGATCGTAGCCGTCGACCGCCAAACTGGAGAAACGGCCGGTGTAAACTTCGGGAGACGCCGCGAAAACCGGCGAGACGAACATGAATGCGCCGGCAAGAACTGCAGCGGCGAGGGGGCGGGCGATCATGAATTGCTCCTGCTGTCGATGGTGAAAACTCGCAAGCGTCTCTATGGCCGCGTGCGGCGGAAAACGAAAAACACGCTTTTTCACGATGAAGCGATGAGCGCAGCGTAAGGCGAATCTGCACGCTAGTGTGACCTTCATCACAGGCCGGCGTTCCGCGGTGGGAGAAAGTCGCACCGATGGGGCGGGCTGAAGAGGGCCCCTGACTAGCAAAATCAACGTCTTGGAAGCGCTGGCGCATTAGCGCCACCCCTCCGGCGGACCCGTGCAATTCAGCCCTGCGCGGATCAAGACGCCGGCGCCCTCCATGGGCGGCCACCGTCAGCGCTTGGCTCCGGCGACGGTTTGTCGCCCAACGAAACCCGCTTCGTCGGAGCCGGAAGGGCGCGCACCCGCTCGGGGGAGAGGGAGCGCGCCCTTCGCCATTTTTCACGCGGCGGGATCGGCGCCCGCTGTGTGCGGCCTCTTTTCACCTCTGAGCAAGCCGCTTTAAGGTCCCGCCGCCAGAGACAAATGAGGTGAGCTTGAAAACCGCCATTTGCGCTATCGCGGCGCTCGGCCTGTCGGCGGCGCCGCTCGATCCCGCCTTCGCGACGGAAGAACTCGATAAACTCTTCGCCGATTACTGGGCGAATGAATTGAGCGAAAATCCGTTCGCGGCGACCTCCGTCGGTTCCATCCGTCGCGCCGGGAGATCAGGCGCGTCGACTAGATGAGGCGAAGGCGTTCCTCGCGCGCCTTGATGCCGCTGATCTCACTGAAGCGAGCGAAGCGGACCAGCTCAACGCCTCTCTCTTCAGGTTCGTTCTTACCCATTCGATCCGCCTTGCGCCATTTCGCGGCTGGCGAATGCCGTTTCTGTCGGACAGCGGATTTCACAACGATCTCGGCTTCGCCGTCGACGCGACCCCGTTTGAGACGGAGGCCGATTATCGCGCCTATCTGAAGCGTCTTGCGGCGTTTCCCGCGTATCTCGACCAGAACATCGCCAATATGCGCGAGGGGCTCAAAGGCGGCTTTACGCAGCCAAAAGAGATCATGGGCGCCATCCTGCCTTCGTTCGAAGCGCAAGCGACGCCCGCGGCGAAAGACCATCCCCTCTATGCTCCGTTCCGGTCGATGCCGGCGTCGATTCCGGCAAAGCGTGCGATGGCGCTGAAAGAGGAGGGGGCGATGCTGCTTTCGGGCGCGGTGATCCCGGCGTTCCGTCGGACTTATGAGTTCATGCGCGACGAATATGCGCCGAATGCGGCGGCGAAGATCGGCGCCGGCTCTCTCCCCGAAGGCGCCGCCTATTACGAGGCGCTCGTTCATTATTACACGACGCGCGAGGATGTCGATGCGGACGCCATTCACAAGCTCGGCCTAAAAGAGGTCGCGCGCATCCGCAAGGAAATGGCGGAGGTGATCAAGCGCGCCGGTTTCAAGGGCGACTTTGCGGCTTTCCTCGACTTTCTGCGCACGGATGAACAGTTCTACGCGAAAACGCCGGGAGAACTCCTCGAACGGGCGGCGTTCCTTGCAAAGACGATCGACGGCAAGCTGCCCGCCTATTTCGGGAAACTTCCGCGCCAGCCCTATTCGGTCGAGCCGGTGCCGGCCGAGATCGCGCCGAACTATACAAGCGCGCGCTACGCCCCGTCCGCCCCGGGCGGCAAGCGCGGCGGACGCTATTGGGTGAACACTTACGCGCTCGATAAGCGCCCGCTTTACGAACTCCCGGCGCTGACGCTTCATGAGGCGGTTCCCGGTCACCATCTTCAGGGCGCGCTCGCCTATGAGGTTGAAGGCGCGCCCGAATTCAGGACGCAGTTCTATCCGCATGCGTTTGGCGAGGGCTGGGGCCTTTACGCCGAAAAGCTCGGCGTCGAGATGGGCGTTTATGAAACGCCCTATGATGATTTCGGCCGGCTCTCGATGGAGATGTGGCGCGCTTGCCGTCTTGTCATCGACACCGGCATTCACTCCAAGGAATGGACCCGCCAGCAGGCGATCGACTACCTCGCGGGCAATACGGCGCTTTCGCTAAAGAATGTTGAGGTCGAAGTCGACCGCTATATCGCGTGGCCGGGCCAGGCGCTCGCCTACAAGATGGGCGAACTGACGATCTGGGAATTGCGGCGCAAGGCGGAAAAGGCGCTTGGGTCGAATTTCGACATTCGCGAGTTTCACGACGTCGTCCTCGATCAGGGCGGATTGCCGCTCGCCATCCTCAGCGAGGAGATCGACGCATGGATCGCACGGAAGAAAGCCGAATGACGACGCCTGCAGTTGAAACGCCGCGGCTGGTGCTCCGTGGGCGGACGCTCGCCGATTTCCCGGAATATGCGGCGATGTGGGCGGCGCCGGAGGTCGCGCGCTACACGACGATCAACCCCCTCAATGCGGAAGACGCCTGGATAAAATTCACCCGGATGGAAGGCCTGTGGGCGCTCACCGGCTACGGATTCTGGCTCGTTGAGGAAAAAGCGACCGGCGCCGTCATCGGCGAAATCGGCCTTGCCGATTTCAAACGCGCCATCACGCCCTCGCTCGATGGCATGCCGGAATTCGGCTGGGTCCTTGCGCCCTCCGCACATGGACGCGGTTATGCGAAGGAGGCGGTCGCAGCGGCGCTCTGCTGGGGCGAGCGGAAATTTCCAGGAGCGACATTCTCTTGCATCATCGACCCGGCGAATGCGGCGTCGATCAGCGTCGCCGAAGCGCACGGGTTTCGCCGCACAGCGATCGCGCCCTACCGGGGGGTTGACATCGGCATTTATCAACGCGCGCCCACGGCATAGGCGGGCTTCGTCCGTCAGTCGAAATCCTCGCGCGTCAGCCAGAAGACTTCGCCCTCGCTCGTCTCGGTGTCCGGCCAGAAGAAGGGGAGGTCCGGATAGCCGCGCTCGAGAATTTCGCGACCTGTTCCGAATTCGCAAAGGATGCCGCCGCCCTTGTTGAGATGGGCGGGCGCCTCTTCGAGAATGCGCCTGACAACGTCGAGACCATCCTCGCCGCCTGCATGAGCGATCAGCGGCTCTGCGCGGAATTCTGGGGGAAACGCCGCCACGTTCGCCGCGTCGACATAGGGCGGATTGGTGAGAATGAGATCGTAATGCTTCGCACCGACTGGCGCGAAGAGATCGCCCTGAAGCAGCGCAATTCTATCGTTAAGGCCGTGCTCTGCGACATTGCGCCGGGCGACCGCGAGCGCGTCCTCCGAGAGTTCGACGGCGTCGACGCGCGCGCGCGGGTAGGCGAGGGCGGCGAGGATCGCAAGGCAGCCGGAACCTGTGCAAAGATCGAGGATGGATGACACATCATTCGAAGGCGGAAGGAATGGCGCATCGCTCGCGAGAAGCTCGCCGATATAAGATCGCGGCACGATGACCCGATCATCGACATAAAACGGCACGCCCTGAATATAGGCCTTGTTGACGAGATAGGCCGCGGGCCTTCGCGTCCGGATGCGCTCGTCGATGAGCGCCGAAAGGCGCTGGCGTTCGTCCGCAGTGAGGCGCGCATCGAGCCATGGATTGATGTCGTCGATCGGCAGCGACAGCGCTTCGAGAACGAGGAACGCCGCCTCATCGACCGCATTCGCCGCGCCATGGCCGAAATGGAGCTTTGCGCGCGTGAACGAGGTCACGGCGTAACGGAAAAAGTCCCGGATGGTGTGAAGATCGCCGCTCATCGTCGTTTCCTCCCGCCTCGCACGGGTCCTTTGCCTTTCTTGCCGTCGCGATGAGGGCCTTTCGCTTTCGCGCCGCGAAATGGACGGGGCCGCGCGCGCGGCTTGAAATCCGGATCAGCGACCGGATCGGAAATCATTTCGAAGGTGAGGCCGCCGCGCAAGGGCGCGGCTTCGAGAAGACGCACTCTGACCGGCTGACCAAGACGATAAACGCCGCCCTCGCGCGCGCCGATCAGCGCATGCTTTTCTTCGTAGAAATCATAGCGCTCCGTCCCGAGCGTCCTCACCGGAACGAAACCATCCGCGCCCGTCTCATCGAGCATGACGAAGAGGCCGAAACGCGTGACGCCACGAATGCGCGCGTCGAACTCCTCGCCGATCTTGTCCTGAAGATAGCCCGCGAGATAGCGATCGCTCGCCTCGCGTTCAACGGCGATTGCGCGCCGCTCCATGTCCGAGATCAGCTCCGCTATTTTCGGCAGCCTCGTCGCTTCTTCCCCGGTCTGTCCGCCCTCGCCGAGTTTGCATGCCGAAACGAGAGCGCGGTGGATCGTCAAATCGGCGTAGCGCCGGATCGGCGAGGTGAAGTGCGAATAGCGCGACAGATTCAAT
>JBMOOR010000220.1:0-8844 GCA_049324555.1 Pseudomonadota bacterium | reverse complement strand
CCCTCGCGGAGACCGCCCGCCGATACGGAAATCTTGTTGATCCTTGCGTCCTCAAGGAGCCTTCGCATGACGATTGCGGCGAACGGGATCGTGTCGATGCGCTTTGCCGATACGCCTGGGGTCACCTCAAGCGAGGACCGGCTTTGCCGCGCGACGAGGTCGCAGGTTTCAATCGCCTGCCTCGCGGAGAGTTCGTAATGATGCAGCACCGGAAGGGGGTGGCGCCGCAACTGCATGTTGATGCGCGCAATCGCCCGCCAAGCGCCGCCGACCGCGTAGAGCGTTTCAGGCCGCCTGTCCTTCAGCCAAGTAACGCTTGCAAGCGCCTGATCGATTTCCCTCGCCGCCGCTTTGAGGTCGCCTTTCGAATGCTGCATCAGCCGCAGGGGGCCGATCGACAGGCTGACCGCATCGCCCGCTACGCCATTATTGACGGCGACCAGTTCAAGACTGCCGCCGCCCATATCGCCGACAAGGCCCGTCGCGCCCGGCTCGAAGGAAGCGACGCCGAATGCGGCGAGCGACGCTTCCTCGCGGCCGCCGATCGTCTCGACCTCAAGGCCGAGCGCGCGCACGCGCTCGACGAATTGCGGACCGTCTTTGGCTTCGCGAACCGCCGCTGTCGCCACGGTCCTTGCCGCCGGATCGCCATGCTCGGCGAGGAGGCGCTTGAATCGCGCCAGCGTTTCAAGCGCGCTCTCGACCGCTCGCGGATTGAGCCGTCCGTCCTCGGACGTGTCGCGACCTAATCCGCACAGGGACTTCTCATTGCAGATCGGGAACGGCGCGCGACGCGGACCGTCATAGATGACGAGACGCACCGAGTTCGATCCAATATCGATGACCGCCTGCTTGATGCGCTGGAGGGCTGAATGTTCAGCGCCCGCATTCATTTCTTCGGCTTCAGCGGGCTCGGCGCGTTATAGCGGAGCGCGCCGCCTCGCCCCGAAAGACTGGGGTTGGTCATCATGAAGGCATGGACGTTGAAGGGGGTTACGCCGTCGCTGCGCAGCACCCGCTCGAATGTCCCGTCGCTTTGCAGACGCCAAGTCTGCGCCTCGTCGTTCAGGTTGGCGACCATGATCTGGTCGAGCACCTGGCTGTGAACGGTCGGGTTTTCGATCGGACAGAGAACTTCGACACGGCGATTGAGATTGCGCGGCATCATGTCGGCAGAGGAAATGAAGACCTTGGCTTGCGGATTGGGAAGCGGTTTGCCGCCGCCGAAACAATAGACGCGCGCATGTTCGAGGAAGCGGCCGATGATGCTCTTGACGCGAATGTTCTCGGAGAGCCCCTTGACCCCTGGCCTGAGGCAGCAGACGCCGCGCACGATAAGCTCGATCTGCACGCCCGCAAGGCTCGCTTCATAGAGCTTGTCGATCATCGGCCCATCGACAAGCGCATTCATTTTCGCCCAGATCGAGGCGGACCGTCCCGCTTTCGCATGCGCGATCTCTTCATCGATGAGGCCGATGAGGCGCGAGCGCAGCGTCAGCGGCGCGACCGCAATTTTCTCGAATGTTTCCGGGCGCGCGTAGCCGGTCACAAAATTGAACACCTTGGCGACGTCCCGGCCAATCGCGGGATCACAGGTGAACAGCGACAAGTCGGTGTAAATGCGCGCGGTGACGGCGTGATAATTTCCTGTCGCGACATGGATATAAGTTCTCAACGCATCGCCTTCCTGTCGTGCGACAAGAGAAAGTTTCGCATGCGTCTTGTATTCGACAAATCCGTAGACGACGTTGACGCCCGCCCGTTCCAGCGCGCGCGCCCAATGAATGTTCGCCTCCTCATCGAAGCGCGCCTTGAGTTCGACAAGCGCGGTGACATTCTTTCCCGCCTCCGCCGCCTCGATAAGGGCCTCAACGATCGGCGACTGTTTCGACGTGCGATAGAGCGTCTGCTTGATGGCGACGACATTGGGATCGGCCGCCGCCTGCTTCAGGAACTGAACCACGACATCAAAAGATTCGTACGGGTGGTGGACGATGAAATCCTTGGCGCGGATCGCCGAAAAGCAATTGCCGCCGTGCTCGCGGATGCGTTCCGGGAAGCGTGGATCGAAAGGCGGAAACATGAGGTCCGAGCGTTCCGCCGGAATAAGCTCCGTCGCCTGCGCAAGGCCTAATATGCCGTCGACAAGGACAACGTCCTGCGTCGCGACGCGCATGCGATCCATGACGAGCGCCTGCATGTGAGCAGGCGTTGAAGCATCGACCTTGAGGCGGATGACGTCGCCGCGGCGGCGGCGCTTCAGCATCGATTCGAACACGCGCACGAGGTCTTCAGCTTCTTCTTCGACTTCGACATCTGAATCGCGAACGATGCGGAACGCGCCGTGTCCTTCCAGCTTCATCGTTGGAAAAATGTGGCTGATGAACTGGACGATCATCCGCTCAAGAGAAATGAACCGAATGACGCTTCGCTGATCCTCCCCGCCGAGTCCGGCAGGAAGCCGCGTGAAGCGCGCGATCTTGCTCGGGAGAGGCAAAAGGGTCGTCAGGATCGACCCGTCCTTGCGTCTCAAGTCCATGCAGAGGACGAAACCGAGATTGGGGATGAACGGAAAGGGGTGCGCCGGATCGAGCGCAATCGGCGTCAAAACGGGAAAGATATTGCTGAGGAATTCGGTTTCGAGCCATGCGAGTTCCGCCGCTGTCAGATCTTCGTTCGCGACGACTTCGACGCCCGCCTGCCTCAACAGCGGCAACAAGAGACGCCAGCACTCCTGCTGCTTCGCCATCAATTGCGACGCAGTCTGATTGATCCGCGTCAGCTGCTCCTGCGCGGTCAGCCCTTCCTGGCTCAACGCAGTGACGCCCTCGCGCACCTGGCCGCGAAGGCCCGCAACGCGCACCATGAAGAATTCGTCGAGATTGTTCGCGGAAATCGACAGGAAGCGAAGACGTTCGAGCAGCGGATGCTGTTCGTTGAAGGCCTCCTCAAGCACGCGCAGATTGAAGGCGAGCCATGACAATTCGCGATTGATGAAGCGATCAGGCGAGCCGCGCACGCCAGCGGACGCGCCATGACTTGCAAGCGCTGCGCCCGCCCCTTCGAGTTTCATCCCGTCGTCGCCGGCCGGCATTGCAAACAGCTCTCTTTTCCCTAACGATAATTATGCGTTTAAAGGCGCTTCGGAAAGGTTAGCGATGATTTCCCGCGCCAGTTTGAGACCGATCGGCTGCCCCGTTTCAATTGAGGCCGCATCGAGCGCCGCCACGAACCTCTGCGCGGCGACGAAAGTCTTTTCGATCCGGTGGGCGGCGTAATCGGCGATCTGCTCGCTCGCGCGGAGCTGGCGATCACTGAACAGCTTCGCCATCACCGCCCGCAACAGAGCTTCGTCGGGTTCGGCGAGCGTAATCCGGGGTGCGGCGTTGAGGCGGGTTTCGAGGTCCTTGAGACCCTTCGCCCAATCATGAGGCTCGCCGCGTCCAGCCAGAACAAGGCGCCGTCCGGCGCCGGCCGCCGCCTCCATGGCGGCGAGCAGTGATTTTGGCGATGCGGCCAGATCGGCGTCGTCAGTCACCGCGTCGGCCGCACTCGACAAGAGGCTGTCGGCATCGTCGGCGCCGAGTCGCAAATAGCGCCCCCCCATCATGTCGGCGAGAATATGCGCAAGGTGTGTTTTGCCCGAACCCTGCGGTCCGCAGATCGCGAGGAAAGGCTCTGACGATCCGACCCACGCCTTCATCGTCCGCACGGCTCTTTCATTCGACTCGCCGATTACGAATGCTTCGTGCGTCATTTTCGGCGGCGCCGACGGCAAGTCAAACGCGATTTGCCTGTTGATCCCTGACGCCAATCGGCGATCGGTCTTTTCCGTCATTTCCCGTTGACGACGCGGCTCCGTCACTCTTGATCGCCCAAGCGCGGCTGAGCGTCATGACCTTCGCCGTCGGCGGCGGACGCAGGGACGGGCCCGTCGTCGGACAAAGGCGCATCCTCTGCGCCGAACAATCCGCGCCTATCAGTCCGCAGGAATCGCCGGCCGCGATATTTGCCGGCGACGGACGGGGTCGCCAGGAACCAGCGCTCGCCGGTTTCAGTCCAGAACACAATCCCCTGATTTTCCATGGCAACCTGCATTTTCGACGGCTCGCCGAATATGCGGACATCCATTTCCGCTCCCTTTCGCGACAGGGACGACACCTGCACTGCGCCGACCAAGGGTGTCGCAATGAGAGCGCTTCTGATCTTCGACCAGTCTTCGATGCGGTCGAAGAACGCCGTCACCGGAATCTGGGCTTCTCTCGAGTGATCAATGAGCGTGCGGGCCTTCCAGCCGCTCGAATATTTGGCGATCGCCGCCTCGATCGAGCGCTCGGCGAGTGAAGGAAAATTGCCGACAGGCTCCGAAAGATAGGTTTGCGCCAGCACCTCTCCAACCTTGGCGGCGAAATCTTCATCACCGATGGCGTAGGAAAGCGTGTGGCTCGGCAAGGCCGCTTCCTCAAGCTCTGTGTCATGGCCAAGGACATCGGAAAGATCGGCTTTGCCGGATTCCCGATGCCCGTTGATGAGGCGCACGGTCAACTGATTGGCGCCGTCCCTCTGAGTGAGGCGAGCGTGCGCAACAATCACCTGGCTGACGTTATAGCGCGCAGCGATGGTCGCAAGCGGTTCCGGGTCGGCGGCGAGGGCCTGGCGCGCGGTGATGGCGGCGGAATCCTCAAGATCGCCGAGCGGCGCCGTCATTGGCGTCAGTTCATGCGTGTAAGGACGAACTTTCCACGCGGCCATCCACGGATTGTTGCTTTCCCAGAGATAGACGCCGCTATCCGTTTGCAGCACCGGGAGGACAAGCGCGACGCGGGTCTGCGCCTCGCTGTAGGGAAGGTGCGAAGATTTGAGCAGCCGCCTCACCGCGTCCGGCTTGAAGCGGTAAGTGATATAGGCGCGATAGCTCGATGATGAGGCTTTCTCGCCATAGACCTCAAATCCCGATTCAAGCCCGACGAGCTGTGAGGGCGTGACGACAACGGCCGTCTTCCCCTCGCCGCCTCCGAGCGCATCGGCTTCCGCGCCCGTCGTGAGCGTCGGGAGGTAAATCCAGTCCTCTTCCGGCGTAAGGCGGCGCAAGAGGATGTCCATGGCCCGCCGGCGGCCGGCGCTCTGCGCGTTGTCCTTCGCCTCGGTCGCCGTCGCCCCGCTCGCCTGCACCGGCACGCGCGGCACCACAAAAACATCGTCGCCCGCGGCGCGCGCCGGCACCCTCAGGCCCACCAGCAGGAACAGCGCCGCGCCGATAACGCTCAGAATTCTCATGGGAATTTCTCTCAACACCTGACGTCGCCCGGAAGGGCGGAGACTCACAGTCGCTCTTATAGCCGCCCCCTGCCATCCGCGCACCCCCTGAGCGAAATCAGATCTCGCCCGCCGTTGCGCCCGAGGGCGGTCTTTGGCAAGACCGCTCGCCATGAGCGACGCTTATCGAAAGGCCGGGGTCGATATTGACGCTGGCGAGCGGCTGGTTAACGCCATTTCACCAATGGCGCATGCGACGGCGCGCAAAGGCGCCGATGCGATGCTCGGCGGGTTCGGAGGAATCTTCGATCTCAAGGCTGCCGGGTTCAAAGATCCCCTTCTCGTTTCGGGGACGGACGGGGTCGGCACAAAGCTGAAGATCGCGTTCGATACAAATCGCCACTCGACAATCGGCGTCGATCTCGTCGCGATGTGCGTCAATGACGTTCTGGCGCAGGGCGCTGAACCTCTTTTCTTCCTCGATTATTTCGCAACGGGGAAACTTGATGAGGGCGTCGCCGCGGAGGTCATTCAAGGGATTGCTGCGGGTTGCCTTGAAGCGGGCTGCGCGCTCGTTGGCGGCGAGACGGCGGAAATGCCCGGCATGTATGCCGCTGGCGAATATGACCTCGCTGGTTTTTGCGTCGGCGCGGTCGAACGGGGCGACCTCCTCCCCCGCCGCGTTGAGGTCGGCGACGTGATGATCGGCCTTCCTTCGTCGGGCCCTCATTCGAATGGCTATTCCCTGATCCGCAGGATCGTCGCCGATTCAGACCTCTCCTACGCTGACCCGGCGCCGTTCGAAACCGCGCGCTTGCTTGGGGAGGTCTTGCTGACGCCGACTCGCATTTACGTGAAGCGGCTATTGCCGCTGCTCAAGGATCCGGACGTCCGCGGATTTGCTCACATTACCGGCGGCGGCCTCACCGACAATGTTCCACGCATATTTGAGGAAAGCCTCACACCTCGCTTTGACGATGCGGCGCTCGCTCTTCCGCCGGTGTTCGAGTGGCTCAAGGAACGTGGGCGACTTTCACTCGCCGAAATGCGCCGCACCTTCAATTGCGGAATCGGCGGCGTTTTAGTTGTCAGGATATCCGCAGTCGATCGCATCCTCGCCGCGCTCGCCGCCGGCGGCGAGAAGCCGCGCGTCATCGGCGACATCGCCAAGGCCTGAACCGTGAAAAAACTGCGCGTCGCTGTGCTGATTTCCGGGCGCGGATCGAACATGAAATCGCTGATCGAGGCCGCGCGCGATCCTTCCTACCCGGCTGAAATCGTTCTCGTCATATCGAACATTCCGGATGCCGGCGGTCTCGCCGTTGCAGGCGAAGCGGGGATATCGACGAAAACGATCGAGCACGGAGCCTTCGGTAAGGGCGCGGCTGGAAAGCGCGCCTTCGATGCGGCGCTCCATGCTGCGCTCGTTAACGCAAAGGCTGATCTCGTCTGCCTCGCCGGGTTCATGCGGCTTCTTTCCTCGGATTTTGTCAATCAGTGGCGCGGGCGTCTCGTCAATATCCATCCCTCTTTGCTGCCGGCCTTCAAAGGACTCGACGTTCATGCCGAAATGCTGCGCGCAGGCGTCAAGATCGCCGGCTGCACGGTGCATTTCGTCAGCCCAGAGATGGATGCGGGCCCGATCATCGGCCAGGCGGCCGTTCCGGTGCGCAAAGGCGATACCGCCGAATCGCTCGCCTCGCGCATCCTCACCGAGGAGCACAGACTCTACCCTGAATGCGTCCGTCGGATCGCATCCGGCGAGATCAGGCTTAGCGCCGCCGGCGTCGTCGAAATCGATGGCCCGCCGGCAAACGGCGCTCTGCTCAACCCGCCGCCGGCGGCATCGTCGCATTGAAGCGCTTACTGAATTCGCGCGCGCGCGCGGCGTTGGCGCCGAGATCGGAACCGCCGACACGCGACTTCGACCGCAAATCGACGCGCGTCTTTCCATCTTCGATCGGCGTCAGGCGAACGACGAAATCATCCTTGAAGCCGAACCATTGCGAGGTTGCGACGGCCTCGATCCGCCATCCGCCGCCCGCCGTTGCGTCTGCTGGTCCGTCGGCGAGAATCTCCATGCCCATGCCTGTGACGACATTCTTGGCCGCGGCCGTCGCGGCTGCGAGATCGGCCCTGACGATAATCGGAACAATGTCCGGGAAAGCCTCGCGTTGCGCTTCGGCGACCGTCTGTCCATCTGTCCGCTGCGGAACGGGATCGGCGCCCCGATACTCCGCCGGGTTCTTCCGCGGCAGATCTTTCGCCTCAATGATCGCCGGCGGATTGTCGAAATCCGTCGTCACCTCATGGATGAATGGATTCGCCTCGAAAGACGCCTTCATCTTGATGGGAATGAGCCCCGCGCCGCCCGCAACGAGCGCGGCGATGATCGCGAGGACAGCCGCCCCGCCCTCTTTCATGACTGCAGCAGCAACGCCGGCGAGTAGCGAAACGCCGCCTGCGGCAAGGACTGGCAACGCCGCCTTGCGGATCATGGTAAGCCCGAGAGTGTAATCCCAAAGGCCGAAACGCGTTCCAGGGCCAGCGAGCAGGACCGGCAAGGCGATGAAAACGGCGAGCGCCGCGATTATTATCACAATGAGGCGCATGTCGCCCTCCGCTGAAATTGCGGCTCATTCTTACGACGATCCCCGTCTGCCGCCAAACGCCTGCGCGAACGGACCCCGTCCGATTGAATCCGGCGCCGTTCATCGCCATCTCTACGTCAAACAGGGAGCACCGCCTATGGCGCGTCCAATCACCGTAACGCTGTCTCATGACCTTGGCGCCGCCGAAGCGCGACGCCGCCTCTGCGAAGGCTTCGGCAGGATCAGATCAAGCCTTTCCGGCGGCATGATGTTCGCCTTCGAGGAGACATGGACCAAGGAAGATCAACTGCGCTTTCAGGCAAAGGGCCTTGGCCAGACCATTAGCGGGGTCATCGACGTTTTCCCGCAACACGTGCGTATCGAAGCGACGCTGCCTGATCTCCTTGCCTCACTCGCCGAGCTCATCGCCGGCAAGCTTCAAAAGGAAGGAGCCCTGCTCCTGGAAAAGCAATAGCGCTCGTTGAGTAAGCGGTTCAGGCCGCATGAATCCGCTGCGCTCGTTCGACAAACGCTTCTGACATTTTCAGAAAGGCTTTTTCGAAAGCGGCTTGTGCGGCGGCCTGAAGCAGGAAACTCCTGAATTCGAATTCAATCGAGAAGTCGACGATCGAGCCGCCTTCGGGGCGATCCGTAAACGACCAGAAATTCTTCAGCGAACGGAACGGCCCGTCGACATAATCGACTTCGATGCGGCGTCCCGCGTGGTCGAGCCGAACGAGGCTACGGAACTGCTCGCGAAAGACGCGATAGGCGACCACCATGTCGGCCGTAAGGAATTCATGCGTGTCTTCTACGCGACGGCCGACGATGCGCAACGCAACGCACCATGGGAGAAATTCGGGATAGCGCTCGACATCGGCGACCAGCGCATACATCTGGTCCGCCGAATAGGAAACTTCCGTCCTCGTGCGCCGGGCGGTCACGCCGCGCCGGCGCACTTGGCGGACCGGGCATATCCGCCGAAAAGCTCCAGCAT
>JBMOOR010000219.1:0-8874 GCA_049324555.1 Pseudomonadota bacterium | reverse complement strand
ATCGGCTGCGCCGCTTCAACGGCGGCTTCGCCTTCGGCCGTCATCGCGCCTTCCGCCGTCGTTTCGCCGGCCGCAGCGTCCGCTGCAACCGCTTCGGCGGGAGCCGCCGCTTCGTCAGCCGGAGCCGCTTCCGCGGTCGCGGCAGCGTCAGTCGCCGCCGCATCAGTCGTCGTTTCGGTCGCGCAGGCCGCAAGGCCGAACGCAAAGGCGGCGCCAAGCGCCAGAGCAAGTTGAGTTTTCATGGGTTGCACCCTCCGTTGATCACTGCGCGACATCAATCGCAGTCGGACGCCGCAGACAAGCCGCGGGCGGCGGATTTACGCAGAATTAATTGACCGGAGGAAAGGTTACGCCTGTGTAATCAAGGCGTTTTGGCTGCAGAATACGCGAGAAATCGACGTCTCCCCGGACCGTCCGGGCCCGAATCGTCCGCCCGCCAATCGTCCGCGAGCTTCCATTTGAGGCGGCTTGCTCCCATCGAATCGCTTCGAGCCGAAGCGCCTCAGCCGAAATAGGCTTTCAGCCGGCGCGACGCTTCCTCGAGAACCTCGCGCTTCTTGCAGAAACAGAAGCGCGCGTAACGGCGCGGCGCGTCGCGCCCCCCGTCCGCGTAAAACGCCGACACAGGGACCGCGGCGACGCCCGCCTTTTCGGTGATTTCCCGGCAGAATTGGACGTCATCGCGCCGGCCGACCGAGGCGATGTCGACGGTGATGAAGTAGGAGCCCTCTACGGCGAGCGTTTCAAACCCCGCGTCCCTCAGACCAGCCGCGATCAAATCCCTTTTCGCCTGCATGCCTGACGCAAACCCCTGATAATACTCATCCGGAAAATCCATGCCGCGCGCGACCGCGTACTGCAGATGCGGCGGACAGGTGTAGGCGATGAATTGGTGCGCCTTCATCATGCCGGTGATGAGGCGCTCGCAGCCGGTCGCATAACCGACGCGCCAGCCGGTCATCGAAAACGTCTTTCCCGCGGAGCCGATCCTGACGCAGCGCTCGCGCATGCCGGGAAGCGTCATTAACGGCGTGTGCGGAACGCCGTCGAAAACGAGGTGTTCATAGACTTCGTCGCAAATGACGATGAGATCGCGTTCGATGGCGACGTCGGCGATGATCCGGAGTTCGTCCGTCGCATAGACGCGCCCGGTCGGGTTATGCGGCGAATTGATCGCAATGACGCGCGCCCTCGGCGAAATCGCCCTTTGCAGCGCCTCGCGATCGATTCGCCAATGCGGCGGCTCAAGCGAGATGATTCGCGGGACTGCGCCCGCCGCCTCTATGATCGGCGCATAGCTGTCGTAAAACGGCGCGAAAAGAACGGCTTCATCCGCGGGCCGCAGGAAGGCGAGGAACGCCGCCGCCAGCGCTTCCGTTGCGCCGGCAGTCACCAGCGTTTCGCATCGCCAATCGATATCGAGCCCGTAAAAACGGCGGTTCGATCGGGCGAGAGCCTCGCGAAGTTCGGGGACGCCCTGCACCGGCGCATACTGATTTGGCCCCGCGCGGAGCGCTTCGACGGCGGCGTCGATCAACGCCGGCGGGCCGTCCTCGTCGGGAAAGCCCTGGCCGAGATTGATCGCGCAATGTTCGCGCGCAAGCGCCGACATCACGGCGAAGATCGTCATCGGACGATTGGCGAATACCGGGTTCAAGGGCGCCGTCATTGTCCGCCCTCAAACTTTATTAAATTTTTGTCAGGGTTCGGATATCTCATGCCGCCTCATCACACTCTGCGCGAGCGCGCTCACGCTCATCGGGCATTTAACGGCGGCCGGGCGGCTGAGCAAAGGCCGGCGGAAGCCGCGGGCGGCCGAACAACAGGCGTCGACGGCAAAGGATCCGGGGCAAAACAAAAGCCGCCCCACTTGGTGAGGCGGCTTTCAATCGCAGGCCTAAGCCCTTGAATTAGTTCTGCGGTTCGGTCGTCTCTTCGACAACTTCCTCGACCGCTTCACCAGCGGCGTCGACTGCGGCGGCGGCGTCATCGACCATCGCGCCGGCTTCGGCGGCGGCGGCGTCAACCACAGCGCCCGTTTCGTCAACCATCACGTCGGTCGCAGCGGCGGCGTCTTCAACGACCTCCTCGGTCGCGGCCGCAGCGTCTTCAACAACCGCTTCCGTTGCGGCGGCGGCGTCTTCAGCCGGCGCTGCTTCGGTCGCAGCTTCTTTCTTCGCGCAAGCAGTCAGGCCGGCGACGCCGAACGAAACTGCCAACAAAATCAACCACTTCTTGCTCATGATCCTTGCACCCCTGCTGGCGCCGTCCGTGAATTCGGCGGCGGAATCGAGCGTCTTTTGTCAGATTTTGCGTTACGCGTCAAAGTGTTGGCGGCGCCGCGCAAATGAAATTTGAGACAAGAACCGCGCCAGGCGAATAAAGGTTCGCCAATTCCCGCGAGGATGGCTGCGGGCGCCGAACGCGATTATCGTGGCGCTGACTTCAGCACGGGGAATTTTCATGAGGATCGCTCTTTTCGCGCTTGCCGCGCTCGCTGCCGGCTGTGGAAACCAACCGGTGGAAAAAACAGCCGAGCCGGTTGCAGCCGCCGCATCCGCCGAAGTCGCGGAACCCGCCGCCGAGGCCGCCGCCGAACCCGATGCTAAGCCGGCTGAAGATCCCTGGCCGGAAGGCTTCCCCAAGCCCTCCGCCGACTATGCCGGCGTCTATGAATTCGCCGCCGCCGCCGGAAATACGATGGAGGTTGCGATCAACGCCTCCGGCCCCAATCAGCGCTTGGCCTTTCCGCCGGGCGCGGGCGTCGGCGGCGCCAAGCGCGAGTGGTCCCAGATCATCGTCAACAAGAACGCCGGCGCCGCGATGCTGATGTGGCCCGAAGGCGAAGGCGCGCCGAAAATCGCAACGACCATGGCGAAAAGCGATCTCGGCGCGGTCGCGGGCGCATTCGGCGTCGATGAAGCGACGCAGGCGCGCGCAAAAAGAACGGGTACGGACAAAATTGCGGGCGAGAGCTGCGCGATCTGGGAGATCGCGGGCGAGGACGGCGCCGCGCCGGCGAACGCCTGCGTCACGCGCGACGGCATCCTCCTGCGCGCCGTCAGCGGCGAGCAGACGGTGATGCTCGCGAAGTCGATCGAGCGCGGCGCGCAGGACCCCGCCCTCTTTGCCCCGCCCGAGGGCTATGAAGTGGTCGATATGGGCGAGTGCATGCGCCTTAGCGCCGAGATGATGGAGGCGATGCGCGCCGGCAAGCAGCCCGACATGGCGAAGATGGAAAAATGCCGGGCGCTCGGCGAGAAAATGGGCGCGATGTACGGGAACGAATAGTCCCCGAACAAATCCCCGTCAGATCGCGCCCGCAATTATTTCGCCGCCGAGCTTGTTGCAGAAAGCTTGAGGCGGTCGATCGGCGTTTCGCCGTTCGGACCTGCTTTTCCGAGTTCGACAAACGGAACGGGCGGCTTCGGCTTTGCGTCAACCGTCAGAACGCCGCCTTCAGCGATGAAATCGCCGATCGCGGCGAAAAGCGCGGCTCCCGCCGGAGACGAGCCCCCCGCCGCGCGAAGCGCGAGCGCCGCGCCTGCGCGAAGGTCCTCCGCCTTGATCGCGCCTTGAGGGGCGCCGCCCGCCGACTGCGCCTGCAGATCGGCGGCGAGCGCAAAGGCGCGCGTCAGCAGTCCCCGGTCCGCAATGCGCGCGGTGAATCCGTTGAGCGTCGAGCCGGCGAAGGCGCGCGACATTGCGGCGGCGTCGAAGGGTTCGCCGGACTTCGGCGCAAGGCCTGCGACCGTCTTGAAATCGGGAAGTCCGGCGTCGATGCGATATTCGATGCGCCCGAGGCCCTTGATGTCGGCGTCGGCGACGACGACGGTCTTCCCGGATTTCGGCGCCCAGTCATAATTCGCCGTATACGACATATCGATCTTTGAAAGGCCGTGGCGTTCGAACGCCGCCAGCGCCGCCGTCATCTCTTTCGCTTCAGGATCGTGCGTCGGCGCCTGCGTCAGCGCGTAGTCCATGAAGCCGCCGATGTCGAAGGAGAGATCCTTCGCGGTCGTCCTGATCGATGTCGGCGCAAACCAGCGAAACTGCGAGAAGTCGGCGAACGTCTCGCCGACCGAATAGAACGGCGCGCCGGCGATCTCATAGCGTTCGCCGAAGCTGCGCCAGACGCCGAGGCTTAAGAGCGACGTCTCGCGCGAGGGTGGAACGACGCCGCGGGCCCAGTAGTCGAGGAGCTTAGCAAGGCGAAGATTGGACAGCGAATAAAGTTCAACGCCGCCCGACATGTCCATCGCGGACGCCTGCGCCTCAGCCGTCGCAGGAATAGGCGCGGTCATCGACCAGCGCATGTCCTTCAAGACCGAATCGTCGAGATCGCCGCGCCGCCAGCCGCGCTGGCCGACAAGCCCGAACGCATAGGTCATGGTCGATGTCGCCTCGCGCGGGCCGGACGCGAATGTTCCTTTAAGGTCGCGAATGACGCCAGCCTCAAAGCTCATCATCCGCATCGGGAGGAGCATGACGCGGAAGGCGTCAAGGAGACCCTCCGACGGCTGCGCCTTCGCCGGTTCGGCATCCGGCCTGTGCAGGGTGAACCCGTCAATGACGATTCGTCCCGCCGACAGTTCATATTTCTGAATCTCGCCGGCCTTCTGCAGTTCGGCGGCGACTTCATCGCCCTCCGCGTCGGGGGCTGACTTTTCGACCGCGCCGATAATCGCCTGCATATAGGCGCTGTTCGCCTCGGCCATCAGCGCTTCAAGACCGAAAGTCTCAAATCCGCGCGCATCGATCCGACGCGCGATCGCGAGCGGCGCCGCGCCCGCGCTGTTCTTGCCGGCTGCGGCAAGGCCCGCCGCGTCGACGCCGTAGAGGCGCAGCTCCGAGATGGCGAGCCGCCCTTCAAGATTGTCGCCGAGCGAGATCGTCACATCATGCGCGACGACGCCCCCTCCTTCCTGTGCGAACGAGCCGAAGCTCATGGGCGCAGCCGCGCGCATCGCGTCGGCGAAGGCGTGGTAATCGGCCTCGCTTGCAAGCAACGCCGTCGGCGCGCTCCTCTCAAGCGCTTCGAACGCGGCGACGCTCGATTGCGGCGAGGCGGCGCTGCTCGCGGCTTGCGCCTTCTGTGCGCCCGTCGCTTCAATTGTTCCGACGGCGGCGGCGCCAAGCAGCAGGAGCGCCAATAAGGCGCGCGCGGATGTCATGGATTGCTCCCCCAAATACTGTCCCGTCCGCAACTATAATCAAAGGAACGGACGGCGAAAGGGGCGGGGCCGAAAAATCAGAGGCAGTCGTCGAGCGCCGTAAGGAGGCGCACGGCGCGCGGATCGCCGGCGAGCGAGGGCGACATCCTGTTCATGACATAGGCGGCGGAGACGCGCTTTTCGGGATCGACCATGGCGCAGGAGCCGCCGAATCCGGCGTGACCGAACGCCGAGTCGTTCGGCCCGAAATGGCCGTTCGTGTTCGCCATCAGCCCCGCCGCCCATGTCAGATGAAACGGCAAAACAAGATCGTCGCCGCTGACGCGCGGCGCGAGCGCCGCCGCGACGACATCTTGTTCAATGACGCGCGCGCCTTTCGCATCGACGCCGCCATTGGCGAGCGGATGCGCGATCTCGGCGAGCGCGCGCGCCGTGCCGTGCATGTTCGACGCCGGAATTTCCGCCGCCATCCAGTCTTCGCGGGAGACTTTGGCCGCCGCCGACCAGGGTTTCAGGAACGCAATCTCGGTGAAGCGGTTCCCCTTGCGGTGAATGGGCGCCGAAGGCGGCTTCGGCATAAAGGCCGCGCGCGCGATTTCATCCGCCTTCATGCCGCAATGAATGTCGAGAGCGCGTTCGCGGAGCGCCTCGCCGATCGTCAGTCCAGCCCTGCGGCGCATCAATTCGTTGGCGATATAGCCGACCGTCTGCGGATGATAGCCGGAAGCCGAGCCCGGCGGCCACAAAGGCGCCATCGCGGCGAGCCGCGCTGAGATCTTTTCATGATCGAGCCAATCTTCGGGCGGCATCTCGTCCGGAAAGCCGCAGAGCCCCGCCTGATGCGAGAGCGTCATGGCGAGCGTCACCCTCTCCTTGCCGCTTGCGCCAAAGGCCGGCCAGTCCGCGGCGACGGGCCTTTCGTAGTCCAGTTTCCCCGCGCTCACCGCCATGGCGATCAGCGTCGCCATTGCAGCTTTCCCGCTCGAGAAGAGGCAGGCGAGCGTATCATCCGTGAACGGAATTGTTCGATCGCGGTCGGACCATCCCGCAAAGATATCGATGACGGCCTCACCCTCCCGAAAGGCGGAAAAGCGCGCGCCCAGCTCTTCGCCAGCCGCGAAATTCGCGAGGAACGTCTCACGCACGCGCTCAAAGCCCGGCGCCGTGAAGCCGGAAATTTCGATCCTGTCCGCCGTCATTTGCGCAAATTGTTCTGGTCGAGCCGCCAGGCGAGGCTGTCGAGCCTGTCCTGACCGAAAAAGGGCTCCTCGTCGAGCACCATCAGGGGCACGCCCCAATGATGCGCCATTTGCGCCGCTTCATTGCGCTCGATCGCCGCCGTCACTTCCTGCGCATGATCGCGGGCGTAGGCTTCAAGCGCGGCGAGCGACAGACCCGCTTCTTTCGCGGCGCCGTTCAGGTGCGTTTCTTCCGGCCAGTTTTCGACGCCGCCCCAGATGCGATGCGAGACGGCGCGCGCGAAGGAGAGCCCCGCTTTCGCCGTTTCCTCCGCCGCGACGCCGAGGCCCATCAGACGGTCCATGAGCGGCTGGGCCGCGTCGACCTTTCCTGTCCCCATGTTCATCGAAATCGGATCGGGGCGCGGCATCATGAACGGGATTCCAAGCCGCGCGCTTTCGCGCAGCACGTCCTTCACGAGATAGGGAAGCCATTGCGGCCGATTGCGCTCGAAGAAGGTCGGCTCGCGCATCGCAAGCGGGCGCACGAAGCGAAACTCGCAAGCGATATCATAGTCGCGCACGATCCCGGCGAGGCGGTCGATCGCGAGATAGGAATAGGGGCTTCTGAACGACCAATAGATGTCGAGTTTCGGCATTGGCGTCATTCTCCCGCGCGCAATCCTTGAATCTTCGGGCCCCTGCTCCTAATCGTCAACGCCGAAAGACATGTCCCGGCAAGGAACCTTTTCGATGTCACGAAAGCTGCGCGTCGCCGCTCTCCAGGCCGCCTTTGGACCCGACATGAAGGCGAACATCGCGAAAGTCGAACGCCTCATTCGCGCGGCGGCGAAGGATGGCGCGCAAGCGATCCTGCCGCCTGAACTCTTCCAGGGACCCTATTTCTGCAAGCGCGAGGAAACGGAGTGGTTCCGCGAGGCTTATCCCTGGCGCGAGCACCCATGCGTCGCCGCGCTCGCCCCGCTTGCGAAGGAACTCCATGTCGTGCTGCCGCTGTCGATCTTCGAGCGCGACGGACAGGAGTATTACAACAGCCTCGTCATGGTCGATGCGGGCGGCGAGATCATGGGCCTTTACAGAAAGAGCCACATTCCGGACGGACCGGGCTATGAAGAGAAATTCTATTTCCGGCCCGGAAACACCGGCTTCAAGGTGTGGAACACGCGCTTCGGCCGGCTCGGCGTCGGGGTGTGCTGGGACCAGTGGTTTCCGGAAGCCGCGCGCGCGATGACATTGATGGGCGCGGAAGTTCTCTTCTATCCGACGGCGATCGGCTCGGAGCCGGAAAATCCCGGCCTCGACACGCAGACCCGCTGGCGGCGCGCGATGATCGGTCATTCGGTGTCGAACGTCATTCCCGTCGTCGCCTCAAATCGCATCGGCGATGAAGAGGGACAGATCTTCTACGGCTCGTCCTTCATCGCGGACGAAGGCGGCGACTTCCTCGCTGAAATGAACCGCACAGACGAAGGCTTCATCGCCGCGACGATCGATCTTGATCACTGCGAGGAACGCCGCGCGAGCTGGGGCTTCTTCCGCGACAGAAGGCCGGAGCTTTACGGGAGGATTTGCGGACGGGAGTAGGGAGCTTGTAGACGTTGAACGGCGCATTGCGCTTCGCTACTTACTTACTCACTAAAATCTCTCCCACCCACTCCGGCACGATCTCGCTCGCGCGGCCGTAGCGCGCGTCGGTGAACGCCGAGGCGTTTTCCGAAGGCTCCAGATTGAGTTCGACGCAAGGGATGCCGCACGCCCTCGCCTCGCCGACGAAGCCGGCGGCGGGATAGACGCTCCCCGATGTGCCGATCGAGACAAACAAATCGGCCTTCGAAATCGCCGCCGCGATTTCCTCCATGAACATCGGCGTTTCGCCGAACCAGACGACATCGGGGCGCATATGGCGATCCGCCTTGCAATCGGGGCAACGCGTTTCGAGCGCAAGATCGCCCCCCCACGAATGCACGGCTTCGCACGCCGAACAGCGCGCTTTCAACAATTCGCCGTGCATGTGGATGACGCGCTTCGATCCGCCGCGTTCATGAAGGTCATCGACATTTTGCGTGACAAGAGTGAGGCCGTCGCCGAGGCGAGCTTCGAGCGCCGCAAGCGCGACATGCGCAGCGTTCGGCTGAACAGTCTGAATGTTGGCGCGCCGCCAATTGTAGAAGGAATGGACAAACTCAGGATTTCTCGCAAACCCTTCCGGCGTCGCGACCTCGCGATAATCGTATTTCGACCAGACGCCGTCCGGGTCGCGGAAGGTCGAGACGCCGGAATCGGCGGAAACGCCGGCGCCGGTCAAAACGACTATCTTCCTGGTGCTCACCATTGCGCCCCCTCACCCTACCCTCTCCCGCAAGCGGGAGAGGGTTTGGAGCTATGTGCGATTGCCCTGCCCGTAAACGGGGGAGCAAGGAGCGTGCGGCGGCTTTCTTTCTCCCGCTCCCTCGTTTCTATAACGGGGGAGCTGTCGCCGAAGGCGACTGAGGGGGCTCGCG
>JBMOOR010000218.1:0-8887 GCA_049324555.1 Pseudomonadota bacterium | reverse complement strand
CGCGAATTATTCCTACGCCGCCGAGAAAGAGGCGAAAAAGGAAGTCGAAGTCGTCAAAGCCGGCAAGAAGGTGAGTTCGGTCAACGTGATCAGCGTCGATGAAGGCGAGGCGCTCGAAATCGAAGGCGTCAAGAACGCGAAGAAGATTGAAATCCGGAACGAGAATGGCAATCGCACCGTCAAGATCTGGGACAAGAACGGGAAGCTCGTTTCCGAAGACGCCTACGGCCCGGGCGAGAAGACTCCTTACGACACGATCGTCGTCGTCGGCGCCGACGGCAAGAAGAAGACCATCGAGATCGGCGTCGAGCCGGATCATCCGCACTGGATCGGCGAACTTGGAGAACTCGAAGGGTTGGGAGGGGGCGACGATGATGGCGTTCGACGCGAGCACAAGGTCATCGTGTTCTCAGGCGACGGCGATCCCTCCTTGGATATGCAATGCGACGCGATTCGTATGAAAAAAGGCGACGGCGGCGCCGATGAAGATGTTCTTTGCCTCGGCTACGCAGATGCGACCGATGAGAAAGACCCGGCGGCGCGCGCGAAGGCGTTGCGACGTGCGATCGAACACATGGAAGCAAGCGCGAAGAAAGAAGCCGAACATCGTGCTGCGATGATCGCGCAGCTTCGAGAACAGCTCGCCGCGGCCGAAAAGGAAGCCGCGAAAAAATAGCGGCGATCGTCCGGCGGCGCGTCGACGCCGCCGGCCCCGCTGAACGGGCGAGGTGTCAGGCGACCACCGCCTCCGTTTCGCGCCACAGGCGCTCCGCCTCAGCGGGATCAACCGCGTAGGACTGCACCTCCGCATGGCGCGGCGCGTCGGGACCGGCGAGCCTGGCGATGTTGCAGTCCTCGCAATAGACGCCCCCAATTCCGTTCAGAAGGGGGCTGACCGCGCACCAGACCGTCGTCGAGGCACCCTGCTCCGGCGTCTTGAAGAGCCCCTTCGCCATTTCGGACGGCTCGCCTTTTTCGTTAAGCCAGCCCGCGGCCACCATCTCCTCAAGCTGCAAATGCCGCTGCAACGGCGTCATGATCCCGCCCGGATGGAGCGCAAAGGCCCTGACGCCTTCGCCCTTCATTCGCGCGTCGAGCCCGACCGCGAAGAGCGCGTTCGCCGTCTTCGATTGTCCGTAGGCGGTCCATTTATTGTAAGGCTCTTTGATGAAATGAATATCGCCCCAGCGGATCGGCGAAATCTTGTGGCCTGTAGAAGAGAGCGACACGACGCGCGCGCCGTTCGCCTTTTTGAGAAGCGGCGCCAAGGCGTTCGTCAGGACGAAATGGCCGATATGGTTGGTTGCGAACTGCAGTTCCCATCCCGGTCCGACGCGCGTTTCCGGGCAAGCCATCACGCCGGCGTTGTTGATGAGGAGGTGGATCGGCTTTCCCGCACCAACGACGCCGGAGGCGAAATCGCGAACGCTCGCAAGATCGGAAAGGTCCATCTCGGCGACGCTGATCCTGCCCGGCAAAGGCTTCAGCGCGTCCTTGGCCTTCGCGACGTCGCGCGCGGGAACCAGCGCTTCGGCGCCGGCGGAGACGAGCGCACGGACTGTTTCAACGCCGATGCCGGAATAGCCGCCCGTCACCACGGCGAATTTGCCTGAAAGATCGACGCCCTTGATCACTTCGGCGGCCGTCGATTTGGCGTGGAAAGGCGAGTTGATCGGCTGTTGATTTGTCATAGCGGTCACCCTCCAAAATGCCCGAAGCTCGAATAAGCGACGCCGCCGTCGACGGCGAGCGTGTCGCCGACGACGTAATCCCCAGCGCGGCTTGCGAGGAAGATCGCGGCGCCCGCCATGTCTTCATCGGCGCCGATGCGCCCCGCCGGAACCATCTTTGCGACCATCTCCTCATGATCGCGCGCGGCCTTGTTCATTTCTGACGCGAAGGCCCCGGGCGCGATGCCGGAAACGCAGATATTGTCCTTAATCAATCGCGCCGCCATCCGCCGCGTCAAATGAATGAGCGCCGCCTTCGACGCCTGATAGGAATAGGTCTCCCACGGATTGATGCGGATGCCGTCGATCGAGGCGATCATGATCACCTTGCCGGGCTTATTGGGGCTCGCCGCCGCCTTCATGTGCGCGTGAAACGTCTGTGTCAGAAAGAAGGGTGACTTGACGTTCAAGTCCATCACCTTGTCCCAGCCGCTTTCCGGAAACTCGTCGAACTCGGCGCCCCAAGCGGCGCCGGCGTTGTTGACGAGAATGTCGAGCGAAGCCTCCGACACGCCGTAGGCGCGTTCGAGGACCTTGCAGCCCTCAACGGTCGAGACGTCCTGCGGAATGGCGACGCATTTGCCGTATTTCGACAGTTCCTCGGCCGCCTGCTCGCACTGTTCGGACTTGCGCGAGGAGATGTAGACGCGCGCGCCATGCTCAAGAAAGCCGCGCGCAATCATCTTGCCGATGCCGCGAGAGCCTCCGGTGATGAGCGCGGTGCGGTTAGAGAGGGAGAAGAGGGATTTCATTTTCTTTGCTCCGATGCAATCGACTCAACGGATTTGGCGATGTTTGATAGCATCACATTTGGCTCCAGCCCCAACGCCTCGACATCGCGAAACTGCAAGAATTGCTTCGCAAGCTTGCCGAATCTGCCGCCTTGTTTGTTGTGTCGTGGCTCGGCAGCTACGATCAAGATCGCTTCCATCTGATCTAAGATAGCGCTGATGGTAGTATGCGCCGCCTGCTTTTCCGCTGACAATTCTCCGTTGTTTAGTGCTCGTTGGATGCCAAACCACGAGAATTTCGTCCACCGATCAGCGAGATGATCTCGCGTATGATCTTTCAATCGCCTGAAAAGGCGCTTGTTCGCGCCGCTACCGGCTTGGCCAACATAAATTAGCTGGTAGGCCCCATCATAAAGTGCGTAGATGCCTTGCTGCTCCCGAAAATCGACGATGTTTGTTCGTTTCGCTTTAGCTGCAAAGCCCAAGAGGTGACCAGCGTTCTTCGGTCGCCCCCAATGAACATTTTCCCGCTTCCAGAAGAGCCCGTAGGTCGAGATTAAAGCGTTTATCGCCATTCTTCAGTCACTCCGTCCCGAATTTCTCCCGCCACCCCAGAATCTGCGCGCCGACGATTTCGCGTGCAAGGACTTCAGCAAACTCGATTCGTCACGCCAAGAGCGTCATTCCAGCCTCGGACGCCGCGCCTCGATCAAAGGTCAATGTCTGCGACACGCCTTCAAGCGCCGCAATCTCCGCGATGAGCGCATCGGCGAACTCCGCCGACTTGCTCGCCTGATAGACGCCGAGCGCCCGCCACGCTGCCTCAGCGTTTTCAATCCGGATCTCGGCGGACCGCATGAGCCCTTCCACAGTTTCCGCCAACTCCCTTCTTGTTGTCTTGTAGGCGCGCGCAAGGACCCAGCTCACCTCTGCAAGAACGACGAGGCTGACAAACCCCGGATTGTCGCGCGACAACCGGGAAAAAAGCCGTGACGCAAACGGCGATTGGACTTCATCGTCCTGCGCGAGGAAGCGCACGATGACGTTCGTGTCGAGGCCGATCAAGCGCCCTTGGCTCCCGACAGGATCGCCTTCTCCATCGCGTCGAGCGACACTGGCTTCGCCGGCTTCTTAAGAATACCCTTCAATCTCTTCACCGGCATCGTCGCCGGAATGACGGCGAAATTCCCGTCTTCCATGCGAACGAAATCAACCCGGTCGCCGGGACCGACGCCGAGCGCGACGCGAACTTCTTTAGGAAGCGTAAGCTGGCCCTTCGATGTCAGGGTGGCGGCGCTCATTGCAGGATTCCTTACTTTTAGTAAGGCATAATGTAAGGCGGCGGCACGCTGAAATCAAGTCCGACGAGCAGGCGAAAGCGCGACTCTCCCTGCTCCCCTCTCCCGCGCGCGGGAGAGGGGCCGGGGGTGAAGGCCCGTAAATGGAGAAATTTTCGCGGGTTGACGCCCCCTCACCCTGCCCTCTCCCGCAAGCGGGAGAGGGAAAAGCGCAATAGGGGCGTCGCGAAGGATGGGCCGCGCGCTCCGCCGTTTCTCCCTACCCCGCCCCGAACTTCTCCCGCCACGCCTGAACCTGCTCGTCCTCGATCTTCTTGAAAAGCACTTCCGGCAATTGGAACGCGTGACCCGGCTTCAAAAACGACAGCGCCGCTTTCGCCGATGTCGGCCATTTGCCAGCTTCCTTCGGATCGAGGCCGAAGATCGCAAACATCTTCTCCGCCGTATGCGGGATCACCGGCCGCGAGAGCGCCGCGAATAGTACGATCAGATTGAGCCCCGCCCTCACCGCCGCCGCAGAACGATCAGGATCGGTCTTGAATGCCGTCCACGGCGCGGCGATTTGCAGATATTCGTTGCCGGCGACCCAGACGCCGCGAAGCTCGGCGAATGCCTTGCGGAATTCCATCGCTTCGAGCGCTGACGTATAAGCGGCGATCTTTGCGTCGAGATCGGCGATGAGCTTTTCTTCGACCTCGCCATAGGCGCCCGCCGACGGAACCGCCTCGCCGAATTTCGACGCGCCGAAGCGTGTGATGCGGTTGACGAAATTGCCGAGCACGTCGGCGAGGTCCTTGTTCGCGACCGAGGCGAAATGTTCGAGCGTAAAGGAGGCGTCGTCCGATTCCGGCGCGTTCGCCATCAGATGCCAGCGCCAGTAATCGGCGGGCAGCAGTTCAAGCGCCTGGTCCATGAAGATGCCGCGGTTCTGGCTTGTCGAGAATTTCCCACCATACCAGGTGAGCCAGTTCAGGGATTTCAGCGCGTCGACCGTCTTCCACGGTTCGCCCGATCCGAGGAGCGTTACCGGGAACGACACCGTGTGGAAGGCGACATTATCCTTGCCCATGAACTGCACGTAGCGGACATCCTCGGCGCCTTCGTCGAGCCGCCACCACGAGCGCCAATCACATCCCCGTCCGGCCTCCGCCCATTCCTCCGTGCACGCAATATATTCGATCGGCGCGTCGAACCAGACGTAGAAGACCTTCGCTTCAAAACCGGGACGCGGCCTGCCGCCCGCGGCGACCGGCACGCCCCAATAAAGGTCGCGCGTGATCGAACGGTCCTGCAGGCCTTCCTTGATCCACTTGCCTGCAATCGACTTCGTAAGCTGAGGCCAGTCCGGCTTCGACGCGACCCAGTCGGCGATCTTCTGCTGCATCTTCGATTGCAGGAGATAGAGATGTTTCGTCTCGCGCATCTCGACATTGCGTGAGCCGGAAATCGACGAATAGGGATCTTTAAGTTCGACCGGATCGAGCAGCCGCCCGCAATTGTCGCATTGGTCGCCCCTCGCCTTTTCATAGCCGCAATGGGGGCATGTCCCCTCGACATAGCGATCGGGCAGGAAGCGCTGATCGTCGATCGAATAGATCTGGCGGTCGATGCGCTCCTCGATGAGGCCGTTTTTCTCAAGCGCCGCCGCGAAGTGCTGCGTCAGCCTTTCGTTCTGCGGACCTGATGAACGGCCGAAATGATCGAAGGAAAGCCCGAATTCCACGCAAGCCTTTTTCTGGATCTCATGCTGCTCTTCGCAATACCGCTCGACCGTCTGTCCGGCGGCGCGCGCGGCGAGTTCCGCCGGCGTGCCATGTTCGTCGGTCGCGCAGAGGAAAAGAACCTCTTCCCCCTTCGCCCGCTGGAAGCGCGCATAAACATCCGCCGGCAGCATCGACCCGACGAGATTGCCGAGATGCTTGATGCCGTTGATGTAGGGAAGCGCGGATGTAATGAGGATGCGGGACATGGCGGCGGAACAGGCCTTTCGGAGAGGAATAGACTGGGCCTATAGCGGTTCGCCGCCGCCGGGAACAAGCCGGAACGTCGTCGCGCTTAACGGCGCGTGTCCGCCTTGGCCCAGTCGGCGGGGAGTTTCCGCGCCGTCCAGAAAAACGCAAGCGCTGCGATAAGGCTTGATGCGCCGAGCGTCGTCAACGCGAGGCGAAGACCATTCGCCTCGCCATGCGCAGCGGCGAAGGTGTCAGATGCAAAGCCGACCCAGAGCGGGGCGAAGCCGAGCGCGAAAAGGTTCAGGATGAGAAACAGGAACGCGATCGCGAAGGCGCGCAAGGTAACGGGCGCGAGCGTCTGGATTGTCGCAAAGGACGGCCCAAGATACATGCCAAGCCCCAGAAGGAACGGCGCCGACCAGAAAAACGCCCAGAAGGGCGAGCCGGCCCAGATCGAGAGCCCTCCCGCCGGGATCGTCGCCAGCATGGCAAGGCCCGGGATCCATGCATAGGCGCCTTTGTCCTTCCTACCGAAGCGGTCCGTCAGGAAGCCGCCTGCCCAGGTGCCGACGCCATAGACGACGCCGTTGAGGATTCCGAGCGGCACGGTTATCTCCGTATACGACAGGTCATAGGTCCGGCGATAGAAGTCAACGACCCAGAGGCCGATTCCATAGCCGGTGAACGATGCAAGGGCCGTTCCTGCGGCGATTCCCCAATAGCTCGGGATTTTCATCAGCGCTGCGAACCCCTCAGCGAAAGTCGCCTCGGCGACGCCGCCGTCCTGCGCGCCGCGGATCGGCTCCTTGACCGTCAGTTTAAGGACGATCGCAAGGATGACGCCGGGAACGCCGACAACGAAGAACGCGTTCCGCCAGCCAAGGTTTTCAAGCACCCAGCCGCCTGCAAGAAAGGCAAGCATCTGGCCGAACGGAATGCCGAGCGAATAGATCGACAGCGCGGTCGAGCGCTTCTCCTTTGGAAAGTAGTCGGCGATGATTGAATGCGATGGCGGCGAGCCGCCGGCTTCGCCTATGCCGACGCCGATCCTTGCAAGCGCAAGCTGCGCGGCGTTCGCCGCGAGTCCTGACAACGCAGTGAAGGCGGACCAAACGGCGAGCGAGATCGTGACGATCGAGACCCGATTCCAGCGATCCGCCGCCCACGCGATCGGTATTCCGATCAACGTGTAGAGCACAGCGAAGGCGAGACCCTTCAAGAGGCCCAGCATCGAGTCAGAAAGACCGAGTTCTTCCTTGATCGCCGGCGAGACGATCGCAATGATCTGCCGATCAACGAAATTGAACGTGTAGACGATCGTCAGGACCGCCAGCACATACCATGAATACGCGTCGGTCTTCGCCGCAACAGGCGCGGCGCGAGCGGGATCTTTCACCTGCCGAATCCGGAGACGCAGGAAAAGGCGGCGCGGCCGATTGCGGCGACCGCGCGCGGGTTGTCGATTTCGAGCAGTGAGTCAATCGCTTCCATCGGCGTATCGGCGCGAGAAAGTCCGACGGTGTATTTCGCGAGATCGCGGAGATCATTGTCGTCGAGCCGCTGATCGAGATCATCAACCATGCAGTCCGCCATATCGGCGGAGAGGCCGATTGCGCGGAACCGGTCATTGAGCGTCGCCTTCGCCGCCGTGGCGCAGGACGCAAGCATCGTCAAGGCGAGCGCCGCCGATACGAACCGCATCAAATCCCTCCCTTGGGCCGTGCTAAAGGCCGTTGTGACGGGCATGACCATGCGTAAGATGCGTCGGTTACGCAAGCCGGGAAGGCAGGAAATCCAATGAAGGCGATGATGAGCGTTGAGCCGGGCGGCCCGGACAGTCTGAAGCTGATGGAGGCTCCAACGCCTGAGCCCGGACCCGGTCAGATTCGCATCGTTGTCAAAGCCGCAGGCGTCAATTTTCCCGATACGCTCATCATTCGCGACATGTATCAGTTTCGCCCTCCCCGGCCCTTCGCACCTGGCGGCGAGGTTGCAGGTCTCATCGATGCAGTCGGCGACGGCGTCTCCGCCTTCAAGAAGGGCGAGCGCGTTCTCGCGATGACGCTTCATGGCGGCTATGCGACCCATCTCGCCGTTGACGCGAAAGCCGCCGTGAAAATTCCGGACGCGATGCCGTTCGACGAGGCGGCGGGATTCCTGATGACTTATGGAACCTCGCATTATGCGCTCAAGGACCGCGCGCAACTGAAGCCTGGCGAGTCGCTCTTCATCCTCGGCGCCGCAGGCGGCGTCGGCGCCGCGGCGATCGAAATCGGCAAGGCGATGGGCGCCAGGGTCGTCGCCGGCGTCTCCTCGCCGGAAAAGGCCGCCTTCGCGCGCGAACTCGGCGCCGACGATTTCGTGATCTATCCGAAAGACATCGACAAGGATGGTCAAAAGGCGCTCGCCGCACAGATAAAGGCTGCGTGCGGCGGCGACGGCGCAAACGTCGTCTATGACGCCGTCGGCGGCGATTACGCCGAGCCCGCTTTGCGAGCGCTCGCCTGGGAGGGCCGTTTCCTCGTCGTCGGCTTTCCGGCCGGCATTCCGAAACTGCCGCTCAACCTGACGCTGTTGAAGAGCTGCCAGATCGTCGGCGTCTTCTGGGGCGCCTTCACCATGCGCAATCCGAAGCGCCACTCCGAACACGTCGCCGAGCTTCTTCGTTGGTATACGGAAGGAAAAGTGAAGCCCCGCATCACCGCGCGCTTTCCTCTGGAGAAAGCCGCTGACGCCTTAAAGCTCGTCGAGGCTCGGCAGGTGCAGGGCAAAGCGGTGCTGATGGTTGATTGAGCGCGAGGCTGCGCTATCATCCGCCAATGAAGCGCCTCACTCTTATCCGCCACGCGAAGGCCGGCAGGGACGACCCGTCGCTTCGCGATTTCGATCGTCCGTTGACAAAACGCGGACGCGCTGATGCGGCGCGCATCGGCGCGCACTTTGCGGCGTTGCGGCTTGCGCCGGACTTTGTGATCTGCTCGCCGTCGCTGAGGACGCGCCAGACGCTCGACCTTGTCGCGAACCATCTTGGACCGAGTGCGCGCGAGCTCTTCGTCGAGAGCCTTTATCGAGCAACGCCCGACGCAATCATTTCCGCGATCGCGACCGCGCCTGACGAAGCCGTCCACATCCTCGCGGTCGGGCACAATCCGGGCCTTTACGCCGTCGCCCTCAAT